>JAIKXH010000137.1 GCA_024684215.1 Lachnospiraceae bacterium
CTTCTATAACAAGGACGTATTTGATGATGCGGGAGTTGATTATCCTACAAACGATATGACCTTTGATGAGTATGATGCACTTGCAAGAAAGCTTACAAAGACTGATTTTGGTAGTCAGGTATACGGAGCACATTATCACACCTGGAGATCTGCAGTTCAGCTCTTTGGTGTACTTGACGGAACTCACACAATCCTTGACGGACAGTATGATTTCTTCAAGCCTTACTACGAGATGGTTCTCAATCAGGAAAAAGATGGTGTCTGCAGAAAGTACACCGACCTTAAGACTGAAGGATTACATTATTCCGCAGCATTCTCAAGCGGTGACGTAGCTATGATGAACATGGGTTCATGGTTTATCGGAACAATGATCAGCAATATCGCTAACGGCGAGTATGATTCAAGCCTTTGCGGAAACTGGGGTATTGTAAAGTATCCTCACGCTGACGGTGTTCCCGCAGGTTCTACTTTAGGTACCATTACCGGTATCTCAGTTACCACAGCAACCGATACTCCCGATGCATCTTGGGATTTTGTAAAGTGGGTATCAGGTGAAGAAGGAGCAAAGGTTATGGCTTCTACCGGTAACTTCCCGGCAATCATGACCGATGAAGCCCTTTCAATAATCACAGGTCTTGAAGGATTCCCTCAGGACGATGCATCTAAGGAAGCATTAAACGTATCTAATCTTTACCTTGAGGTTCCTTACGCTGAGAACGTATCAGAAATCAACAGCATTCTTGATTCTTATCACGGTTCAATCATGAGCGGTGAGATGAGCATCGACGACGGAATCAAGGCTATGAACGACGAAATTGCAAAAATCAAATAATCAAAATAATTGATTATTAGAGCAGTGAGTCTGCTGAAAATAAGAAGGTTGACTGGGCTGTTGAAGTTTCAACAGCCCGGTTTTTTTATCCAAAGTATTCATCCACGGAGGAAAAGAGTTATATGAGTAACGTTAAAAACATGGATATCGATCTCATGCAGAATGAACTGAATGAAACGATGAATGCTCTCATGAACGGTGATTATGAGGGAAAGGAAAAGAAAAAAGTTCTCGCTAGGATCGAGAGGATACAGAGGAAATTATCAAAGAAAAGATCCGGAACTGTTTTGAGCAGAGCATTTAAAAGAGATCTGGTTGCCTATTCTTTTATAGCGCCGAACTTTATAGGCTTTGCCGTATTTACACTAATACCCATAGTTTTTGCATTTGCTCTCGGATTCTTAAAATGGGACGGAAGTAATGCAATAGAATTTGCCGGACTTGATAATTTTAAACGTATGGCTGATGATACGTTTTTCTGGGCGGCATTAAAAAATACAATTATATACAGCGTCGGAACGGTACCTTTAACGATGATAGCATCACTTGCGCTTGCTATTATTTTGAATCAGAAGGTAAAGGGAAGAGCTATTTTCAGGACTCTTTCTTTCTTCCCTTATGTCGGCTCGCTTGTAGCGGTTACCTCAGTATGGAAAATGTTATTCCATCCTTCAAAGGGACCGGTTAACGCGTTTTTATATTATGTTATGAAAATTCCACAGGACAAGCTTCCCCAATGGTTTTCGGGAAGTCTGGTACTTGTGTCGCTTATACTTTTCTCAGTATGGAAATACATGGGATATTACATGGTAATTTACCTTGCAGGTCTTCAGGGAATATCGTCGGAGTTATACGAGGCTGCATCTCTTGACGGTGCGGGTACATGGAGTAAATTCCGCTATGTAACCTGGCCACAGCTAAGATCGACTACTTTCTTTGTAGTAGTCATGCTGACCATTAACTGTTTCAAGGTATATGATATTGCCATTATGCTCGCCGGAGGAGGCTCCGGTGAACTTACTCCCTCCGGAACGGTTCTGGTTTATTACATCTATCAGAAGGCTTTCATTGACTGGGATTTAGGATATTCCAGCGCAGTTGCGATGGTCCTGTTTACTATCGTTTTAGCTGTTACCATTATCCAGTTTGCCGGTCAAAAGAGAAGAGATAGATAAGGAGGGATAACATGAGTCAGCATATAACAAAGAAAAAAGAATATGGTTCAAGTTTACATTCAAAAAGAAGAAATGAAATTGTTAAAAAGGTTATCATATACATAATCCTTATCGTCATAGCAATAATGATGGCTGTTCCTTTTGTATGGATGTTGTCTGCATCGATTAAATCGGACAGAGAAGTATTCCAGATGACACCTTTCGTTCTCATTCCCGAGAATCCGAAGTGGTCTAACTACAGGGATATTTGGACAAAGATTCCGCTTATTAAATTTGTAGGAAATACCGTATTATTGACAATTGTTGTTACGATTCTGCAGCTCCTTACAAGTTCATTTGCGGCTTATGCTTTTGCAAGATTAAACTTTAAGGGCAGAAACGGACTTTTCCTTGCATACGTTGCCACAATCGCAATGCCCTGGCAGGTATACATGGTGCCCCAGTTCCTTATGATGAGAAGATTCGGGTTAAATGATAAGTTGCTCGCAATTATCTGTCTGCAGGCATTTTCGGCATTCGGCGTTTTCATGATGAAGCAATTCTATGAAGGAATACCTATGGAACTAAACGAGGCGGCCCGGATAGACGGAATGAACGAATATCAAATCTACGCCAAGATAATGCTGCCGCTGTCGAAACCGGCGCTGTCCACGTTGACCATTTTTACATTCGTAAACACTTGGAACGACTATCTCGGACCATTGATTTATTTAAAGTCGGTCGAGAAAAAGACAATACAGCTTGGACTCAAAATGTTTATCAGCCAATATTCGTCGGACTATGGCCTGATCATGGCAGGCTCGGTGCTCTCGCTGATACCGGTTATAGTCATATTCCTGATTTTGCAGAGATACTTTGTAGAAGGTGTAGCCTCCGCAGGAATTAAGGGGTAGGGAAAAGGTACAATGAATAAATATTATGCCTGCATACGGCGGACATAAGGCTGCTTGTGCAGGTATAAAGTGAGCTGAAAAAACGATAATAAAGTAAGCAGAAAAAACGATAATAAGGGAAGCGTGATGAAAAATACTTTAAAAAATAAAGCGACAATATACGATTCACAGATAAAGGAAGCGCTGGAGTTTTGTATAAAGCAGATTACAGAATGCTTGCCTGAGTTTACTTCGCATTTTCCCAAGGCATACAGTGAGAAAAATTTTTACGCTCCGACGGAAAATGTGGATTGGACCACAGGCTTTTGGACCGGGGAAATCTGGATTGCATATGAGTATGTAAAGGATCATCCGGAAAAGTATGGACCTGAAGTTTTAGAGAGCCTCGAGGGGGCTGCAAAGGTTCAGATGGATTCCTTTTTATACCGTATAGAAAATGAGATTGAAGTAGATCATCATGATATGGGATTTTTGTACTCGCCTTCCTGTGTAGCCGGATATAAACTTATAGGATCCGAGGTTGGACACAGAGCAGCAATTCTGGCAGCAGACAGATTACTGAGGCGTTATCATCCGGTAGGGGAATTTTTGCAGGCATGGGGGCCTATGGATCAGCCGGAAAACTATCGTTTGATAATAGACTGTCTTAACAATCTTCCGCTTTTATACTGGGCGGCTGATGAGACCGGTGATTCAAAGTATCGTGAAGTTGCAGACAAGCATATTCACACTGCACTTTCAAATTTAATCAGAGAAGATTATTCCACATGGCATACATTTTTCTTTGACCCTGTAACGGGAGCTCCGGATCATGGCGCTACATGTCAGGGATACAGAGACGGTTCCGCATGGGCAAGAGGTCAGGCTTGGGGAGTTTATGGCTTAGCAACGGCATACAGATATACGCATAGAGAAGAGTATATTGATTTGTTTGACCATGTTTTGGAATACTTTATTGATCACCTTCCTGAGGACTTGGTTCCTTTCTGGGATTTTGAATTTTCTGACGGCAGCAAGGAGCCGAGAGATTCATCCTCGGCATCTATCGCAGTATGCGGTATGCTTGAAATGTCGAGACATGTGCCCGCCGATAAGGCGGCTCTTTACCGGGAGATTGCAGCTAAGATATTAAAGAGTCTCTGCGATAACTATGCTGTAAAGGATACGTCAATCTCCAATGGTTTGGTTCTTCACAGCACGTATTCAAATCATTCGCCGTACAATACTTGCAACCACTACGGCGTTGACGAGTGCAACATCTGGGGCGACTATTTCTACATGGAAGCCCTGATTCGTCTCAGCAAAGACTGGCAGCAGTATTGGTAGTACCGGTAAAAGTGAGCAAGATCGGTAGAAGTACCGGGGGTGTACCTGGGGTTGTACCGGTAGTAAGACCGGTAGTACCGGGAAAAGTGAGCAAGATCGGTAGCTGTACCGGTAAGGGATGTGTAGGAATTATTGTTATATCGTATAAATGAGTTTAGGAAGAGTTTGTAAGGAAAAGCGGCACCTTTGGGGTGCCGCTTTTTCTGCTGTGGGGGTCTGCATGCTTTTGCCTAGGCTATTATAGAGCCCCACAATTCAAACAACCTCACATTTTGCATGCTTCTGTCTAGGATGCAGGACACCACAAATAGCGAAAAAGCCGGAAATTTATGTCGTTGGTTCAAACCAGGGACGCCACAAGGAGAGGAAAGTGAAGGGAGTGGCGTTTTGTCGGGGAGAAGGGGACGCCACAGGGAGAGGAAAGTGAAGAGTGTGGCGTTTTGTCGGGGAGAAGGGGACGCCACAAGGAGAGGAAAGTGAAGGAAGTGGCGTCGGTGTAGTGTGGAGGCGACGCCACAATCGAGCGAAGGAATCAATAGTGGGGCACAGATAGATGGCGGGCGACGCCACAAACCATATAAACAAGGAAATTTTATAATTATTTTATCATTATGATGTTGCATCACAGGG
>JAIKXH010000152.1 GCA_024684215.1 Lachnospiraceae bacterium
TCCAAACATCCGCTTGCAGGTAGCAGCAAAATGCGATGGCGAATCAAAGCCTGCATTCAGTGCCGCCTCTGTTATATTTCCGGTATTGCAGTAATAAAGATAGCCTTTCTTCATCTTCTCAAGAACAAGATACCGGCCAAGCGCAATTCCCATCTGCCCCTTAAAAAGATGAGATAATCTGCTTTCGGAAAGACATGCCTCACTACATAGAAGATCCATGACATTTTCGGGAATGGCACTGCAGCCTTCTAAAAATGACAGTACTTTCTTTATCCGTTCATCCGTAACAGTAGCAGATCGCCTGTTTCGGCGTATATGGTGTGCTCAACATCCGAAGCTATAAATGCTCCCCGGCACTTAAATTTATCATCGCCCACAACGCAGGTAAGTTCGCCTCTTATGCCAAATACCATATGAGCAGCAAGATGTTTATGGATATCCGGCGTCCTGTATTCCGACCGAATCAATATATGATCATATTCAAACAGTATGTCAGTCATACCGGGAACCCCCATAGCTCTTACATATAGGACATCCATGTTCTTTCTCTCTTTTTAATCCTGGGGCATGGTAAACTCGAAGTAATCGTAGTCCGCATTGCCGTAGATTTCCTGGCGAACCAACTGATCGTACTCTGTGTATCCGCTTATAAACTGGTTTCTTATAAGCTCATCGTGGTACGACAGTTCCTCAGGATCATAATCGGATCTTACTGTTCCATCCTCGTTTCTCGATACATTATACAAACAAGCTCCATCGTACATCACGTACTGATCTACGCCGTCATCATCTTCCCTATCCCAGGTGATTTTGTACAAGCTGACAAGTATACTCTGAACCTTTGCATTTTCGTCTTTCGCAGTAAGGAAATAGCTTGTGATATACTCCGGCTCAACATTCCATACCCAATTGTCATAAAAGAGACTGGTATTGTCCCATAATTGTACCTCAATTGCTTTGTTTGCATTTTCTACAAAAAAATCATCTGAGGTCAGCTCTTCCGCGGACAATCTATAAGAAGCCAGTTTTGCCTGACGCGCCGCCTGTTCCTCAGCCTCTTTGGCTGCTTGTTCCTGCTTGCGCTTCTCTTCCTTCTCTTTTTCCTCCGCTTCATAGCGTGCCTGTCTGTCTTTTTCTTCCTGTAAACGTGTTTCGACTGCCTTTTTCTCTGACTGCAGTGTAACAATTACCGTAGGAACTGTGATGATAAGGAAGAATACTGCAACAATCGAAATAACGATTACCTTGATTCTAAATTGGTCCTTCGCTTTGCGTTTCTCTACTTCCGCTCCGGTCTGGGCCTGGCCCAGCTTCTGTTTGCGGATCTCCGCTTCAATTTTCATTTTCTGAATTTCAACATCGTCCTTGTCATAGTCTGCCATGAATGCAGAATCGCAATTTGCGCAGTAAAATGTACCCTCATTTACCATCTTAAGAGTTCCGTTACAATTCGGGCATTTCATACTCATTAGCTGCATATTCTTACCTCTTTCCTTTTATTTCCCTCTCAAAATCCTAACAAATTGATGGTTTCTACCCAAAGCATTAGTCCTCCTGTTCTTGTTCAAATTGTGTTATTGAAATTATACCATATAAGACGTCAATAACTTTCCGATTCCAAAATGCTTTTTAGATAAATATTGGTGTTTGCTCCTTCACGCACAGCGGAAAGCCTTTCCTTATCCGCAAGCTGCTTAATGTACTGTCTGGAACAATTCAGAATTTTAGCTGTTTCCGCAGAGTCTACCAAACGCTCCTTGATAAATCCCTTTATGTCGTCATAGGAAATAAGCGATTCTTTTCCTGACCTTCGGATTTCTTCCGCAGGTATAAACCTTTCCTCGCCCCATTCGATTCCGTTTCCTCCCGGAGAAACACGAACATATCTATACAACTCTTCATTGCGAAGTATGTTCCCAAACAGTCTGTTTTCCCCGTATGCTTTTTTTACATCAATGACAAAGCCTTTCTTATCTCTGAAGAAAACCAGTGCTTTATAATCCTCTAGAGCCATGACATCGAGTACTTTTTTATCTAATCTATTTTGAACCTCGGGAATTATATCTTTGTCCTGAATCCGTACAAGGTAAAGCTCGTCTTGCGCGCACCGGCCCTCACTTAATTGAAGAAGTTTAAACTCATCGTATTCCTTTAACCCATTTTCCCGTAAGATGCTTCCAAGGTTCTGTCTGTCCGGAGGTATTATCCGTTGGTTAACAAATTTTCCGCTCCAAATGGAATCAATGCTGTAATTACCCTTCTTTACAAATCCGGAAAAAATAAACGGACAGGTCCACTCATCTGTATCTTCCAGCAATTCACTAAAGAAACGTTTGCTTTTTTCGTAATAAAAAAGATAGCCTAAAAGCCTGCCTTTCTGGGCTTTATCTCGTATTTCAAATACGATCAAGGTTGCACCACCTTTCCCATATCATCTCCTGCATCTTTGCCAAATATTCTTTTCCAATTATGGAATCTAATCCCTCAAAAATATCCTTTATGTCACTCTTTTTGAGTTTCGGGATTTTTGACATAAACTCTTTCGGAATAGTTTTTACGTTTTCAAGTGTACTCATGGTTCCAACGAAAGCCTGAACTTTTCTGTCCTCAGTTACTTTAAAACTTTTGAGTTCCTCCAAACTGTGGCATCTGCAAACTAAACTGAGTCCATGATCAAACAGCGGGGCCAGTCTCACGCTCTTTTTCTTCATGTCTCTTAATACTTCAATATTAGCACCGTGACGATCTCTGTTAAGCACAAGATAGTCTATTAAGTACATTTCATAGACATACTTCTCCCAACCGTTTCGCTTGCAGAAATCAAATACAGTTTCTCCATCTGTTTTGTTCACCGCATAGAAATCTTCTAAAGAAATCTTTCCCTCGTTTTCATTTTTATAATCCTCGGACACGCAAAGATAGGTCTCATAATCCTTGCCTTCAACCGTAACAAGGGCGTGAACAAGCGTGTATTCCAGATGCTCAATACCAAGAAGGTCAAGCAAGCGCTGCACTACAATCTCATTAACACATTCATGCCCGATAATTCCCCTAATCGGATCACTATCGGACAGCTTATAATATTTTTTCTTTTTCCCTGTATCATCATAAGATTTCAGAAATGAACCTGCTGTTCCCGATGACTTACGTGTCTTCGCCCAGTTTAGATACCTCATATCCTGAAGTTCAAATATAATATCTTTCATTATTATACCCCAAATTGCTTTACATTTGACAAGTATTTCTCACTTGTAAGGTATCATTTTACTTTACATTTGTCAAGTAATTAAAAAGTGACACAGTCATCCTCCGTGTCACTTTAAGTGTTATTTTAGTATCGAAACCCCAAAGTTGCATCATATCAATATTCATCCAGGAAGTTGTGCCTTACGCCATTCTTCTTATACTCGATTACGGTATCCAGATTGACATTCTCTTCCTTAAGAACATCTTCATCAATGAGGAGCTGTACAGCGTGATCTTTATCGTTCATAAGCCCCATGACACTGACAGATCCCGGTTCTATATCAGGATACTTAAGCATATCCTCAGGCTCCGCAAATGAAAGCCTTGCTGAACCGATTTGTGCTGACAGTTCTTTTGTCTTAAATTTTTTGTCCCCCGGCATCAATAACAGATAAAAAGCCGTTTTCTGCCTGTTGCATAGAAACAATTTTTTGCAAATAACCACTTCAAGAATCGCATCTATTACGTTGCAATCCTCCATGTTTCCAGCAGCTTCATGGTCCGACCTAAAATATTCTATTCCCAACAAATCAAGTAAATCATAAGTCCGTATCTCTCTTGGAAGGCGTCCTTCCTCATTCTCCGGTCTTCCCTTAAACAACTCCATTGGTTACCCCTTCCATCTCTATTCGTGTGATACATTTATATTATCTAATCCCCGGAAATATAACAGCCAACTTCTTACTCATTAGTAAAATAATTCCTCCAAAACGTTCAACGTTGAACTTTTCTACAAGCAAAAAATAAATAATTTTCTACAAAAGAAAAACAGCCTTGAACATATAGTAAATGCCCCAAAGCTGTGTTAGTATAAACATAAGGAAAGCCACGAGAGCGGCTGACCTCAATTTGTGAATTACATGCTACTTTGTAGCACGGCCGTCACTGTTGCGATCAGTGGCGGCTCTCTTTTTATCCTTATGTACGTTGTACACAAGCTTTATAAGAGAAATGCGCGTTAATATATCAAAACTAAAGCCTTTAATCAATAGGTTTGTTGTAAATAAAAATTTTCAGCTCGATTTTCGGCGATTTTAACAAAGATTATGTTTCGAAAAAGCGTCACGCGTGTCATCATTGCTTTCTATGCGAGTCTACTCTGACAGCGCATACAATCATTCGACTTTCTGCATCGCCATTACTTGTCGCTTTCCTTGCGGGCAGCTTCCAGCTCTTTATCATCAATGATCTTAATAGATTTTTGTCGTGTCACTCATCTCTCCCCTTTGATACCTCTTTTATGTTTTATAATCTGGTAAATACACAACAATAAAGGGTATATCAAGTATAAAATGTAAATACCACCCACTATTCTCCGTGCTACCACATCAAAAAAGCCCTCAAACTCACTATTAAAATAGTGATAAAAAGCCAAAGCTAAGATTATAATAGCGCCCAATATAGTCAGCGTGTTTTTTAATACATTTTTTCTTTTTTTAAGAATAATATTTTTATCATTTCTACCTTTATTTATGTCATATATAGATTCTATCGTCGCCTTTTGAATCCCTGCATATATTGTAACTATGTATGTATCACACATCAAGCCTATGAACAAAGACCTGTATTCCGCCATATACACCTTAAAGTCATTCATCTGAATCCCCAAAGCTATAGGCACAGCTATTATATATACAATAATGGCAACTAACAATTGCATAGCTATTTTCGTCCATCCTCCTATTTCAGGTACAAAGGATGGTCCTTTCCCACCATTGCCTATATTATGCTTACGACAATAATTTCGCATTCGCTTTCTACTTTTCATACAGTCGCTCTGATTAACATATGCACATAAAGAAAAAAGCGTAGCTATAATAAACCAAATCAGCACATATAAGGCTTCATTTTTTAATGAAAAAACATTCTCATTTGATGATAGAATTATAAAAATGATAGATATTAGTATATCCTTCCATTCAACTTTAAAATATTCCCTTCTTAATTTACTTTTTTCAACTGTATTAAGGCCATCAAACGTTTTGTATGTTATATCCATATCTTTCCTCCTTTTATATCTACCAATGATCTATTACAAAATGTGTATTTCACATGTATTTAATCTATATATATTTTATCCATCGGTTATATATAGCTTATCATAAATTCAACGCATCTTCCACCCGTATCAAAATGACTGATATCAAAAACTAAGTAAAAGAAAAAGAGCATCAGAAGATGCCCTTTTCCCCGCCAACTATTGACAGAAAGGAGTATTATAATATCGAAATCATTCAACCTATGGTAAAACGCAAACAAAAACTATCTTTATATTCACAACTATTACGCAGGTACATAGTCCTTAAATAATTCCCTCATATCAGAGAAAAAAGCATTATCACAATAATCAAGATAGGCATCTTCAAATGCTTTTTCACGAGCTTCCTCCTCACTCATTCCAGTTTCAACAAGCCGTTTTACTTCTTTCTCCTCTAAATTATACGACCTATAACAAATAATTTCTCGCAGCCATACGGATCAACAGATAAACTTCTGTCAGTTGTACCAAAGTTTGACCTTTCCTGAAACTCCTTAAACGTCTGAAAAGAATCACCACCAAGTTTCATAACATTCTTCATCACATCATTTATTTGGCGCAAGTTCGGGAGTGACATCCCTTCAGGATAAAAACTATTCATATTGTCGCCCCCTATTCTTCGCTCATATACTCAGTACGGATGAGATCTTCCAGTATAGCACTGGCATTTTTATTCCATTTAGAGCACAAGCCATCTAATACTTCTGCTACATCAAGTGGAAGCTGAATCGAATACTTTTTACAATTAGCAATTTCTTTCTTGGCCCTATCCACGTTTGCAATATGTTTAGCTTCATCTTGCGGTGTAATTCCATCTAGCCATGATTTCGCCTCTTCTTTTGTTGCAAACCCATGAAAAAGATTTTTATTCCCTTTCATGATTTTTTGAGCTTCTGTCCAGTCCTCAACGATGATATCTTTCTTCTCCTTGATTAAATGTATCGCATAAAACTTCTTTCTTGACTTTGCCATATTATTCTCCCTCCTCAAGCACATACTCAAGCATATCAAATGCCGCTTGCTTTTTCGCATCCTTCTTGGACGTAGACTCGCCTTTGGTTATATGTTTAACTCCTTTTATCTTACATTTACAATTCCAAATCGGATTCCCATTCTCATCATGTGCCTCAGCAAAGTCATATGTTGGAATCGGGAAATATCCACGTCTTGAAAGAATTTCAAGCTGCCCTATTGAGTCATCGAAATTGGGATTCTCAATCTCATCCCGTATAGTAGTGATATATCCGTTTTCTTCCAAATACTCATATGCGTTCCTTGCAGCCATTCTTCTAGCTTCACGTTCAGAATATCCAAAGCCACCAAAGCGCTTTTCTATTGACGGTATAGTGAGATGACAATTATACTGTGTTGGTGATTTATATTGCTGAACTAAACTTGTAAATCCAGCAACTGGAATACCCGATGAAATACCACCAAGGTGATACGGTCCTTTTGGCATTTCAAATATATCGTACCGAGGTAACTCACCGCAATCATCAAGTGACCAATTCTGAACCAAGCCAATGAAATTGACGTAATCATCGTCGTCGTTTTCGTGTTCTGCCTCTGGATCAAGCATTTTATCAACAACTTTTTCAATGATGGGCATGTCCCACCCACAGTCTATTGCTACTGCCCCTACGATTGCTTCAAACAAGTCCTCTTTAACCGAATCCTGATGGTCTGCTCGCTTAGCTTTATCACCCTTTCCCATTCTTAAGTACTTACTAAGTTCCAATAACTCAATTCTGTGGGCAAGCATCTTTTTTTGAACAAGCTGAGATTTCATTTCAGACAGTGTTCCCTCATCATATTCGGAAAGGAACTCATCCGGATCTTCTTCGTCATAATCAGTATATTCGCTTGCTTCGCCTCCATATGTTTCAGCAAGGAACTTTACGACAATTAGATCAAGGACTTTATCTCCGATAAATTCAAATACTTCGTTGTCTTCGCAATTATTCTCTTTTGCAAAAGATCTTCTGGTAAATGCTTGTATGAGCAAATCTATGTTTTTAAACTGGTAACCAATGGTTTCTTGGATTTCTTGAATCTGATTTTGATTCATAGCAATTCCTCCTAGTTGAAAATATTACTAAAAGGCATAAAGAAAGCCCGACAAAAATTCACGTTACCCGAGGTACGCAAATAAAAGCCAGACAAAGTAGATTAAATATGATTCTTTGCTTTACAAAGTTTACCAATGCTCACTTTCATAAGCATAACTAAACTCACACAAAACAATGTCTCGGATTTAAAATACGATGTCTCTCTCAACATGTCCCTTATATTTTGAGGTTATCACAGTAAATATCATGATGCAATAACTTTTTTCAGAATTTCAATTAATCGTAGTTGTAATCCTCTTTTCGTCTCATAGTACTCTCGTGCAAGTTTTCTTTGTTTTCCAAATGCATTCCAATATTCTGCTTTATGATCTATCGCATATTTATATTCTATCTCCTCACGCTGTGATCTATCACATCCTCTTGATTCTGAAAGATAATAAATCTCCAGTTCCTCTGATTGTTCAGATAAATGCCGATACTTTGCTTCCGTTCTATTTTTGTCATAAATAGAAACATGGAATTCCGTGTTAAAACAAAAAAGTCTTCTTGCCTTATATGACCTTTTTCTTTTTTGAATCTTGTCAAATCCCGTTATAATTAAATTGACGTCACTTAATACTTCTTCAGCTACACATGAGGTTTGCGCTACTTCCAATAAGTCATTCTCATTATAAAGAGCCCAAACTCCACTATCATAGTATTTATCTACACATGACTCTATAATTGAAAATTTATCGTTTTCTTTTTTTAGCTTTATTATAAGTTCTTTCACAATTATTCTAGCACTCGCTCGATAAATTACTGCACCCTCTCTTGACGCTTCTAAAACCATTTTATCACAAACGAATCCTCTAGTCCTGTTCTACTATAATGTTGTTCTATACTAAGAATTGATGCTTGACCTACCAATCAAAAAAAGTGTATTCTTTTGACTAGGGCATGACTTTCGTCATCCTATCCATAAACAATTTCTATAGATTCATAGTTACAAGCAAGAGGGGGAATATAAACTATGGCGCATCTAGCAATATCACTTGACTACAACTTTGGTGATAAAGAAAGTGAATCAATCACAGAGTATTTTCTGCCATATTCACTAGATGATTTGGCTAAGCTTGAACTACCTGGGAAAACCGGAGAAATAATATCATATTTAAATTCAAAAGAACAACCGGATGATTCAAACCTTAATTATCCACTTGATTCTCTTCTCTATGATAGTCTATACTGGATAACTCCTAAAAGGGCCAAAATTATTAGAACTGAGCAACCTCAGGATTACTTTGATGATGAACCCGATAAGCCACGTATGTTCAGGACCTCTCTTTGGGATATGCTATCTGACGCAAAATTAGTTAGTTTTGCAGCGGACAGTATCCAAGAGTATGGATTGGAACAAAAAAAAGAAATCAATCAGCTAGCCGATATAACCATTGGATCTCAGTTGGAATTAGATTATTTGAAAACAAAAATTTCTATTCTTGCCCATTTAGAATATGCACTAACTAAAGAAACTGGAAAAATAAGAGAACAGCGAATTAACATTCGCCGTGCATTAGATGATATTACATTCTATGAAGAAACTGTAGATTCCGTTAGTAATAGATTGGTTTCACGTTTTTTTGACAACGATTCTATTAATAGATTTTTTGAACCCGTAGGCGATTACCATGTGGAAGTAGCAGAAATCGAGCGGGAAATCCTAACGTATATAACCATTATTCGTTCCGAAAGCCCTGACGATACACACTTGCGATCATATTGGCATTATATAAACCGCCTCAGCAATCGATTAGCAAAGGCCATTCGAGCACCTTTTGAGAGTGCGTGCGAAACATATGAAATAATTAATGCTGTAAGAAAGAATAAGTTTTATCGATCTACCAGTAAAAGTATTCTCCGTTTAGCTGCCTTTTTAGACGAACGACATTCTAAAAGAAACCCAGGATATTTATATTGGGAAGATACCACACCCAGAGAAACGGTAAATTGTATTAATAATGATATACAATCTTTTATCGTCCACGCAAATGCTGTCAGTTCGAATATCTATAGTGACGGTATTCACCTCCGCGATATAGATAATCTCATAAAGAACGGTGATGTACGAAATAAAATAAAGGCGAATTTTTTAAATAATAAAAAGAGTTGCTTCGCAATACTTATTACCCAATCAGGAGGTAAACACTATTTTTCCTTTAGTGGTATGCAAAAAGAACTCCAACTAGATCCCAACAATCCTGATAAATGGGGACTTAATGACACGATTAGTTACATAATGAAAAATATCCTCCACAATAGTTCTGTTGGAAATATTTGCAATCAAAATTACAAATATAATTACGCTTTTATACATCATAATTTAGGTGTCAGAAGATATACTGATATATTACACGATACAACTGACTATCTCGGAAAGGTTGGTCCGTATATCTCCCAGCCTGTTACATACAACATAGATTACGCAAATAATCCTACCGAGAATTATGGGCCAACATACAGTTGCTGTGAAAGAAAAATGATGGCTTATTCCGGATACGCTAATGTACAGTATATCTTTTCACGTTGGGCTCCATGCTGGAAGTGTTGTCCGGCTATAGTTGATGCTAATAATCCCAGATTTTTTGCTTTTACCAGTTTGGACGACTATAAAAAAACAAAGACATATAACAATTCTGAGATAAAAGAGTATTTCGTAAACAGCAACACCGTCTATACGCTAGATCATAAATAGTATTTAGAGATAAAAAGGCTTTTAGGTTTAACTTAAAAGCCTGTAAAATAAGGCTTTTAGGTTTAACTTAAAAGCCTATAAGTCCGGAAACAAGATATTAATTTTTAAATATAAACCAATTTAGGGTGCGATTTATTCGCGCTCTATTTTTATGTTTAGGATTATGCGATGATCATCTCAGAAGGAAACAGACAACAACAAACAACAAACAAATTTACGGAGGAAAAAACTATGACAAACATCAGCATCAACCTTGAAACTCTTACCATTGGAGAAGCAGAAAGACTTTACGAAGAATACGGCATCGTCTTTACATGCGAAGATGGTAGGATCACCGGATACGAATTTGAAAAGCCTGAAAATCAACTTGAAACTGCTTGATCTAATTGCATTTAGTTGAACAGATGCTCTATACATGCGATAATTAATTAAGTAACCATTATTTTTCTATTGGAGGATAAGATTTATGCCGAATTATAAGGGAGATATGAAAAAAAATGCCAGTTCCAAGTTCGCTGAATTTATATCTACGCTAATAGAGGCGGGAGTCGCCAACTGTGACGAGATTGGAAAAAATGTTGGTTTTAAGGGCAATATAATCAGAGGCTACAAGAATTACCACCTCGATGGAAAAAAGCAGTGTTCTGTGGAAAGACAGGAAATCATTATTTTTTATCTGTTATATAAACTGCAGAATGCCGATATGGAAATAAAGGAGCAGTATCGTGACCTTGAAGAATACATAAAAAAAGAAGTAAGAGAATGGTACGAAAGGGCCACGGATATATATAATTATTCCCCTCTATATATTAATATTGACGGCACAAATCATATTTTTGGAATAAGTCATAGCATTTATGAGCGTGATCTTAATTGTTTTTTAGATATGTCCAATTCCGAAAAGGGATATATTCTTAAGTATTATTTCTGGGATATGGAGTTATATTCTCACAATATTGAAGATATAAGAATATTAGTATCTATATCAAATATGTCTTCCGAAGTATTGAGAAAAGATTGGGAAGAATTCACACATAAAATGTGCTTTGACATAAGGGTCCTGTCGCCTGATCACTTCACAGGATGTCGAAAAAGAATATATAAACTGGCATGCCAATGCATGAACATGGCTCTTAATCCATATTCGGAATACTTAGAAAATAATAAAGATGAAAATAATTATTTTCAGAAGTTTAATGAATATCTAAAAGATAGTACTCCAACAAGTGCTCGCATGTTTTGCATACTGGCTCCTACTTTTCTGAAGATGACAAGTGAAAAATGGCTCTTTTTTGCTGAATATTTGTTTAAAAAAATGGAGATGGCAAAAGACAAAAGCCGTGCTGCTGCTCACCTATGTGGTCAACTGGAGGAGCAATTATATGAACAATTTTCTATAGAATACCATCGAAAGGATTTAGATTTGGAATATCAGAAAATCCTATCAGAAAAAACAAAAAAGAAAACATGAAGAATACTTTTTTAAATCCGAGGCTTTTAAGTTTGACTTATAAGCCTATAAAATGGGGCTTTTAACAAATCGTTAAAAGCCCCAATACGCCATTTCTAATCATCTTCACTTTCGTCATCCAATGAGTTAAGAAACCAATTTATCTCATCCTGAGAAAGCATGGAATCCGATTTTTTATTTCCTTTTTCACAAGGTGTCTTCTCAACTAATTCCTTGAAATCCATGGTAACAAAATCGATAAACTGTTTCTTTTCCGGTTCGCTGTATCTCTCAAATTCTGAATCTACCTCATCGAATAATTCTTTAAGGTAATCTTTTCCTCCTACAAATAACGGTAAATTTGCTATCTCATCGAGAGACATTACAATCTCGCCTTCTTTATTATATCTGTAAAATAACGCCTTCTTTTCTATACAAGACATTTTACCCAGAAAACCGGAAACCATCGGTGAATAATGTTTAAATATTACATTTGCATCAATGTCCCGATAGGAATACTTGTCCTCCGAAAACAGCCGTAATTCCGACTCCACAAACCAGCTCTCAAACTTATCTTCCGTCGTGATATTTTTCAGAGATATATCGGAACTCAACTGAAAGAATAATAAACTATTAAATTCCGCCAATGAATAATCCCTCTTAAGCGCATCCAAAATGGTCATCAGCTCTGATTTATCTTTGATTTCTTTCAATGCCGTCTTAAATACAAAGGGTGAGCAGTCGTACGCGTCGCATACAGCTTCGTTCATTTTCTTAATTGCCACCTCCGCTATAAAGCCACCAAGGTCCAAAAGCTTCTGCATTGTGTATATTTTGGTTCTCATTTCAGCGTAATCTCTCATTTCCATATCCTCCTTTTATAATTCCATTGCCTTAATGTATTCAGGGTCTTCAAGAGTCTGATACCTCTTAGCAAATTTCGGCTCCATACCTCGTCTGAATACAATAATCTCTTCTTTGGGAAGACTGATTATTTTTTCTATGGGCTTATTCATCTTCCTTGAGATATTAAAGCAAGTCTCGTAATCCATGCCGCCCATATAAACATAGGTGTCGCAATTATTTATGATGGTTTTTCCTGCGCCCTCTCCGTACATATCATAAAGCTGTGATTCGCTCTGTAAGAGTATAGAGACACTTATTCCTGCTGCCCTGAAAATACTGATATAATCCTCAAAATCAGGAATACGGCCTCCGGTTGCAAAGTCATCACATACAATGTGCACAGGAACATCGAGACGTCCATTCGAGCTCGCTTCAGCTGCCTCAAACAAGTCACGGAACATATCCTTATACATGACATTTATAAAACTGTAAAGGGCTGTATTCATCGGAGAAGACTTGATAAACAATACGGACTTTTTTTTGCCAAGTTCCCTAAAACTAATTTTTTTATCTGTGGAAACAAAGCGAGTTATGCTTTCAGACATAAATTTATCAATCACATTGTTCACGCAGCAGTATATTGTCCCTGCTGTTTTTTCGGGAGCCATTCTTAAAGTAGTAAAAAGCATACTTGCCTTATTACCCGGCTTTTTTTTATCCAACTCATCAAACAAACAGTCTATACTTGTGTTTGTTCTGCTTCCCCTGGTGTTGAGTTTCATATTTCTAAACATTTCAATCAAATCATCAAACGATGCTTTTTTTCCACCGTTTTTCTCATTTTCCTTAAGAAGAAGCACTATTGAGGCAATCACACTCTCTGCAGCATTATCCCAGAAGGGATCGTAACTTCCCTTTCCATCTTGAGCGGATTTAACTATGGATTTTGCAAGATGAATCGCATCCTCATTAGTTTTTACGTAATCAAGCGGGTCATAGATTATCGTGCTCTTTTCAGGTTTCGTAAAATCCATCACATGAACCTTATATCCACGAGATTTAAAGAGTTTTGAAAACTTTTTCATAATATCTCCCTTAGTTATGGGTATAACAATACTTGAGTCGTAGGTATGCGCAAGCCTGGGATATGCCAGAGACATGCTCTTTCCACATCCGGTCGCACCGACTATTATCTCGTTTAAATTAATTCCTGTCACGGATGAATCCGCGGGGTAAACCATATTTTCAGCAAGGCATGTTAAATCTCTTTTCATGCTTATCTCCTTTTCTATCCATTGGTTATCGACATATCCGGCAGTTCTATCGAGCCTCCGCAACCTTAAAAAAGATTGCGGATCTCATCGCAGATGCCAAACTCCACAGCCTCTTCTGCATTCATGTAGTTATCGAACGACGTAGCTTTATCTACTTCCTTCACGCTCTTTCCTGTGTGCTTGGAAAGAATTGTGTTGGTAATCTTTTTTGTTTCCAGAATGGAATCAGCCGTCTTTTTTATAGATGAAGCCGAGCCCCCCATTCCTCCACTGATAAGAGGTTCGTGAATCATCACCTTTGAGTGAGGGAGTATAAATCTTCTTCCCTTTTGTCCTCCCGCAAGAATGATGGCTCCCATGCTTGCAGCCATTCCGATACAGTACATATCTATAGGGAAGGGGGCAGTCTGAATCACATCATAAATGAGAAGTCCTGCATTAACAGAACCACCGGGACTGTTGATAAAAATCGTTACAGGTTCATTCGACTCAGCGAGATATTCCATCTCAGAAACAAAGTCTATTGCCATCTGGTCGGTGACTTCTCCTGTAAGAAAAATCTTTCGATTATCGAAGTGCTTTGTCTGAAGTTCCAAGTCATGGACCCCATTGCTTGTTTCTGTAGTAAACTGGGGTACCCATTTTCTGATATCATCGTTCATTTTTCCGTCTCCTTTTCATAAAAAAACTATTTGTTAAATGTTTCTGTTTCGTTATATATACAGTATAGGAACGTTTTATTGATTTGCCTATGAACCCGTAGTTCAATTAACTGCTGTCTATTACCTTATACGCAAGCAAATCCTCAATATGACAATCAAGAAGATTTGCAAGCAAAACAAGGCTGTCTATGGAAGGAATAGTCTTGCATGAAAACCATCTGTATACGGCCTGGGGACTTTTGAAACAGAGTTCACGCTGAATAAAACTAACTGTCAGTCCCTTTTCACGACACATTTGCTGTATACGCTTTCCTGTTTTTTCAGTGTCAATGGTTATCATTTTCATAGCATAACCCCTTTCTTATTTCTCAAATAACTGACAATAGTTATTCGTAAAATGATGCCTTATAAACAGTGCTGTTCTCAAGCCCCCATATCTTAGATTCCGATAAAGTTCCGGCTTCTACTCCCTTGTATGCTTCCTCAAACATATTCATCCGGCTGTCGGACATATCAATCATGTGCAGGATTTCTGCCTCCGGGAAAGCGGGAGTTACAATAGCATCCCACTCCTTCTTTCCATGATGCGATGCAATCATATGCTGAAGCATCTCTACTTTTTCCGGATTATACTGAAATTTGCGCGCTTCTTCCTGAACCATCAGGACTCCGGTCAAAGCATGGTCAAAGAGTCTTCCCATAGTGGTAAAAGATGCCTCTCCCGTGTCTTCTGTTTTCAGGCACGAAATCTTTCCAATGTCATGCAACACCGTTCCGCAAACCAGCAATTCCTTGTCCAGATTGACGTATACCTCACAAAAGCGTAATGCCAACTGCAGCATTCTATAGGTATGGAATAAGAGACCTCCGATAAAGTTATGATGCATCTTTACAGCTGCAGCGCTACGTTTAAATAAATCCTTATAAGACTCAAGCATACGAATGGTCATAAAAGATAAACTCTTAGAATCTCCCTCGTCATTAGGATTTGAGTCAACCTCTTTTACTGTAGCAACAATACGGTTGTATACACCTTCTATATCAATAGGCGCCTTACGAACAAAGTCAGCTTTTGTTATTGAAGAATCTGTACAGACCTTCCAGTTCTGAACATTGAAATAGATATCACTCTTCACAATATCAGTCTCGATAATGCTGTCTTTGACTATACCCATCGTTTCCAGCGTTGAAACCGTTAATCCTCCGGGGGCAAAGAGATTAACATTTTGAATAGTTTCGCCATCTGACAAAGTCGCTATGACATATTTACAGTTCTTGATTTTATCCTCAAGTTTTGTAACTAAAAAATATGCACCTTTAACCTGTTCATCCTTAATTTCGAAAAACCTAACAATACTCATTTGCAGCCTTCCTTTCCGGTTCGTAACCACCTACAAGTTTTCTCATTTTATAATTTGTTCTGAGTCGATTAAGCGCCTGCATCTCAATCTGACGGATGCGTTCTCTTGAAACATTAAACTCAGGAAGCTTGGATATCTCTTCCAAAGACATGGGTGTATCCGATTCAAAACCATATCTCAGCTCAAGTACCCTTTTTTCTTTAGGCGCAAGCATATCAAGCGCCTCCGCCATTTTCTCTTTCAGTTCAGACTGTATAGCATTCTCACAAGGGTCAATCGCATTTTCATCGGCAATGAAATCCTCTATAGTAGAGTCTTCATCACCAAACATTGAATCAAATGACAATGTGGTATATTCACTTCTTAAATACGCCTTCTTTATAGGCAATCTGATTATTCCGCTGTACTCAGCGCCATCACGTGTAATCGCCTGGATTATCCACAACTCCGCATAGGTAGAGAACCTATACCCTTTGGTGTAATCAAACTTTTCCGCAGCACGGATAAGTCCCAACTGTCCCATTGAAATAAGGTCGTCTAGTTCGATACCTCGTCCTTCGAATTTCTTGGCAAAATGAACTACAAGACGCAGGTTAGCCTCAACAAGCTCATTTCTTGCAGCAAGCGCTCCTTCCCCACCCTCTTTGATGATTTTTCCAAGTTCCTTTTCCTTGTCAGATGAAATCCTGGGAATAGAACCGATTTTCTGCAAATAAGATGAATTGCTCATAGTCAACACTCCTTTAAATAAATTTTTTTTGTTTCAATTCGTTAACAGTCTTAAAGATTAGCTGCGATACAAAGTGCATCTGTATAATCGAAATATGTTTTTCTTCTCACAGTTAATCCTGTGTTATCATGCATTTCTCCCTTAGTCGGAATACATAAGCTGAAGCTTTCATAACCGTAGTCTCTGTAGATGCAAGCTTCATCATCCTCTTCGTATCCCTTCTTATCTTTCCAGTCATAGGGAGAATTTCCGAAAGCTTCCTTTACCTTGCGCATCCATGCTCCGCAATTTCCTTTGTTTTCCATGGTGAAAGATTTCTCGCTCTTGTATCCGCGGCCCGTCACATCAGCTGCTATTACTCTTGCTTGAATTCCCTCTTCCTTAGCGAATTCGCAGAAATCAATCGCACCTTTCATGCCGTATTCCTCATTCCCGGTGAACACGATTACCACGTTCTCGGGAAGCTGGTTTTCCAACATAAGTGTTATAATTGCTGCATTTGTAATACTGTTGTCGTACGTACCGCGAAGCTTCTTATCATCACTTTCATCAGAAAAGGGAGCAGTTATTTTCCTATGTGTATCAATATGACTGGAGATAACTGTAATCGGTCCGCTTATCTCCTTAATAGGACGTTTAGAGCACAGAACAAATAAGTCTTTATCCAAAACCTTATAATCTGTTCCCTTGAGAAGTTTCTTAATGATGTTCAATCTGGTTGACTCCTCGGGAACAAACTTCCCAAATCTGTCGTGATTGATGGTTGATGCAACAGTGTGTAAAATAGAGATGCTTTTTTCTGTGTTCATGGTTTTACTTCCTTTCGATTTGCTTTTTGTCTTACGCTTAATACTCGGACATTAGCCCGATGTAATTTGTAAGACTTTTTTCTTCATTTGCCTTACGCCTAATACTCAGACATTAACCTGATGTAATTTGTATGACTTTTTATTTCTGCTGTGGTAAAATTACCTCACACTTATATATGATTATTTTTTTTTAACTTTTGACTTTTATTTGCACTTTTTTGAAATTTTTTTTAAAAATTTTTAAAAAGGAGTGTCTTAAATATGAAAAAGCCTTATAAAACCAGTTCAGAAGAGATTGCAAAGATGAGAGAAGTCATCTCTCGAACAGATAATGAAGAAGCTATTCTTTTTACTACATATCTTATTGATTTGATCAAACAAAGAACCGGAAAAGCGGAGACTCTAAATAGAATTGCATCTAATTGCAATCTTAATTACAACGACCTTTCCAGATTTCCTATTAAAAAACACGCATACCTCGCAAAGGTCTGCTTAACATATAACCTTTCACTTAACAATTCCATTGAACTGTATTACAGAAGCGGTTTATGTTTGTCCTATACATACCCTGAAGACGAAAAGTATCTGAACTCAGTCGTTTCCGATCGAAATAATCTTCCGAAAGAGGTCAACACCGAAAGCAAAGTGGATTGTCTCCTGCGTTTGGTTAAAAATCACGTTTACGCCGACAGTAAGAACTATGACGAGAATGAATTTAGGAAAACCATGCGTGGAATTCAGGAAAAAATAGTAAACGAAAATACAGAATCAGAAAGAAATGGATTATTCGTAGAAATAATAAACCTACTAAAAAAAGAAACTGCCCAATATTTATGGATCATGGAATCCGGGAAGGATTCTCTAAATAATGAATCGCGCAGATATACTGTGTTTGAAATTTCTTTTGCTGCTCAATTTAATAAAAAAGAAACAATAGAACTATATAGAAGTTTTGGATACTCCTTGGCCCCCGATCAAATCAAATTTGATGCCTTTGTATCCTGGCTGCTTGATTTAAAACTGGGTAATATAGACTATGAGCGCTATCATTTATATAAAACTGTCGCATCCGATATGGATAAGGTAAAAGTGGGAGCATTCCATTATTCTGCGCCTTCCCCGGAAGGACTTGATAATCTCCTAAAAACTATGGAGTATTATGAACGTGAAGATATTGAAGAACTAATCTATAACAAAGAAATGGAAGATAATTACCTCTAATCAAAAGAGCGGCTTGTATTCTGCATTTACAAGCCGCTCTAAATATATCCTTATTTAATCAGTTAATCTTCCCATTTTTATATTCAACTCTGACAATAGTCTTTTATACCGCCTTTTAATGTTTGCATCATCCCATGTTTCATTAAACTCCTTGAATAATTCATCTTTCATTTCTTGAATTGATAAAGGTTTTTTTTCGAAAGTTTGAATAAAAAAGTCCTTATACTGAAATGAGAATTTGTTTCCGAAAGAGACCCTTCCATCTATATCCGCATAGTTTTCGAGAATGTATTGTTCTTCCGGGTCACGCTTACTGATGAAATCCATTATTATTCTTTTTATCAAAAGTTTAGTCTCTTCATCACATACTAAAGCCTCTTCCCTTCCATATACCGTGGAATTATTAATCATTTCTCCCACTTCATCTGAAAGAATTTCCGGATTTGGTATTTCAATAATATCTATAAGATCCTTTATTTGTTCTTCTGTATATCCACGTGATACTTTAACAAGATCTCTAACTATTTCATCTTTTTTAAGTTTATATTGACTATCTTTTTGTTTCTTTTCGATTTTTGTTTTTAAATGACTGATTTCCCTTACTACCGTCGTAAACCTTTTCTTATCACTTGGCACTCTTTCCTTTATATCGGTTGTTACCAGTCGATCATCGTACACCCACGAAAGTCCGCTGACACTTTTATATTTCTGATATACAGCATTACGCTTATATAAACGGAAAACACTCATCTTTACATATTTGTAGAATGAGTCCACTTTCTTTTTCTTACCAACATAATTCTTGTCATACTTTTTCAAGCAGTCTATTATAGTAAGACGAGCTTCTTCCTGAAGTAAACCCTCGTTTCTTTTTAAATCATCCAAGAGTTCACTATTTCCATCAATTCTCTTGATTGAATTTATTGCTTCCAACCTTAAGGGCTTTTGCATCTTAATAAGAATGTTCAAAGCATATTCTTCGGTTAATTTCTTTAATTCGTCAGAATCTGCCTTCAACCGATTCCTTTTCAGTTCATATTCTTCATATATCGATTGTATTTCAGCTTCAAGTTCTTTGGACATGGCAATACCCTTTTCGTTAATAAGTTACTTTAATTATAAGGCTCTTACCATCTGCTCGTAAATCAGAATTTCTTTGTCGGATACGTTCCCATTGTCATGGTAATGGCCAAAGAACCACTTCTTGTAATTCACATTGTTCTTAATATACTCAAGGTACTCGGTTTCCCGATCAGTCTTATACCACGAGCCTACAAGATAATCCTGTGTACTGCTGGAGCAGCAATGGGTAATGATGTAATCAACTGTATAATCGTACTTGCGAAGATTATCCTTCCCTTCCTGCATTTCATCCTCATTGGCAAGTTCCTGCTCCCACCAGGATATATGATTAATACGGTACGGTTTATACTCCTTGTTGAGTTTTTTCTTCTTCTGAATAAAATTCGGGTCGTCTGTCTCCAGTATTCCACCGGTTATGTCATGGCTACTAGCTCCACCAAAGGTAAAAATCTTCTTATCGTCTATTTCAAAAACCTGCCCACGCATCAGATGAAGTATATGCGGTCTTAATTCATGTACCTTACCACCGTGCCATTCCTTGACGGGATAATCATTTAATCTGTCGAAGTTTTCATGATTGCCGTCAACAAATAAAAGGGTATATGAACGCCCTTCAAACCAATCTAGCCAGTGCTTTTCATTTTTGCTTTCCTCACCGACATCCCAAACACCACCAAAATCACCGCATATAATGACATAATCATCCTTGGTCATTTCCTTTTGTTCAGGAAAGTTCTCCATATTAAAGCGATGCTTAAAGGAACCGTGGGTATCTCCGGTAATGTAAATCATAAGTTTCCTCCATACAAAAAAAGGATATATATAACCGTACTTCCATATCCAAGATACTTACGTATCAAGTTTTTGGCAAGACTGACTGTTAACTATGATTGATCCAAATCAACCATAAACAATAACCGATAATTCAATAAAAGAATAATCGCTAACCCCAACATTGAACATTTTGCTTTCTGCAAATCATAACCGGAGTTTTATACTATTCTTATTCAGCCTACCCGGAAATCAAAGCACAGATTAGATCTGCACTTCAAATTCAAATGTTTGATTGTACTTGTCGAGTGCAATCTGCATCTCCGCAATTTGCATATCGACGCGTTCATACTCCCGCTTTACCAAGTCCAAGTCGTAATTAATGTATGTATATTCAGGGGCCGTCTTACGGGGTGAGTACATCCCTGAATTAATACGTGTCTTGGGTTCCTGCTTACGCATATCATCCAGGACATCCTTACGTTTATTAAACTGTGCCATACGTACGAGAATTTCGTCGATGGTCATTTCCAGCTCACCAACGGTAATTGTATTTGTAGCATTATTTAAGTTGATTGCATGCTTGATACGTACCATCTTTTCATCAATAGCATCAATCTCCGCAGCCACAGTTGCATAATCATAATTAGGAACTACAGGTTCCTCATCAGCGGCAGCAACATAGGTACATCCTTCGTTCTCTTTCTTACGCCAATACTCCTTGTCCTCAGACAGCTTTCTCAACATTTTATTTGCATACGCAGAAGTCATTTTAGTCATAGTTTATTCCTCCCTATTATCTATACTTTTTCCAGCACTCATCACATCGAACCATCAGCCAATCATCATTTCTCAACACACCGGGATTACCGCAGAGCTCGCATATATGTCCGGATTGCTTCTCGCCCCAATCAACAATATCAAAAATCTTCTTATCAATCGGTCGGTGCTCTTTAGGTTTCATTCGTAAACTCCCCATACCAAGAATGTCAATTGCGGCTATACCTTTATCCCTACCTTCAAAATGATAATAGAATCTAAGCGTACCATATTTTTCTTTAATCTGGTCTATGACAATATCCGGTTCAATTTCTTCTTCAGCATAAACGGATATTTTTTACCAAGTCTTTCTTCTAATTCTTCTCTCATATTCGCCTTCCCTTTCCGTCTACAATAAGTATAGTTCCCTTTCTTAAACTTGTCATTGAACTTGTAGTTCAATGTATCTCAATTACATTAAACTCCGTCTGTTTTGAAAATAATTGCTGTAATACCAATTCCTCGTTTATCAGCATATTGCTTTATAAAATCACGTATTTGCACGTTTCTGTTATAGGAATCTCTATAGCCATAACATTGCCTGATACAGCCCTCTCTTTCCTCAAGTGTTATAAGCGGCTTTGAAAGCTCAGAATTCTTTCGTAAAAAAAGAATTCGACAATGGTTATCCGCCATACTTTCTATATACCCCGCACTTCCCACGCAGTGTCTCAGTTCAATTCCCTCCCTGATTATGTCCGCAGCATCTTCAGGCATTATGATCGAATACTCTCCATCTGAATATTCAACATCCCCCGCTTCCAATTCTTTCCTCCTGATGATTGCAGGGGAATACTGCTTAATAACTTCTTTTTTACGGCAAAAGTTTAAAAGCTTATCAATATCCTGATGTCTTTCAAATATTCGTGAAGGTTTAATGTTGATTGGCATATCAACATATTTTTCTATATCCGAATAAAAAGGATCGTCAGTATCAAGTTTACTCAAGAAATCAAACAATATCCTTCTCATTTTCAAGTAATCAATATATACCTCACACAGTCTTTCTCTCTTTCCAATTGAAGCGTTGGCTATACTATTGAGAGTTTGTGCTCCCTCAAAGAACATTTCATCATCTACCCTTTTTTCACCACAGTTGCCTTTCTCATATTCGGTTCGCATCATAGCTATAAATATCCGCCTTTTAACGTCAGGAAAACATGTTATAAATCCGTTTGACCTCATATAATTTCCAAAAGCTTTCAGATTCAGCCTTCTATTTAGATAATCATACTCTGTAAGATACTTAATCTGTAAGCCGGTCAGACCAAGAAAATCCGAAAGTTTTTGGGTTTTATCAATTCCTTCCTCCTCATAGATTGTATATACAATATTGCTTAACAGAGTTTCACTGATTTTTGCTGCCTGTTCAGCCGCTAAATAATCTCTTTGTACAAGCATTATGTATAAGTCTACTTTGTCCCTTCTTTTCCCAATATTCTTTGCAATTGAATAATTCACATATTTTTCAAGACAAGTTTTTTCAAACACTGCTTTATCAACAACTTTGCTATACAAGTTATTGCCATAAATATCATACTCAAATAAATCCCTAACGCTCTCTGTTCTTTTCCAGGTGCCTGTTACAATATTCTGTTTGAAATAATAACAATTATCACCATCAGCATAGATTCTCCACTTAATTCTGAAATTCGTACTGCTCTCTTTTAAGCTATCTTTTATACTACCGGTCACGAGGATCAAGTCTTTATATAGTCTTACGGAAGTATTTGAATCGTAACTTCTGTATCTAAGATCATTTACAATCCTTTCGGGAATGTTTTCAAATTGGTCCTTAGCCTCTACAGCATACATATACAACCGTATAAGCTTCTTAAAATACAGCCTTGGTCTTTCTTTAACCCACCAAGGATCCGCCTGCCTATTCTTTAACAGTTGAACTATTTTCTTTTTATAAGGTATCTGCACTTTTTCGCAAAAAGTCTGGAACAAGACAAGATCATCATATTTTGATACAGAGTTCCGCACATCTGTAATAGAGTCGTCTATCAATTTATCGGGAGTCGTAAAAATTCTTGAACAATCTCTGTTTTCCACAACAACTCCGTTCTCATAAAACACATACCTGCTCATCTCTGTAATTGGAAGTGTTCTACACTTATATGCCATCTCGCTCATCCCACATACAATGGTTATTTGTAGTTTTCTGAAAACAAGATGATCATCAATAATGTATGGCATAATATAGGTATCAGCATACATATTTGATAAACATAGATATGTACCTCTATCGTGCCCTTGGAACTTTAGTAGCTTCTCAAGAGTCTCCGACTTTTGCTGCAATGCCTTTTTCTCTACCGTAATATCTGTCTGCGGGTAATAATAAACTTCCTCATCTTTATCCGGGAATGAAAAACAGGTTACTGTATTAATATCTAATGGATCCATCGCCCGTCTTGACAAAGCCGTTACAGGGACACAATCAAGCCCTTTATCAAATTCCAACGTCTCCCACGTTGGTTGAATGTCCTTAAAACAAATCATATTTATCACCCCCTCGTAACGTTCTAATCAAACTGTATAATTTGTAGCTATCATCATTTGTGTGTATTGTCTTCGTCCTCATTGTTTTTAGCCATCAATTCCTGATACAACGAATCATTTAAGATCTGGTATCTTCTGGAAATAAAAGGCTCCTCGCCTCTTCTAAAAACCACTACCTGCTCAAGCGGCATTGACATCACTTTATTGAGGGGCTTATTAATTCTGTAAGATATATGTCTGCATGCATCTCTGATATTATGTAAGCGTCAAATAGTACACTTTTTTTTAAAATCTGCCGCTGATTAGCGGACAGGTTTCCGGCAATAATCCGGAAGTTCCGGTGCCCACGGCATCAGCGGATCAAGTTTTGTTATATCCATCTGACCATCTTCATCACAATACTTTGGAAGTTCTGTGAGAAGATGCTCAAGATATTTATAAAGTAACTTACTCTTTTCATCTTTGTTTTATTTGTTTCAGTATC
>JAIKXH010000021.1 GCA_024684215.1 Lachnospiraceae bacterium
GCTTTTATCAAAGGACTGGAGAGTGCAGGACATTCATATGAGATTTCTGATCTGTATGCAGATGGATTCAATCCCGTGATATCGGAAGAAGAGTATATTAGAGAAGGATTTTATAATTTGGATAGTCCTGTATCGGAGGACGTTCTTTTAGAGCAGAAAAAGATAAATGAGGCAGATGCGATAGCTTTTATTTACCCTGATTTTTGGACTTCGTCTCCTGCTATGTTAGAGGGATGGTTTCAACGGGTATGGACTTACGGATTTGCATATGGGGATAAAACATCCATGAATTGTCTGGAAAAAGCTTTATTTTTGATTACCATGGGTGGGTCATTAAAAGATAAGGTAAGAAGAGATCAGTTGGAAGCAATGAAGACAGTTATGGTTGGTGACCGGATCAGAAATCGAGCAAAAACCTGCGAAGTATATGCTTTTGATGAGATGACCAGGGGCTATGATAATGATGCTAACCGGGATAAAAATGCCGGTAAGTATCTAAGAAAAGTATTTGAAATTGCAAAAAACATATAAAGTTCAAGGGAAATAGAAAATGAATGTATTTTTTGAGACAGAACATCTTGTGGTAAGAGAACTGGAGCCGGAAGATGCGATGCGTTTATACGAGAATCATGCTGAGGAAAAAGTGAAGAAATGGTTTCCTAACGAAAGTTACGCTGATATTAACGAAGCGTAGGATACCATTCGTTTTTTTAGAAATTGCGTCAATGATAATTGTTTGCCATTTGGCGCGATTTTCTGTAAAATGACCGGAACTTCAGCAGCTTGGCAAACCGGCGCAAACTTAAAGCTTTTGATGCGGTTTTGGAGGTAAGAAATGCCTATAAAAGTATTATTTGTATGCTGGGGCAAAACTCGTAAAACCTCTTAGAAAGCCCGTAAATTCAATGTTTTCTGAGGAAAGATCAAAGATTTACAACTTTTTTACAACTTTTGAAAGCCACGATATGATACATTTTTTATACTAAAGACTGGTAGTCAAAATGGTTTACATAGCCTTCTTCGGAAGGCCTTTTTTGTACAAAAAAATGTACATACACCTTTGCTAAGATGATCGCAGAACAGTAGTTAATTGTGTTTTTAAGTGGAGGTACAGTATGAGTGCATTTGATAAGATCATTGGTTACGAGGATATAAAGGCAGAACTTAAGAGATTTGCAGATTATCTCAAGAATCCCGAGAAGTATAAGAAATTGGGGGTCTCATTTCCAAGTGGAATACTTCTGCATGGAGATCCGGGGCTTGGAAAGTCTTTGATGGCGAAGTGCTTTATTGAAGAAAGTGGAGTAAAATGCTTTACTCTCCGCAAAGAGAAGCCGAACGGTGACTTTGTTAATCAGATAAAGGAAACATACGAATCTGCAAAAAAGGAAGCAGTATCTATTGTTTTTCTTGATGATCTTGATAAGTTTGCAAACGAGGATGTTGATCACACTGACGCTGAGGAATATGTGTCTGTCCAGTCCTGTATTGATGATAGCAAGGAATTTGGTGTTTTTACGATAGCAACTGCGAATGATAAGTATCGTTTACCGGATTCGCTTGTAAGAGCCGGACGTTTTGATAAGGTTATACAAGTGGAATACCCTAAGGGAAAGTATTCTGAGGATATAGTACGGCATTATCTGGAAGGAAAGCAGACATTAGGAAATATTGATATTGAGGAAATAGCAAGATTCCTAGAGGAAAGATCATGTGCTGAAATTGAGTCTGTGATAAATGAAGCCGGTATTTATGCAGCATATTCCGGTAAGGAAATGATTGAGCAGGAAGATCTTATTAAAGCCTGTATGAGATTGTTGTTTGACATGCCTGAATGCATAAATCCTGAAGAAGATGAGAATACGTACAGTATAGCTGTCCATGAGGCAGGGCATGCAACGGTTGCTGAAGTATTGAATCCCGGCAGCGTGACTCTTGTGACGGTTTTCAAACGACCTCATAACATAGGAGGGTTTGCTCAGTACAAAAATCCAAGTCAGTATTACACATCAAAGGAGTTACAGGAACATGTTGTTATTCGTAATCTTGGAGGAAAGGCTGCAACAGAACTGATAACCGGATTAACTGATGTCGGATGTAATAAGGATTTGGGATGTGCATATGAAATAGTTGAGGATTTTGTGGATGACTATTGTTCCTATGGTTTTGAAACCTTCGAGGGAGGAAATCCATCAGAATGGCTTTTAAAAAAGAAAGATAGACTTATTGCGGCTGAAGTAGAAAAGTATTATCAAGTGGCTAAAACAATAATAAGTGAGAATCGTGAATTGTACGATGCTGTTTTAGAGGCACTACTGGATCATATGACTGTGACATACAGAGAAATGCGAGAAATAAAAGATAGAGTTATAAATCCTAGACCCAAGAGCAAGGAAATTAAACGTAAGATGGAGTCTTATCTTTGCCCGCAGTACACCTTCGAAAGGTACAATATAAACGAACAGAATCGTTTGGCATACACTGCCGCGCTTGGGGTAGCATATAATCCCAGTGGAATGTATAATCCGCTTATCCTTTGCGGTGATAACGGAACCGGCAAGACACATCTTTTGAATGCTATTGGAAATTATATATGCATGCTGAACTTTGAATTGACTGTTTTGTGTATGCCTGCTAAGAAATTTATCTCTGCGATGAACGAGCATGCTGAAGAGGGAAGTTCCTGGGCTTTGGAAGAGTACAAGGATGTGGATGTACTATTATTTGATGACTTTGAGCTTCTTGCAGGAAATGAAGCAGCACTGAATTCTTTTACAGATATGTTTTTAGATATTCATGAAAAAGGAAAGCAGATCGTAATTGCAATGAATTGTCTGTTTTCCCATCTGGAAGGCGTGCCGGATAAGACCATCAAGATACTTAACTGGGGAAATATGGTGGAAATAACACAATAACGGATGTGCAAAATAATGTACATAAATTTATGCAAAACGGATTAAATCTATGTATAATGGTTTATAGGGGATAGTAATGAATGATAATTATGTAGCAAAGCAAATATTTATGAAAGCTATGGAAAAAATTGGCGCGGAAGGTGTTTGGAATGAGCGTGATAATGGATCCCTAAGTACAGAGGAACACTGCGGAAAATTACTTGATACATTCAATGTTGTAGTGGAGTTTTCGGAGGATGAAATAATAGTAACAACCAAGTCACGCCTTGGTGTTGAAAAGAATAATCGGAAGAGAACAGATACTCTTTTAAAAAGTATAGATGAAATCATTCCTTGCGGTGAATTCTTTGTCAATGAGGATAAGCTAATTACATTCTCTGTTAGGTGTGGATTTAATCATTTGGATGAACTTGAGAATCCATTTGATTTAATTGCCTATGGTGCTAATATGTTTGAAAAGTACACGGAGACAATACTTAAGACGTTGTTGGGAGCGAATATGTATTATTTGAAAATGTGAAAATTTGTATGAATGAGGAGAAAGATATATGGCTAGCGTGAGAAGGATAAATTTAAAAACTGATTGCGAAAAGCGGGATGAATTAATTGATTTTTGTTTAATGAATCCTTCCAAGCAATATGTTGCTATCGGATGGAGCTGTGTATATACAGATGAGAGGGTACCGTTTGCTGATTACAAAAGCTTTTATTATGCAGTCAAAGATTACATAAAGAGTTATGGCGGAAGGATGAATCATGCTCTTAACAGTTTTTGGTATGTTGAAGAGAACGATTTGTTTTGGACTCGAGATCTTGAGGGGATGTATTGGGTATGCAGAGCATTGGGGGCATCAGAATCTATGTGTGATAAAAAGATGGATATCGGAGCAATTGTTCCGGTTAAGGCTGTAAAGGTAGGATTAGAGGTACCAGGACAGATAAAGGCGCAGTTTAACAGAGCTAATGGTGGAATTATTTGTGAATTGGATGATTCTTTGATTGAAAACTATTCAAAGTATATATACAACAAACTTACGTCAGAAAATGCATATAGTGATATAAGTAAAGTCGAAGGAAATATAATAAATAACCTTCCGGATTTTGAATTAGAGGAATTGGTTATTTCATACCTACAAATAGTAAAGGATTATTATGTACTATCGAATTCTATTGCAAGAAAATCCACTACTGTCTGCATAGAATGTGAACTTATCAAGAGAGATAAAAACATACATGAGAAAGCTGTAGTACAGGTAAAAGCGAAGGAAGGATTGATTGATTATCGGGACTATGAAGGCTATCTAAGCGATGGTTTTAGGGTGTATGTGTATGATGGCGGAAAAGAAATAGCACATGATAAAAGATTTGATATTATAAGTCGGAAAGAGTTGGAAATTTTTTACCATGAATATAAATCGATTTTGCCAGAATCAATAACCATGTGGGAGAATGTTTTTGCTTAGGGGAATTAGATATATGTACGCAACCGGAAATAAGAAAATGCTCAACATGCTCATTTTGGAGATCCTGCGGAAGTACTCCGACGAGCAGCATTCGTTGACGCAACAAGATATCATAAAGCTTCTCGATAAGAATTATGGCATGGAATGTGACCGCCGTTCGGTAAAGAACAATATCCTGAGCCTCAAGGAGATGGGCTATGATATCTCTATGGAGAAGGGGTACAAGCTCCTTTCAAGAGAGTTTGATGATGCTGAGCTGCGCATATTGATTGACAGCGTCCTCTTTTCAAAATCAATTTCTACAAGACAGGCCAAGGGGCTTATAGAAAAGATTCGTGATCTTGCAAGCAATTATTTTAATGTGAAGATATCGCATGTCAGTAATCTTCCGGATCTTAATCGTACGAAGAATAAACAGGCTATGTATTCCCTTGATTCGATAAATGATGCTATCGCAGATAAAAAGAAGATTGCATTTATCTACAACAGTATCGGCACGGATTTCAAAATACATCCTCGCAGAGAAGAACCCTATATTGTGAATCCATATCAGATTGTTGCTAACAATGGAAAGTTCTATCTTATCGGAAACTACGATAAGTATGACAATGTAGCTCATTTTAGGATAGACAGGATGACAGATGTCCGCGTTCTTAATGAGAAGGCGAAGCCTATGAAGCAGATCCCCGAGCTTGAGAACGGCCTTAACCTTCCCAAGCATATGGCAGAGCATGTTTATATGTTTAGTGGACCGAGCAAAAACATAAAACTGGAGACGACCGCTGATATGATGTCAGAGCTTACGGATTGGTTTGGAACAGATTTCAAGATCGTGAGCAAAAAGGATGATCGAATTACTATCAGAGTATCATGCAACGAAGAAGCCATGCGCTTCTGGGCTTTGCAGTATGGCCCATATGTCGAAGTCCTTGAGCCGGAAACTTTAAGGAAGCGGATCAAGGATGATATTGATGGAATGGCAAAGAAGTATAAATAAATATATGTGATCGATTTTGGAGATTCTGCAAATGCAGGATCTCTTTTTGTACAAAAAAATGAACATAAGGGTTTGTAAAATACGTGTATAAGAACATATAAATTTAGTAATTGTAATTTATGGAGGCTAATTATGAACCAGGATAGAAATATAGTTATATCAAACGTTCCGACAGTAAGCGTGAATTGTATGGTAGATATGTTGAGTAAAGCATATTCTAAATTGATTAACGAAAAAAAACCGATTACCTATATGCCGTCTGTGATGCTTTGGGGAGCCCCGGGTGTTGGAAAATCTGATGGTGTACGGCAGTTGGCAGAAAGGTTAGAGCAATTGACGAAAAAGAAAACTTTTGTTACAGATGTAAGACTTTTGTTATTTAATCCAATCGATTTAAGAGGTATTCCGACTGCTAATGAGGATAAGACTTTAGCTGTATGGTTGAAACCACAGATATTTCAGATGGATGAGGGCAAAGACATTATAAACATTCTTTTCCTTGATGAGATAACATCAGCACCTCCGTCGGTTCAGGCAGCAGCGTATCAAATAACCCTTGATAGGACTATTGGAGAACATCGTCTTCCGGAAAATTGTATCGTAATAGCAGCTGGAAATAGAACGACCGACAAATCTGTAGCAACAAAGATGCCAAAGGCCCTTGCAAACAGATTACTTCATTTAGAGATAGAGATCAGTTTCTCAGCTTGGGAAGAGTGGGCAGTAAAAGAGGGGATTAATCCGCTAGTATTGGGATATTTGAGCTATCGCAATAATTCGCTTATGAAATTTGATACTTCGGATGCCGATTTAGCTTTTACCACCCCGAGATCGTGGAAATTGGTTAGTGATGTATTGGGGATTTTTGAGGATGATATCGAATGCGCGTTTAATATGATTTCCGGTCTTATAGGGGTGGGAGAGGCATTCAACTTTAGGACCTGGATAAAAGAATATAGGAATTTACCAAAGGTGGAAGAGATATTTGAAGGTAATCACCATGGCGTTCCGAGATCTACAAGTGTATTATATGCACTTACATCGGACATGGTTCTATACGCTAAGGAACATAAAGGTGAATATGATAAAATAGCGAATTCCATAAAGTATGCAATGAAAATGCCATCGGATTTTTCGATGTTTCTTTACAAACAGTACTTGAATATAGAAAAGGGATATTTGAAAAAACTCAAGAAGATACCAGAGTTTTCTTATTGGGTAGATTTTATAGGAGCTACATCGAATGCCAAAGAATAACTTTAATGAGTCAAATTGTATACAGAAGATTAGACGAGTACGAATGAAAGTTCTTATGAAGAATGGTTTTTATGGAATCATTCTTATGAGACTATATATTTCATTGAGTGAAAGACATAAAACAGCTTGGGTGGAGGACGGAGTGAGGGTATTTATTAATCCGGAATTCGTCGAAAGTGTTTCTGACAGAGAGTTGGAATATGTTTTTCTTCATATACTCCTTCATATAGTTCTGGGACATAACGAAAGAGGAAAGGATTTTGATAAGAATCTTTTTGATAAGGCTGCAGATATTGTAGTAAATTCAAATATTTATGTTTCTGAAAAATATGATGAAAATAGCATTTATTTAGAGAAATACGGTGGTGTTCAGCCACATTTTGCTCCAAATGGTCGTGAAGGTTACTATTATTCTACGGAAGAGGTATATCGGTTGATAGTAGATGATATGGGAAGGGAAAGAGACGGAACGGCAGATTTTGATGATAGTGAACAGAATTCTGAAAGCAATATAGAAGATAAAGATGATGGTGATACCCGTAGGTATGAAATAGGTGGCAAAAAGGATAGAGATATAGGTGAGTATACTTGGGATATTCATGAAGAATTGAATCCTTATGACAGGAATTGGTTTAATTACCAGTTTAGAGAATATGTTACTGAGGCTATAGATGAATCTATGGAAATGTATAACGGGGAAGAGTATGAAAAGATGATGGGAAGTATTCCAGGGCCGGTTATACGCGCTATTAATATGATAAGGAAACCTCAAACAAACTGGAGAAAGGTTCTTAATGATTTTATTCAAGAAGATTTTGTCGATTATTCATTTATGCCTCCAGATAGAAGATACGGAGAGATTCCTTTTTTCCTTCCCGGATATACGGAGAAAGCGGAAAAAGTAGAAAACATCTTATTTATGGTGGATGCTTCAGGATCAATGAAAAGGAAAGATATAGAAGCGGCATATTCCGAGGTTAAGGGGGCAATTGACCAATTCAATGGGAGGATAAAAGGATGGATTGGTTTTTTTGACTGCTTTGTAACAAAAGTAAAGCCTTTTTCTGATGAAGAGGATTTCTTAAAGATAATACCATGGGGAGGCGGTGGAACAAGGTTCGATATTATCTTTGAATATGTTCATAGCAGTATGGCTGATAATCTACCAGAGAGTATAGTGATACTTACCGATGGTGAAGCTGATTATCCAGATGAGTTGGAAGCGGAAGGTATACCGGTTTTGTGGATGATGACAACCGATAAGGAACCGCCTTCTTGGGGAAGGTCTACAAGAATCGTGGTATAGCAGGGAAAGTTATGGATTTATCTTGTTATGGACAAATAAATTCTTATATGAATAATCAATTCAAGACAAAGATATTTTTTTTAATTGCATCATTAACCGCTTAATTGCATCATTTATCGGATTATGATGCAGTTAAAATTAACGATGAGTATAATGAATGCTTCCATAAAAGGCAGATGTGAGAATTTTTTCACACTTGTTTTTTCAGAAGAAGATTGGGATGGCATATTTGCGATTGACTTTAAAAGGAACTATGTTTACGATAAAGAGTATCGAATCGAAAGAGCACTGACCTATTAGTATCGGAGAAACATAGAAAAGGGTATATCGGCTGTGAGTGAATGGATAGATATAAAAACAGATTCCGGAAATGAGGAAGAACCAACGATACATCTGATTATGATGAGAAAGTAATATTGTTTTGTTTATAAAATGATCTTTTATGGATGCACGAAAAATTGTGCATCCTTTTTTATATGCTTAAATCACAAAAGAGAGAAAAATACAGAAAAATTCAAGGTTTGGAGTTGATTATGAACATTATTGAAAAAGCCAAAATAAATGATAATTCCATAGTATATCTGAAAAAACTATGTGAACAAAAGCTGGATGAATATTATACGGCCGGGGTACCTGGAGTAGTTGTAAGTAGAGTAAAAGATGAACTCGTTAAGATTAAGGCTGCCAATTCAGAGGATGTATACCGGATATACTATGAATTTAATAAGGTCGCAGCGGACAATGGATTATTCATAAGCAGCAGAGCAGACACAGGAAACCTGATGGTAACGTTTTTGCTCGGTAATTCACCCTTCGATCCTATGCAGCCATACTATTACTGCGAAGAATGCGGACATTATGAGGATTTTGTTGAAATAGATATTGTAAAATGCTCTATATGCGGAAAACACATTGAAATGCGTGGCTATGGGTTGCCTGAGATATTCGAATTTGGTAGTAATGACAATCCCAGGATCAGAAGGAGGTTTGAGTTCCATTTCGGGGATGGATTACGGACATTGCTTAAAGAAGTACTTCAAAGTCTGTATCTTGGTTATGAAGTGGTTGATGTAATTAGTCCTGATAAAAGCAGAAAAGTAGGATTTTCCGTTCTACCGGAGGGTCAGATATTATTGAGAGATTACCCTGAATTGGTCGCTTATGATATGGATGGAAATATTGCAATTTGTGGTGATGATTCTGATATTGAAGAAAAAGGAATCATTCTGATCCCTGCGATAGAGAATTTTGTTTATAACACAGTAAAAAAGCCTTCAAATCATTATATACAGCTCAAAAATTATGTAAACCAAATTAAGACAAAGGAGTCTATATTTGAAGAAAAGCTTAAAGAGGGATTTTCTTCCGATGAAGCTTACGATTTTGTGAAAAGCAAGATTTATGAACCGGGAGGATTTGTTCCGTCAAAGATAGGCGTGCTTCATAATAAATGGATTTGGAGTTTGAACAGATAGTTTTTTATGATTAAGGAGGTCGGTATGAGATTTTATAGAATAAATGTTTTTCTTAATAATGAGGATGATGAGTTTGAGGATAGAATTCCGGCCAGAAGGAATGTTCCAAATTGGAGGGAAGCACAGAATTATCTTGCAATATGTGATAATATCAGTGATTCGATAGTAGACAGGGGATTTCTATTCTTGTCAAGTGCAAGCAATTATCAGCAGGTATTGGGGTTGATTATTCGCAATAATCTAAATGAAGATAAAATAGTTTCTCGCTACTTAAAGGAGAGCAAATTGGACTATGAGAGGCTTGATATAAAGGAAACAACTTTTTCCGATCTGGAAAGGATACTGAATACTGCTGAACGGTACGAGTTCATTGAAGATACGACAGATATATACAGAGAGTATGATCTCGAAGATCTTCTTAGACGAGGCCTAAGAGGCTATGGATTCAATTTCGAAGAGAAAATAATAAAAGAGAGAAAAAAAGAGTCTATATATTTATCCGCAAATAGCTATTTTGCAAATGAATCTTTTCTGCCTGAACTTGACAGGATTTATGCTGGGAGAAATAAAAAGGCTTATGGTCATCCGGTTGATTATATGATAGAAAGTGATAATGAAAGAACTCAACAGGGGGTGAGTCAGCTTCTGCTACAGGCGCTTTATGATGTTGGAAGGATTGAAAACCTTAGATATTCCGAGTTTGAACTTAAGCCTGATATGTCATTCCCTATAAAAATAGTTAAAACACTATATAAGAGCTGTGCAGGGGGAGCAGTAATCGTTAGTATCGGTAATAAAGAGGAAGACGATGAGGATATTGCGAGTGGTGAATACTATTATCTGGAAGACTTTTGCAAAATTGTCAGACGGCATTGCAGGGATGTCCTCACAATAATCTGTCTTCCCCAGGAATGTACAAATATACGAATGCTGCTCTATGAAAACCTTGGAAATTGCACTTTTGTAGAGATCAAAGAAGAAGCTGCCTCAGATGAAGGTGCAATATCTTATCTCAAAGAATATGCCAAAAATTATAAAATACGGACTGACAAGATGCTTTTTTCTTCTTTAGAGAAGGGAAAGGAATATTTTACTCCCGAACTTAACGCTATTTTTGACGAGTGGTACAGCAAAAAGATAAAAAATACAGTATACAGTCAGTACAAAGATATTCAAGGTGCAAAGACTTTGATCAAAGCCAAAAAGCCAAAGGGAACAGCATACGAAGAACTCGAGTCAATGATCGGCCTTTCTTCAGCAAAAGAAGTTTTAAACAGGGCATTAGACAGTTATAAAGCTCAGATATTATATAAAGACAAAGGGATGCCGGTTGAAGAGTTCTGCAATCATATGATCTTTACAGGGAATCCAGGTACGGCAAAGACTACGGTAGCAAGATTGTTTGCAAGAATATTAAAGGACAATAATGTGCTTTCGAAAGGTCATATCGTAGAGGTCGGAAGGGGGGATCTGGTAGGTAAATATGTTGGCTGGACTGCGCCAACCGTACAGAGAAAGTTCAAGGAAGCCAGAGGCGGGATACTGTTTATAGATGAAGCTTATTCGCTTGTTGACGACAGGGGAGGATTATTTGGTGATGAGGCAATTAATACTATAGTACAGGAAATGGAGAACAACAGAAGCGAAGTAATCGTCATTTTTGCAGGATACCCGGATAAGATGGAGAGTTTTCTTGAGAAGAATCCCGGATTAAGATCACGCATAGCACATCATATACATTTTGAGGATTATAATACCGAGGAACTCTGCAGTATTGCGGAGCATATTGCCAAGAGTAAGGGCCTGGTCCTTGATGACGGTGCGGTTGAGAGAATCAGAGGGATAGTAGACAAAGCGAGACAACAGTCTGATTTTGGAAACGGAAGGTATGTCAGAAATCTGATAGAAAAGGCAAGAATGGCTCAAAACAGCAGACTCATGCAGCTTGATTATGATTCTGTTACGGCTGATGATATTAAAAGAATCTGCGAAGAAGATATAAAAGAACCCGTAATAGGAAATACGGAAACAAAGAGGAGGATAGGATTTGCCATAGCCTGATGTAGATGAATGCTATCTGATGGAGTGTGATCCTGAGGAGTTCTATTTCCGGTATGGAGGGGAAGATACGAAGAGTTCATGGAACTAATTGATTTTCATAGTTCACCGGTAAAGTATTATACTGTTTTTCTGAAAGAAATCGATGAAATGGTCGGGTATGTCGGTCTTAATCCACATGGAAGAGAATGCTGTGAACTGGAATTCTATATTTTCGGTGAATTCAGGCGTAATCACTATGCTCATGAAGCTTGTAGTGCAGTTATTAACGAATTTTGGGAAGGAAGATTGCTTAAATCATGCAGTAGATGCGTTATAGCTGAAACTATTACGAGAAATAAAATATGCTGCAGTTTTCTTGAATCACTGGGTTTTACTAAAGAAGCGCAGGGAATGAGAATAATGCTTAACAGCGAAGGCGAATTTGAAAATGGCTTAGGATTAACAAGATACGAATTGGCAGCTTGAAAGGAAGAAAAGTTATGAAAATAGATATTGAACATGCATGCTCTTTCACAGGTCACAGACCTGAAAGACTCTCTGGCTCAAAGGAAGACGTTAAGAAATGGCTTACAGATCAGATAAAAAAGGCTGTTGATGACGGATATACGGAATTTATCTCCGGAATGCAGCGGGGAGTGGATATATGGGCTGCGGAAGCCGTGATTGAGCTAAAAAAAGAGAATAAAAGCCTCAGACTTATAGCTGCTAGCGCTTTTGAAGGTATGGAAAAAGAATGGGATTCTTTATGGCAGAAGAGATATTATCGGGTTTTTGACAGTGCCGATGAAAAGATCTATATAAGTGAAAAACCAGGCAGAAGAGCCTTTTTTCAGCGTAATCACTGGATGGTAGATCATTCTAATAGGCTTATAGGTGTCTATACCGGGGCTCCCGGCGGAACGAAAGAAACCATTGAATATGCGAAGACAAAGAAAAGAGAGGTTATTCTCTATGGGAACAATAAATAAATCTGTCTTTTTCAGGTGGTAATAGTTTTAACGATCGCAGGATGTATAAGTTTTTGCACATCCTATTTTTTATACTTATTTCACAAAGAAGAAAGGAGCAGAATCCTATGGAAAACGTTAAATTTGTTCGTTCAGAAAAGAAAGAAGGAAGAGTAACCCTGTATTTTAAAATCTGCGATACATTGGCAGGATTCTTTAGAAAATACACCGACTAAAGCGAAGAAAGGCTAAGTGCAACCTTAAGCTCGGATAATGTGTTCGAGTATCATATAAGTCCGTCTGATGATTTTGACTCTTTAATGTCTATTGTCATCGAATCGATAGAGAAGATCGGCAATGAAGGGGACGATGCCCATTTATATAATTCTGTAATTACAGAAAACGGAAAGTATAGAGCATCTAGGAAAATGCATGAGCTGATGTATGAAACATATGGCCTTTTTTGATCTTGATAATTTATCAGATGACTGCGACCGACGGGCTGCAGATATAGAATGGTGGACGGCTCATTTCTTTTTAGCTCTGGGCAAAATACTGTTTCATGAGCTTGCTGATGAACATTAATCATGAAAATAGTAATCAGAAGGGATAACAGAGTGTTGTAGATGGGTAAAAAAACGGATATAATTGAAGAAAAAAGCCTTGGAGGTAGCAGTATGGGAGATGGCGCAAAGCAACCCAAGAAACTTGTTCTTTTCAATATTCTGGATATATTAAAACAACATACTGACGAGAATCACCGTCTGAGTCAGCGGGATATAGAGAACATTCTGCGAGATGAATATGATATGATTGTTGACCGTAAGACAATTAAGACCAGCCTTATGAATCTGGAAGAATTCGGCTACGAGATTGAATATAGTGAGTGCCTGAGACCTATTAAGAATAAGAAAACCGGAGAGATGGAGGATAGCTATATTCTTTCTGATTTTTATCTCCGCAGGGATTTTGAGGACAGCGAGCTAAGGCTTCTTATCGACAGTCTTCTGTTTTCGAAGCATCTTCCCTATAGCCAGTGCAAGGAATTGGTGGAAAAAATAGAAAAGCTTTCCAATAAGTATTTCAAGGCAAGGATAAAGCATATTTCCACAATGCCCCAGGACCGTACAAATAACCAGCAGCTGTTCTATACCATAGATATACTGGACGAGGCAATATCACATGGGAAGAAGGTAAAATTCAAATATACCGAATACGGTACGGATTTTAAACAGCGGGCAAAGAAGAACTCTGCGGGGGAAGAACGCAGTTATGTTGTCAGTCCGTATCAGATGGCCGCAAAAGAGGGCAAATACTATCTTATTTGCAATTATGATAAATATGATGATATTTCAAATTATCGTATAGACAGGATCGTGGATATAGAGCTGCTTGACGAGAACGCCAAGCCCTTCGAAAAACTAAAAGGTTCCGATGGGAAGCGGTTGGATCTTGCTAAGTATATGCGTGAACATGTATATATGTACAGCAGTAACTCATCAAGGGTAAAAATCCGAGTAGTGAAGGCCATGATCAGTGATGTGATTGATATGTTTGGAAAAGATGTGCAGTTTTATGGTGAGACCGAAGATACCGTTTGTGTTAAAGCCAATGTTAATGAAGCAGCAATGATCCAGTTTGCCCAGAGCTACGCACCCGATGTGGAGATTCTGGAGCCCTTAGCACTCCGCAGAGAAGTCAAGGAAAGATTGAGAAAGGCGTACAAAGCTTATGAATAATAATGGATTCGATATTATAAAGGTATTAGATAACTTAAAAGAAAAAAGAAGATATTTTTCATCAGAGGCTGATTTTCAGCTGGCACTGGCAATGCAAATTGAAAGGGAATATGGAGAAAATAGTGTTATTTGTGAATATGTACCCGGATATAAATCTCGTGTAGAAGGTGGGGAATCTCGTATTCATTTAGACCTTCTATTCTGTAATGAGAATATTCCTATTGAACTTAAATATCGAACAAAGAAGGCTGAGTTAGAAGAAAAGAATAATTATACGATTTCCTTAACTACGCACAGTGCTACTGATGAAGGCAGTTACGGATTTTGGAGAGATGTTTGTAGAGCTGGGGAATACAAAAAGAATTCAAAAGCACCTAAAGGATATATAATCTTTCTGACTAATGATGGATGGTATAGAACCCCAGATTACTCAAAGTGCAAGGTTGATTATACACAGTTCAACCTGAATGATGAATATAAGAATAATCGTAGTGGAACAGTATCAAAAAATAATAGAGAGTTAAGCAATATTCCGAAGACCAAGGCTAGGTGGTATGAGTGGGATCGTGAAAAAGGCTTCTATTGTTTCGTTGCGGAAGTGTAAAAGAAAAAGGGCAAAGCTTATGAAGAAAGAAATAAGATTTTTAATTCAATGTTATTTTGGTGATATAGAAGATCCTTATTTTGCAGCAATAGATAAAGCATATTATGACATGCAAACCCATACTGTCTCAGCTGAAAAAAAGCAAATTTTTGAGATGCGGTTTAAAGAATCCGAATATCTGTATGAGCGTTTAACAAATATACAGAAGGAAGATGACTATGATGCCTGGCATGAAGGCACGGCGCATGAAATGAAAAAGATAAGCAAACCAGTAGAGCTGTCATATGGACAAATACAAAAGTGGATAAATATGTCAGTAAAGTATCTATATACATTTAAGAGCCTTGGAGTAGAGGGGGTAGATGAGTATTTCATAAAGCATAAATCTGAGTTTCACGCGCCTTTGGACTCATATGTGCTTGAGCACTTGAATAAAAGTGATAAATGGAGTCAGATACCATCATATGAATGGTATAAGGAGATTTCGGAAGAAATATCTTTTGAGGAAGAATATAGAGATTGGCCTGATTATGCAAGGGATGCCAGGATAAAACGTGATGGCTATGAGAAGCCGGCAGACCCAAATAGTTTTAAAAGATACATTCAGGATAACTACTCAAATAATGAAAAAGCCTATTGCGGTAAGATCAGATGGCAAACAAAGAAGAAAAACTAAAGGTGATTCAGTAATCATGAAAATATGGGTAGATGATCTGCGACCGGTGCCGCCGGAATATATATGGGCCAAATCGGTGAATCAAGCAATAGCGATTATCGAGAAGGCAGAGGCTGCGGAGGAAACAATTGAATTGTTAGATCTGGATCACGATCTGGGAGATTATTGCTCAGATGGCGGTGATGCAATCAAACTGCTTGATTGGCTCGCTGAGAGAGGAACTTTTTATCCAGTTGAGATCCATACTGCAAATCCAGTTGGTAGGCAGAATATGGAACGGATGGTAAATAGGTATTGGAAGTAGATTAAGATTGGAAAGGAGATAACCGCTATGGATACTAACGCACTTAAAAAAACATATGTTGACGCTTTTTACAGTCAGTACAAAGATGAACTCGAATCTGGCGATGTAGTGACAAATGCAGTGAACTTGGCTTATAAAGATGCGCAAAGAAGGATGAAAAATATTGATTCCAAAAAAAGGGATAATGCGAAAGCTGGAGTGATTCAAGTTATTAACGAGTACTTTGAAAACAAGGCCCCCTCTGATCAAGAAAAATATGATGGTTATCATGCGAGTATATGCAATGCATGGTGTAATGCTTTTGAACAAAATGGTAGGCTTGCTGAGCAGGGTAATTACGGTAAGGCTCAAAAAATAGTGAATATGGCATTTAAATATCTCTATTGCTATTATAGCAACCGTGGTGAGAAAACAGATTTCTTTAAATACTGTCATTATACGTTGGATAGTTATACGTTAAGATGGCTTAATGGTTGCAAAGGTGAAGGAAAACCAGGATTCCTGAATGGTGACTTTAAGTGGAGTTCAAATCTTATACCTGAAAAGAATCTGGATGGTGAATACCTATGCAGTCAGTACGACGAGATTCAAGAATATGCAAGAAAGTGTGTTGATAATATATTTGGAGAGGGATGGTCGGTATTTGAAGCGGAATTCTTTATATGGGAAAACGTGATTTATTATGACTTCTTAAAGGAGATGCTTAAACGCAGAAATAATCATTTATATGAAGGCTTGTTTAACGAAGACTTGCTCGAGAAAATAAAAGAGAATTATCCTTCAATCGAGAGAAAGCGCGGGTTAAATGATTTTGTCATTGAGAGAAAAAGTTCGGAGGTAAATAGATGAAAAAAATGAAATTGATTTCTCCAACTCCGGAACTCGTTAATATTTTTAACAGTTATTGGACCCCTAACCCCATTACTACAATTGTTAAAGTGTTCGAAGATGATGATGAAATCGACCTTACAAAGTATATAGCTCAGTTTAAAGAGTATGGAGAGGAAGATAAAAAGATCACCGAGAAAAAAGATCTTAAGGAATTCTTGGAAAAGATTAACAGTGTATACCACACGAGAGTTTCAGAAATTGATTCACTTGTAAAAGAACTGAAGAAGCTGGGAATAGATAGTAAAGATAGTTTGGCAAAGAAGATTAATAGTGGCGAGGTTACATTGCCGAAATTTGTCGCCTGTTGTAAGGCTGCTACAGGTAATTACACTTATTCTTTTGCGTCTAAAGTTTTCAGTTTTATTAACGCGTATGAGTATCCTATTATCGACAGTTTTGTTGCTACATTACTTGATACCTATGAGTATAACGACAGAATTCCCAGGAGTAAATGGGGAGATTATTCGAAGTATATAGAGAATTACAATAATTTTAAAAGTCATTTTGGACTAACAGATCTTTCATTCAAGGTTGTGGACAAGTTCTTATGGACATATGCGAAAATACTTTTAGACTACTGGGCTGATTTAGGTGTGTTAAGCTATGAACCGATATCTTTTGATACGAAAAGTTTAGAAAAGTAGCTTTATTACAAGATATTGCGGAAAAAAGGAGGTTAATGTGGATAAAGAATTAGATGTTTGGGTGGACCGATTTAAAGCAACAATTAATAAAGAAAAAGATTTTTTAGGTAAAAAGCTTTCAAAAGGATCGGATACGGAGATATACATACAAGCAATATATCTGGGATACTTAGATGCATCGAGAACTTTTGACGGACAGGACAAAGTAAATAAAGATCAAAATACGGTCAAAGAAATCGCAAATTCTATGAAACGTTATATTGATGGCTTGTGTAATGATTTTGATTCTATGTTTTATGATGTTTGTCAAAAACTATGCGATAACTACAAGATGAAGTTTGGTCAAGCACAAAAGATTATTAATATGGCTTGCAAGTATTTGTTTTGTGTAGCTGATGAAGGAATAAAAGATAGATTTGATAGGTGCCATATGCCGCTTGATGGGACTATGCTCGAATGGATTCATCGGAATATAAAGGATGAAAATAATAAATATCTTAAGAAAGTAAGTACCTGGAGTAAATTAGATGAAGGCGAAGATAATACGGCTTGTACATACCGGTATTATAAGAGGTATGTAGAGAAATATTGTGAAGATAATGGAAAAACTCCTTTACAATTGGATTTTGAGAATTGGGTTGTTATGACTCAGATACTTGCTGCAGAAAACTATTTAAAAACATTTACTGAAGATGAATTGAAGCAGAATAAGCATATTACAATGATGCAACTGGTGACCACGTAATGGTTAATTCAATATGTTTTAAAGAGGAGCAGGTAAATAATTGAATTATTGGTATAAGGTTTGCTACGGGATGTGTACAAAATTACACATCCCCTTTTTTATACTTAAATCACAAAACAAGAAAACATCTATTTGAAAGGAGTAGGGAATATGGCGGCTATAGATAAGAACATGTATGAAGAGCTCAAAAGATGGTGCGATCGTAAGAGAGGATGCGGTATTCCTGGCCCCCAGCGAATTATGTATGTGAACAGCCATGACAGGGCACTTACTAAATCTACCATCAGAAAGATGATGTACGAGATAGATAAGGAGGATGAGGAGGGAGAAGTGTATACTGCAGTTTATTCTGCGAAGAGCTTTCACAGGAATATGCGTGATTATTATACGGATATTTCGGAACTGTACAGGCGTAATCCAGGAGAAAATGATCCTTTGGTTGATATAATAGAAAAACTTCCGCCTACTTGTGGATGGATAACACTTATTGTTGAGGATATTGAGTTATTATCCAGTAAAGAGGAAATGCAGGAAATGATGGAAACCATTTTTGCATTTGCTTCAAGGAATTCAGAAATAATTCTTGTTGGTGACGGAGATTATAAAAAAGTATTTTCCGGATGTGAATATGCTTTAAAGGAGATGGCCGAAGGAATTGCTGCTAAAGAAGATGACGGATTGGTTATGGTCGCATGTTATGACCAGGATTTAAATCCTGAAACAGAAGTACTGACATATGAGACGGATGATGATCGTCTTGACGAATTGAATTTCTACTGGGAAACCGTATACGAGCAGCTTGAAGATAGATATTTTGATTTTGACGGGTTTAAAAATCTATTCAGAGATACTTTTGAATACATAAAACCGCGTGTTTCTTTAGAGCAGGTTTATCGGAAAGATATCAGCCTTATTGAAAATATCGGAAGGATTCGCAGAGAGAAAGATAATGACTTTGACGGCTGTGATCAGTGGGAATTTGATACGGCTAAAGAATTTTCAAGGGGATTACATGAAGCTATTATAAATCGTTATGGACACCAGAATGATTATAGTGAAGAGAAGATTGGAATAGATGTTGTAATTAAAGAAGCTGAAGAAGACTTGGGGGGAATATATATCAGCGGATCTACATACCATACGGTTATGGCAAATGCTGATAACGTCATCTCGGAAATGGATCAACTGTCAGATGTTATTTGCAAAGGCACCTACGGAGGAGACAGCGGTCGAATCTGGGATTATCTTCTGGAAAAGCAAGCTGAGGAGAATGGTTTAGAGGTTACTGAAGAAATGAAAGAGACCGGTGTCAAACTTGGCTCTTTGATGCAGGATATTAAGGATTTAGCAGATAAAACGTTTAATAAGATCCCGGGTAAAAAGGTTCGAAGGTATTCCGGTAATAAGAAAGGTAAGTCCGAAGAATAAAGGAGGACAAGGATTATGAAAATTCATAAAAGAGATTATTCTGATGCATTCGATAGGATAAAGGGTTCGGAAAAAATTGGCCCGGAACGCATTGAAAAGATTGAAGAGTGCGAACTGACTCTGTTTATAGTTGCTTTGGACGAAAGTGAATATATGATAAATACGGATGGAAATCCGGAGATGACTGAGGCTTCACAGGGTGAGTATGATTCTTTTATCGTCCAGTTACGCGAATCTATGATTCGTGATGAAATAAGGATTCTTGATGAGGGATATGGCACGGGTGAAGACGAACTGGAATGGCATATTACAGGAGGGTTTATTAAAGCTGACTCGGATGATATTGTCGCAATCATCGAAGTTCAAACCTGTGTCAGGTCGGATGATCATGATGAGTGATTCTTTGGAATATTTTAAGGACTTATCAAGAAAAAAGATTGTTACTGCGCTTATGGTACTTGATAGAAAGTTACCAAAAGCATCGGAGCATTGTGTCAAATTCAGAACTGTGCACAGAGCAAGGATTTCATACCTTGAATGGGGTGATGCCATCTATTTATCCGGTATAGAATGTCTTTCACAGATATGGGTTTCAGAGGCATTAATAGAATATGTGAAGAAAGAAGCTGAAGGATGTAATGTATTCATTATATGTCCATATTTTGGGATGGAAAATGTTAATGACAGTAGGATAAAAAAACGGATTAAAAGGATTTTAAAACAAGCAGATGGGGTTATATTCCTAACAAAAAAGAAGAATAAACTATCGTTTTTTTTATGTAATGAGTGGATGATCAAGAATTCAATTGAATTAATCCCTATATACACCGGAAGGGCAGAAGATGATGTAAAAGTGATTGAATTAGCTCGCAGGAATAATCGTGGATATACAGGTTAAGTCTTAGCTGGAAGATAGTCTTGGATAATGTAAAAAATATGGAGCTGTTATATGAGTTTTTTTGGTAGATATGGAAAATTTAATGACATAAAAAATGAAATTCACTGGTTTTTTCAGCGAGGAAGGAAAGGATACTGCGATAAAGACATATGGGAATTAAATACCTGGTTCGCTGAAACATTTTCTCAAATGCTTATGGAATTAAGTGAGAAAACAATTTCTTATCCGCCCGGGTTTGGAGACCGGGATTATAAAGAAATCGTGGATAATGGTATTAATTCGCAGGCTGTATCGGAGGATAAAGGCGAGGATGAATACCTTAAATGGAAAACTGCAATTAAGAAAGCTGCAGAGCAATTTGCCGCTACAGGTGGGTATAGTTATAGAAGCCCAACTGAAGAACAAAAAGAAAATCGTGATAAGGCTTTTGAATTTGTCAGAAAGCATTTCTATGATTTGTGGTGGTAGTTTTTTGAAAGAGGAATTTTGCGTCTTCTCATGAATAATAATACGTGTTCAGACGCCAATAAAATAAAAGGTATGTAAAAAAGCTTCTGTGGGATATCTGATATGAAAATTTTTATAAGCGGATCAGAATTAACCAATAATTGGACTCTTTCTGAGAGTGTATGCTCATACATTGATGGCATTATATCGAATCAAGGCGAAATCCTTATCGGTGACAGCTTGGGAATGGATAGAAAGGTTCAGAAATACTTAACCGCATCTAAGTATAAGAACGTTATGGTCTACGTTTCCGGCAGTAAAAGCGCCACTCGAAGCAATCTCGGTAATTGGACGGAGAAGCACTATCCGCCAAACGGAAGAACCAGAATAGCCTATCAGATAGAAAAAAACTTTCATATGGCAGAAGACTGCGATTACGGAGTCTTCATTTGGAATGGAAAGAGTAAGGGCACATTCATCAATATGCTGTATCTCTGCGTACAGAAAAAGTTATGTAAACTATATTTAATTTCAGAAGATAGGTGGATGGATATTGTTTCGTTGGAGGATCTGCGGGATTTGGCCGGGGCGGAAGGCAAAATAACCGGAGAGGATATAAGTGAAGTACTTACGCAATGCAGCTTTTCAGACGAGATGAAATGTTTTCTTGTGACAGAAGAGGCACTGTCTCCCTTTGACCTTGTAGATATTATCAGCAGAGCTCCTATTACGTTTGAAGAAAAGGCTGCTTTATTCAGACGTCTAAGCAGCAAGAGAAATATAAAACATGAAGCATTTATATCAGTTGAAGAGAATGTAAAAAAGGGGAGGAGTTTTAAAACAATCAAGCACGATTTTAGAGTTTTGGCGGATTGCCGAGGGGAGAGAACTATCTGGACTGTTTTATATGATAGGAATAAGGAACTGCAATCTGCCATAGAGGGATTATATTCAACAGTTGGGGATTGGTATGATAACAAACCTTTGGTGTTGTTCACCGAATGGTATGACACGGATGAATTTCACTTAAAATCGAGTTCCTGCGGATTATTTACCAGTCTAGGGGCAATAGAGAAATATATCGAAAACGAAGAATATGATAACGATACGGGTGACGGATATTATCGTGTGGAGGCATGGGATGCTTATGATGTGAAATGGGAGTATCCGAGATATGATTATTATTTATATCAGGGAAAAATCTGCTGGTTTGAAAGACTGATCCCCCAAAAGCAAGAACACGGAAACACATATTTTATGCCAAAGGATCGTGAATTTGCCTCCGGATGTCTGGATCTTAGTTTTAAGACACCCTATAAGCCCGGAGATATAGTCCTTATTGATTGCCGGCCATTCGGACCGCCTTTTCACGCTATGATCCTGGAAGCGAGAGATCAATGGGTTTGCTGTTTCCCTAATATTGTATTTAAGTACCCCGGGACAAATGAGTGGGGGCTTACTTCACTTAAGCATAAAAGATTTTATAAGGACATCGGCTGGCATACATATGAGCCGATGCTTTCCCCACTTTATCGGCTGAGAAGAGTACGGGAAGAAGAATTTACAGAAACGGATGAGCAGCTTATGAAATTGAGTAAAATGGTTTCCGAAAGTGAAGAGAAAGCTGCGAAAGTATGGGAAAAATGGAATTCTGCTCCGGGAGATAGTCTGAGTTGGGAAAAGGTTTTAGAAGTATTTGGTTGTCAGGAGAGATAAATAGAGAGGGCATATGAAGTATATCTTTATGGATGTTGATGGTGTTTTGAATAATGAGAATACAAAAGACTGTAATCCAAGCGGGTACACCGGAGTTTCAATGAAACTGGTTCATAACCTGGCAAAGATCGTAAAAAGTACCAATGCAAAGATCATCTTAACGAGTGACTGGAAGTATGGTTGGAGCGAGATTCAGTCTTGCTGTGATGATGATATTATCTATCTTCTGGGTAAGCTGAAAAAGTGTGGGTTAAAAATCTATAATCGTACTTATGACGAGAAATTGGAAGATTGCTTTTATACAGACCGGGGAGTTGGAATCAGGCACTTTTTGGAATCATGCGAGGATGTTGAAGGGTATGTAATAATAGATAACCATGTATTTGCGGACTTTGATAACGAGCAGAAAGCCCATTTTATACATACTGATTCAAAAAAAGGGCTTACCGAAGATGATGTACAAAAAGCAATTGAGATCTTGTTGGATTGATCTGGGAAATGTAAGCGACGTCAAAACGACGTCAGGCTCGGAAAGGGTTGACGTCAAAATGACGTCGCCCTTTTTGGCTTGATCATTGTTGTACCAGTCAAGAAAAGTAGACATTGTTTTGAAAAAAAGTGGACAAATTGTTTCGTGAGGTCATAGGGGCCTCCCTATTCCGAAAATCCATGGGATTCCGTGAGGTCGGAGCGAAAAGTGCCTGCAACTTTTGGCGTATCCTGTTATTTTTTAGCGTATCTGCGGTGCGAAGTTTTGGAATTCGCAGGGAATCTGCAACAGGCGATTTTACTGGTGTTTCTAATATCGCTACCGATTATAAATGAGCAGTTATTAAAATATAAAAATACATTTTTTTAGAAGGGTGCAGTTTAGCTGCACTTTTTCTTTTGTAAAAAAATATGTTCCCTTTTTACGGATTAGGAAATCACCTGTCCCACATATAAGATGAAAGGCAATTATGCCTGATTCTGATAGAAGGGAGTCTATTATATGAGAAAGTATAGCAAAGAAGAATTTGTAAATTTAGTACGGCATTTGGTGGTTTACTTTGATGTCTATAATTGCGTTGGAAAAAGGAAAGTAACACCTGACATCCTGAAGAACGATTTGATGAAGCACTGTCAAAAGCCCGAGTCAACAGCCAGGTCTTATGTTAAGAAGATCAAAGAAGATGATTCCGGACTTTTCACCTTTGAAAAGTCAGAAGATTTAATTCATCTTGATCCTGAGCGTGTGGAAGATTTTATGTATAACCTAGAGATATTGCTCAATATTGACCATGTGACTCATAGGTGCACATGCTCAAAACCCGCGTATACCAGCAGTCCGAAAGGAGGGGACGGATATGAACGAACATAGTAATACTGTTCCTATTTGGAAGAAATACTCCCTCAGTATTCAAGAAGCGGCAGAATACTACGGCATAGGTGAGAAGCGCATTCGCCAGATAGCTTCAGAGAATCCCAATGCTGGTTTTGTTTTGGAGGTCGGTACTCATATTAGGATTAAACGGGAATTGTTTGAAAAATACTTGGACGATTCTTCTGTAGTATAGATTTGCGAACAAAATGGTCGGAACAGATAGAGGAACAGCCACGATTATGGTAATATAGTTATATCATATCGTGGCTTTTTTCATAGGTTTTATGAAAGGAGCATAAAAATGAGTGAGAAACGAAAAGACAACAAAAATCGTATTCTTCACATTGGAGAAAGCCAACGAAAAGATGGAAGATACATGTTTAAATATACTGACGCAAACGGAGATGCGAAATATTTCTACAGCTGGAAGCTAGATAAGAATGATCTGATGCCTGCCGGAAAGTCAAATGAGCCATCTCTTCGGGAGAAGGAAAAACAGCTTGAGAAGGACAGACTTTCGGGGATAATACAGGGTGCAGAAAAGATCACTGTTGCTGAACTGACTGAGAAATATATATCCCTTAAGACCGGTGTCCGCCATAACACAATGGCCAATTATAAGTTTGTACTGAATATCCTAAAAAAAGAGGCTTTTGGAAAAATGAAGGTGGACAAGGTTAAGAAATCCGATGCAAAGGCTTGGCTTATAAAACTTCAGAAGGATGGAAGGGGATACAGTTCCATAGCGACTGTCCGTGGTGTGGTAAGACCGGCATTTCAGATGGCGCTCGATGATGATCTTATAGGCAAGAATCCCTTTGATTTCCAGCTGGCGACTGTAGTTGTCAATGACAGTGTAACGAGAGAAGCGGTATCAAGAGCGGATATGAGAAAGTTCCTTTCCTTTGTGGAAAGTGATCCGCATTTTGCCAGATACTACGAAGGGATGTTTATCCTGTTTAATACCGGGCTTCGTATTTCAGAGTTCACAGGACTGACCATAAGTGACATCGATTTTGATGAGATGAAGATCCGTGTTACTCATCAGCTTCAGAGAAAGAGAGACATGGAATATGTTATCGAGGACACCAAGACAACCTGTGGAACAAGGGAAGTACCGATGACCCCGGAGGTGGCGGAATGCTTTCAGCGGATCATAAGGAGTAGGAAGAAGGTCAAGGTCGAGCCGATGATAGATGGTTACAGTGGATTCCTCTACCTTGATAAGAATGGGATGCCGATGGTTGCTCTTCACTGGGAGAAGTACTTTCAGCACGCTTTGGAGAAGTATAACAGTATCTACAAAGTACAGCTTCCGAAGATCACTCCTCATATCTGCAGGCATACATTCTGTTCTAACATGGCAAAATCGGGGATGAACCCTAAGACTCTGCAGTACATCATGGGACATGCGGATATAGGGGTAACCTTAAATGTTTACACCCATACAACTTTTGCCGATGCCAAAGAGGAGATGAAAAAGCTCTGCGTCAGCGGATTTTAAAGGAAATAAGCGAGTTGTACGGCAAGAGGATTTACAACTATTTTTACAACTTTTGCCGACAAAAATATGCAAAAATATGCCAATTTACGCCTGAAAAAGGTGCAAAACCTTCTGCGGCAGAAATGGGTAGAATGACGTAAAATCAAGGAAAACTAAGGAATTACAGGATAATGATAAGAGTATTGTTTGTCTGCTGGGGCAACATATGTCGTTCCCCAATGGCAGAATTTGTTTTAAAGGATATGGTTGCAAAGAGGGGCATATCGGAAGAATTTT
>JAIKXH010000060.1 GCA_024684215.1 Lachnospiraceae bacterium
ATTTCACCTACCAGCTATGAGGCGGCACAGATTGACGGAGCCGGAAAGATGGCTCAGATGAGATACGTTGTCCTTCCCAGTATCTTGTCAACTGTAGTTATCATGCTTATTACGAGAATCGGACATTTGCTTTCCGTAGGATATGAAAAGGTCCTCCTTCTCTATAATACAAATACTTATGTTACCGCAGATGTTGTTTCAACCTTTGCACAGCGTATCGGTGGTGTCGGAGGTGCTCAGGGAACTACGAACCCGGGACTCGCAATGGCAGCCGAAATGCTCAACAACATCGTAGGTATGCTCCTTGTAATCGGTGCAAACACCATCGCAAGAAAAGCATCAAATACTTCACTTTACTAATAAATAGCCACTCATGTTAAAAAACAAGAATGTTGCTATAGGAGATTTATAATAATGAAACGTAGACTTGAGATTTCAGAACTCATATTTAAGATAATAAGCTATTTGTTCCTGGCAATATTTGCTCTTGCCTGCTTGTATCCTTTTGTATACGCAATATCATCGGCAATGAGCGGATATGATGCGGTAACATACGGACAGGTTGTCCTTTTCCCGAAGGATGTTCAGTTTGAAGCCTTCAAAAAGATGTTTAACGACAATATGTTCTGGAACTCATATTCCAACACGCTTTTCCTTACCTTCTTCGGTACGATTTGGGCACTTGGAATTGCAATTATCGGCGGATACGCACTTTCAAAGAAGAGACTTCTTTTTAGAAAGTTTTTCAACTTCTTCCTTGTATTTACAATGTGGTTCTCCGCAGGTATTGTTCCTCAGTACCTCAACTATTTGGCAACTCAGAGAGTATTCAGCAAAGTCGGAATCAATGATGATAAATGGCTTGTTGTTATAGCGATGGGTATGGCGGCCATGAACATCATCCTTTTGAGAAACGCTTTCGAAGGCGTTCCTTCAGAGATAGAAGAGGCTGCTATCGTGGACGGAGCAAGCGAGTTCCAGGTACTAACCAAAGTATATGTACCCATGACAAAATCAACTATCGCTACCGTAGCACTGTTCTTTGCAATCTCAAGATGGAACGGATATTACTGGGCGAGAATGATGATCAGAGATAAGAATGAGCATCCTCTTCAGGTATTTATCAGACTTAAACTCGAGGAGTTCACCGATCCTGAGCAGATGGCAGGTTGGAATTATCCTTACGCATCCGATTCAATCATATATGCACTTATCGTTTGCTCGGTTATTCCTATCCTTATTATTTATCCCTTCATTCAGAAGTACTTTGCGAAGGGTACCAACGCCGGCGGCGTAAAAGAATAATGGTTGTAACCTTCTTTTAAGAAGATGCAATAGAGAACAAAAAATTTTCATATAGGAGGAAATTATGAAAAGAAAAGCTCTGATGAAAACTGCAGCTGCTGTATTTGCTGCTGCAATGATGCTCACGGGCTGCGCAGGCGGATCAGACGTCAGCGATCTTGTGGATCAGGCTACTACAGAAGTAACCGAGACTCCCGCTGATACAACTGAACCTGCTGCAGATACTGAGACTCCCGCTGAGCCCGAAGTTGATCCCCTTGAGATTGCAGAGGGAACAACTCTTGTAATGTCTTGCGGATACAACAACGCAAAGACCGGTATGCGTTTTGACGCAGAAGTTGCCGGAGACGGTGTTACTCTTGCTGACGGCGTTACCTATCACACCGGCGATTTCAAGCCTACCTGGGTAGCTATTCAGGAAACTCTTGGATTTGAAATCGACGATCAGTATGCCGGAGATAAGGATACTGATAACTACACAAAGTGGACTGCTGATGCAGACACTCTTGCATCTATCGATATGTTCTCCGGATCAGCTGCACAGCTTCAGGAGGGCGGTGCTGCAGGTAACATCCTTAACCTTGCAGACTACTTCGATGTAATGCCTAACTTCAAGGCATTCCTTGATGCTAACCCCGTTGTTCGTATGTCACTTACCGGTTCTATCGATGGTGACGATGCAGGCGCTATCTATGGATCACCTTACTTCGATGGACTTGATGACATCGAGAAGATGCCCCTTATGAGAGCTGACTGGGTTATCGCTCTTCTTGACGGAGAAGGCGAGTTCGCTGCTGATGCAAGCGACAAGACCGCTACTCCCGTTTACCAGCCTTATATGCCTACCAGCGGCAAGGTTACCGTTGATGTAGTAAAGGCTGACGGTTCAGGTGTTGAGCAGGTTACCAAGGATTATGATGCTGCCGGTAACATTGTTGACAAGATGAACGCTGCCGGATCTATCTCCGGTGTTGAAGCAGTTAACATGCTTCGTACTTACATTGATGAAGCTTATGCAGGATACTACGGAACTACCCGTTCAGATCTCTTCATAGGCCAGAACGCTGCTTGGGATGCAGATGAGCTCGTAGCACTTTTACGTTGCGTATGCGCTAACTCAGCTACCCTTAATGCAGATGGTTCTAAGGTTGAGGGTCTCTTCCCTCGTGAGGCTGCTAACAATGCTCGTCGTGCTGACCTTTATCGTTTAGCAAGCACTCTCTTTGGTGTAAGAGGACTTGAGTCTCGTCAGGATTACCTCTTCTTTGATAAGGATGGTGTCCTTCACGATGCAAGACAGGAAGATGCTACCTATGATGCACTTCTTCGTCTCAATGACCTCGTAAAGGAAGGCCTTATTGCGGCTGACTTCGTTGCTTCTTCTGAGGACAACGCTACCAAGTCTGCTGACTATATCAAGAACGACACCGGATTCATGAGCTATGACTACAACCAGACTCAGACCATCTTCAACGAGGATGGAAAGCTTGATTCTGATGCAGGTGAGAAGTACATGGCAGTTATGATTCCTGTTGCAAGATGGGATGACGGAACCGGAGAGCAGTACATGAGATTCACCGAGAGCTGGAGATCATCCAAGACCGGTGGATGGGCTATCGCTTCACACGTTGCTGATGATGTTAACAAGCTTCATGCTTGCTTAAAGCTCATCGACTATGCTTACACCTATGAAGGACAGGTTCTTCTTTCATATGGTCCCGAAGCATTCAGAAATGACGCTGTAATCGATGACTTCTATGGAATGCCCGCTATTTCAGAGCAGACCTATGCTGACCTTTGGAACCTTGCAGGTGGTAACTACACCAACTTTGCTCGTCAGTATCTTGGATCTACCCTTTCATTCCACAAGACTCAGGCATTTGAGATGCAGTGCACTACCGCTGTAGGTAAGGAAGGCCTTAATAAGGTTACCAAAGCTATCAGCCTTGGAGTTATCAAGCATCCCGTACTTGAGTTACAGGACAACATGTTCTATACCATCGTTCCTACCGTCCTTCCTACTACCGACGCTCAGAACGACCTTCTCAAGCAGAATGCTGACCTTAACAACAGCTTCTCAACAAGCAAGCTTGAGAACAATGTATTCCTTAACGTAATCATCCGTGGAACTACCGCTGCTACTGATGCAGATGCAGGTGTAGCAGGAGCTGATGCAGCTACTATGATCGCTAATGATTGGAATGGTGCTACTTACCTCCAGGTAAAGAACCAGGCTTGGGATATGCTTAAGGATTATGCAACTTCCAACTTCTAATTTTGATTAGATTAGTTTTTAAATGAGTTTTTGCGGTGCCGGGTTTCGGCCCGGTGCCGCTTCCTAAAAAGATTTACTACTACTTATGAAAGTGTCACTTATGTGACTTGGAGAACGCAATGTATAAAAAGCAGATGCTTCTACAGAAAATTTTATGTATTCTCACTGTTATTACAGGAGCAATTACGTTTTTGTATTCTTTGGGTATAATGACTGATTTGTACGATACCCTCTTTACAACTATGCCTTATTCCGACCACACCAAGAGTGATGTTGCCGGATCGATAATCTATTACGACATGCAGGATTTCAATTCCATGTTTGTAAAGTTTTCAATAGGCGCTATTCTTGTAGCTGCGGTTTTGTTTATCACAAGTACCAATACCCGCAGACGTTATTATGTCAGCAACTTTATAGCAATTGCTGCAAATGTAATCTACGGATTAGGCTTTACTGTATGGGCACATACCCAGATTGAGATGTTTAAAGCACAGTACAAGCTCGTAGATTTTGAGGCTTTGAAAGTATACTCAGAGACGTGGAATACCAGATATAGCGATTCCACTTTCTGGTTTGATATACATTATGCAGTTTTTGGACTTGTATTAGTTATTGTTGTACTGCATATTCTTAATCTTGTTTGGAAGATTAAGCTCATGAAAGAGGAAAAGGCGCTTGTTACTGCCGGAAAGGAGCTTGCCTGATGAGTCAGATTAAAGCAGAGATCATGACTGAAGCCTATATCAAAAAAGATAGACTCAGATATGTCAAAAACAAACTTTCGGGTAATTTAGCAATAATCTCAATTGTATTTAATGCTTTGTTTTTTGTAAGCATTTATAAATCCAATGTGGGACAGTATTACTATAAACCTCTTATAGGTGCTTCCATCGTTTACAACCTTTTGTTTATGATGATCGTATTCCTTGTTTCCGAGGGAAGTAAGAATTACTCTATTAACTATTCATATATCGCAATTCCTGTTGCTGTTTTACAGTTTGCAAGAATTTTCGTATATCCCATGATGGGACATAGAGCTACCACTCTTACCACAGGCGTGGAAGAGCAGGTTATGAAAGACGGACAGTTTATCAGAGTAGTTATTTATTTGATCGCTTCCGGTGTATTCCTTCTTTTATCCGCTTTTATCGGAATTGTTAAATGTAAGAATCTTCAGAAGCATATAGCAGAAATTGAAGCTAATAATTAAGTAAGAAATAGGAGAATCACTATGGCGCAGTTATCCCTGCAGCATCTCGACAAAATTTATGATAATAAGGTGCAGGCAGTCTATGACTTCAATATTGATATTGAGCAGGGCGAATTCATTGTTCTTGTAGGCCCTTCCGGATGCGGAAAGTCTACAACACTTCGAATGATAGCCGGACTGGAAGATATTTCAAAAGGACATCTCATCCTTGACGGAAAGGATATTACAACCCTTCCTCCCAAGGACAGAGATATGGCGATGGTTTTCCAGAACTATGCTCTTTACGGTCATATGACTATATATGAAAACATGGCGTTTTCACTTACACTTCGTAAGGAAAACCCCAATGTAATCCACAAGAAGGTTTTGGCAGCTGCTGAGATACTTGATCTTACCAGCCAGCTTAATAAAAAGCCTTCACAGCTTTCAGGTGGACAGAGACAGCGTGTTGCCATGGGACGTGCAATTGTTCGTAACCCTAAGCTTTTCCTTTTCGATGAGCCTCTTTCAAACCTTGATGCAAAGCTTCGTGGATCAACAAGAAGAGAGATTATGCTTCTTCATAAGAGACTGGGTGCAACAATGCTTTACGTTACCCATGACCAGACTGAGGCGCTTACTCTTGCAGACAGAATTGTATGTATGTCAATGGGACATGTACAGCAGATTGGTACACCACTTGAGTTATATGACAATCCCGCTAACCTTTTTGTAGCAAGCTTTATAGGACTTCCTCCTATGAACTTCTTTGAGACTCTTGTAAGTGGAGATAAGCTTATCGGACCTCACTTTGAAGTGGAGATGAGCCCCGAGCAGAAAGATTTGCTCGCTTCATATCAGGGTAAGCATATTACTCTCGGCGTTCGTCCTGAGAATGTTGTTCCCGGTGGAACCGTTCCCGTTAAGGTTTCCAAGAACGAGAACCTTGGTATGAACACTTTGGTACACGGACATATAGACGGTACCGGCTCTGAAGGAAAGATTGTATGTAAGTTCCGTGGATGGGGCGATTATAAGGATGGAGATATCGTTATGGTATCATTCAACCGCATGCACTTCTTCGATAAGGAAACTACTAATGCAATTACAAGGGAGGTAAAGTAGCTTATGAAAGCCATAAAGGAATTTTTCCGTAAGAGAATGGTTGCTTTAAAGCGTAAGCCACAGACAATTCCGTTGGTAGTGCTTATTGTAACTTTCCTTATTTACGCTTTGAACTTAAGAATTATTTCCGATACCACAGCAAGAATCAACATGACAGGAATGGGACTTGCAGGATTTGCAACAATGCTTCTTTCGATTTTATCGTTTGTATGCTTCCTCAATGCATTTCCGCATAGAAAGCCTGTAAATATTCCTATGCTTGTTCTGTTTTTTATAATGCAGATCGTTGTCGGATTTTGTAACAGATATTACTATTCAAAGGTCATTCAGGCAATTGTTAACGAAGGTGCTAAAGCCGCAGATATGTTAAAGAAGAATGTCTTTATTGCTAAAGCATATAAGATGCTCGGTGTACACTTTATTTTCATCATTATCACTGTTGCACTTGTAGCACTTCTTCCTCTCTATTCTAAGCTTCTTCGTAAGATTAAGACATCTATCGATGTTGCCGGAAATGATTCTATGGGTGCTATTGAGATTTCCGACGAGGGGTGATTTTATTGGCCTTTTGGAATAAAAAGACAAATAAAACCGAAGATGACGATATAAAGAGTACGGCTGCGGGTTATTACAATCTTAAGACAAAAGCTGTCGATGATTTGGCCAGTGCCAACGAGGGAAATGCTCCCGAGTATTCAAAAGAGGAATTAAACAAATATAAGAGCAGAAGAGGAAAGTTTCATATTCCTGACGCAGTAAAGATAATACTGATTAAGTTTTGGTTTTCTGCAGTTATTTGTTATTTCTTTGTATGGGGACTTGGCGGAAGCCTGGGTACCATGATCGATACCATCGTTATTGTAGGTATAGGATACGGAATCGTAACCGATCTTCTTGCAAACAGCCTTATAAGGTTTATGGAGAAAACGGAAGGCGAATTCAGCAAATGGATGATGTTCCCAAAGAAAAAGTATATTTCTTTTGTTTTAAATATACTTCATGGCTTTGTGGTGATTTTCCTAGTTTACACAATATATAATGCAATCAATTATGCTTATATATATTTTACCGGAAATTCCGAACAGGTATTTCTAGGTGTAGAACCGATATTATTCGGAGTCTTTTGCCTTGGAGCGGATATGCTTCTGGTAGGGATGAAGAATCTGTTTTTAAAAATTGTTAATGATGCTAAAAGGAGTGCTTAAATGGCTTATCTGGAATTAAAGAATCTCAACAAGATTTATCCGAACGGTTTCCATGCCGTACATAATTTTAATCTTGAGATCGAGCAGGGAGAGTTTATCGTGTTTGTCGGCTCTTCCGGATGCGGAAAATCCACAACGCTCCGTATGATAGCAGGACTCGAGGAAATTAGCGACGGAGAGTTCCTTATTAACGGCAAGCGTGCCAATGAATTAAACCCTCGTCAGAGAGAGATTGCGATGGTATTCCAGAGCTATGCTCTTTATCCTCAGATGACTGTTTATGATAACCTTGCTTTTTCACTTACACTTGAAGGTGTTGATGAAGATGTTATCGAGGAACGCGTTAATAAGACTGCTGCAATCCTCGGACTTACCGATTATCTTGACAGACTACCCAGAGCTCTTTCAGGTGGACAGAGACAGCGTGTAGCCGTTGGACGTGCTATCATTCGTAAAGTTGGTATTTTCCTTATGGACGAACCTCTTTCAAACCTTGATGCTAAGCAGCGTGTTACCATGAGAAGTGAGATTACTCAGATTCACAAGGAAATCGGTGCTACAACCATCTATGTTACTCATGACCAGACTGAGGCTATGACTATGGCTGACAGAATTGTAGTAATGAAGGATGGATATATTCAGCAGGTTGGTACTCCTCATGAGCTTTATTTCAACCCTGAAAACCTTTTTGTGGCCGGATTTATCGGCGAGCCCCCTATGAACTTTGTTAAGGGTGTTCTTACTAACGGCGAGATTGCATTCGGTAATCAGAAGATTAATCTTGCTTCAAAGTTTGCTGATAAGCTAAACGGCTACGAAGGCAAAGAGATTGTATTCGGATTCAGACCCGAAGCAATTGAGCTCGGAGAGCAGGAGGATTCTTACAAGATTTCTTGTAATGTAGAACTTACCGAGATGCTCGGTGACAATACCAATGTATATATTACTTCCGGAGATCAGCAGGCAATTCTTAAGGTTGATCCTCATGATACACCGGAGATGGATAGCGATATTACTTTCTCAATTCCTTATGGAAGCGTTTATCTTTTTGACGGAGAGACGGAGAAAGTTCTCTAATCCGTAAAACAGATAGGAATTTACTTAAATATTATGGCCGGATTTGTTTCCAAACAGGATGAAAAGTATAGAGATTATGCACTTAACGGACCGATTTTAAAGGTGTTGTTTGGTGTGTGTATGCCCCTGGCGATATACCAGGCTATGCAGGCAATCTTTAAAACTATCGACGCGCTTATGGCCGCCCATATAGGATCCCAGGCGGTTTCCGCAATTTCCAGCTTATCACAGATTACGTTAATGGTAACCGCCGTCGGCTCAGCTTTAGCCGTTGGCGGTTCTATTCGTGTATCGGAAAGTTATGGTAAGGGCGATTACGACGATGTAAGACGTAAGTGTGCAACTCTTTATGTGAGTGCGATAGTTATAGGCGTTTTGATAGCTGCAATACTTATACCTTTTGCAGTGCCCTTTTTAAAGCTTCTTGCAACACCTCAGGAACTTATTGATGAGGGAGTCGGATATTTCAGAGTTGAGATACTGATTCTTTCACTGAGTTTTTTCAATACGGTATATATTGCCATAGAACGAAGCAGAGGGCATTCAAAAAAGCTTATGGCTTTAAATATAATGGTTATCATTATTAAGCTTGTTTTTTCTGCGGTATTTATTTATGTACTGCAATGCGGGGTTATTATGATTGCCGTAGCAACCATGATTTCACAGCTGACTTTATTTATAGTGGCTGTTATATCTATGATCAGAGATACGGGTTGCTTTAAATTTGAATTTAAATATGCAAGCTTCAAAAAGGAGACTTTGCTTCCTATTTTGCAATTGTCTTATCCCGTTGCGGCTCAAAAGATTTTATTTGCCGCAGGTAAGGTAATTGTTAACTCGATGTCAGGCATGTATGGAGCCCTCACAGTAGGTGCGCTCGGTATATCTAACAACATCGGAGGTCTTACTACCAATTGGCATAGCGGAACTCACGATGGTGCATCGTCTCTTGTCAGTCAAAACAGAGGCGCCGGAAAATATAAAAGAACAGTTGGAGTGTTTTGGCGACTGCTCTTTATCGATGTAATTATCGGTGCTATAGGATATACAATTGTTAGTTTTACGCTTCCATGGCTTGCAGAAATCTTTGCTAAGTCTAAGGATAGCTTTGATTCAGGCTTTTGTCAGATGATTGTGGACATACACAGATACGAGATGATCGGTTATATCACTCTCGGTATTGCTTCCGCCGCTGATGCATTTTTGATTGGTATGGGTAGAGCTAAAACGGTTATGTTCCTTAATCTTGCCAGAGTATTTATATTCCGTGTGCCTGTGCTTTTCTTCTTGCAGCGTTTCACTAATATGGGTGCAGAGGCAGTCGGAGTTACTATGATGGTGAGCAATGTTAGTACCGGTATTATTTCATTTATAGCAGTTATGCCTATCGTTATTAAAACCGGTAAGATGGAAGATGCTACCGAAGCATCAGAAGCTGATTCTTCCGAAACTCTAACAGAAGATGTTCCCGAAGCGTCAGAATCTGATAAAGCAGACAGCAATTCTACAGAGAACGATTCTAATAAATAAGATATAAAAAGGAATGCCATGAATAGGATATTATTTGCCGGTGACAGCACCGTCACATTCAATAAAATAGGTTCGTATCCTCAGACCGGATTGTCACAGGGACTTACCTGGTATTTAAAGGACAGTGTGTTTCTTAAATCATTTGCGGTTAACGGAAGAAGTACAAAATCTTTTATTGACGAGGGAAGACTGGATCTTATAGATAAGGAACTTGAGACCGGAGATGTACTTTTGATTGAGTTTGGTCACAATGATGAAAAGGCCAATGATCCTTCAAGATATGCGGAGGCTTTTACCGATTATGAATTTAATATTCAAAAGATGGTAGAGGTTGCAAGAAAACATGAAGCATTTCCTGTTGTAATTACTTCGGTTGCAAGAAGAACATTTGATGAAAGTGGACAGTTCAGACCCGGAAGTCACGGAGATTATCCTAAAGCTGCAAGAGAGATTTCAAAAAAATTAGATGTTCCTTGTATCGATTTATGTCGTATGAGTGAAGAATATCTTGCTTCTATGGGCGATTTTGCCTCAAGACCGATGTATATGTATCCCAAGGACAACTCTCATCTGTCTGTTCATGGAGCGGTTATTTTTGCAGGATTTATTGCAGACGGGCTTATGGAACTCGGTTCACCTTACAAGGATTTACTTGTACCCAGAACATCAAACACTTTTGACGATAATCTTGGGGAGGCAAATGTGCCTTATATAGTAAGAGCAAAGGGTGAAGTCAAGGACGGCAGCGATGCTTTCAAAGACGAGGGTGCCAATTAGTAATTAAAGAATTGCCTATTGCATGATAAAGGCTAATTAGTAATTAAAGAGCTGCTTATCGTATGATAAAGGTTAATCAATTGCAAAATAGATCAATATTTAAAAGAAAAGGACAAATAATTACAAGAAAAGGACAAATAATTACAAGAAAAGGAAGATGTAATGAATAAAGAAACACAGACAATGATTCAAAACTATGTTGAATATCTTTTGGATAATTCATCTGCGGAAAAACCTATGTGGAATAAGGAATTGTGTCGCAGTGAAAGACCCAATAAGTGGAATTATATAGACGGCTGTATGATAACAGCGCTCCTTTCACTTTATGAATATACCGGTGAGGACAGATATTATAATTTTGCCAAGGCATTTGTAGATTATTTCGTCCAAGAAGACGGTACTATACGCACTTATAATGTGAGTGAGTACAATCTTGATAATATTAATACCGCCAGCAATTTATTTTTCCTTTATGACAAATCCGGTGAGGAAAAATATAAAAAGGCGTTAGACCTTGTCAGAACTCAGCTTGACGGTATGCCCAGAACTAAAGAGGGAAGCTTCTGGCACAAGGATATTTATCCCAACCAGGTATGGCTTGACGGTCTTTATATGGCTGAGCCTTTCTATATGAAGTACGAAACCAAGTTCAGAAAAATGGAGAAATGTCCCGATGTACTTCATCAGTTTAAAAACGTTGAAAAATATATGAAGGATCCCAAGACCGGACTTTATTATCACGGATATGATGAAAGCCGTGAGATGTATTGGGCAAACAAAGAGACCGGTTGCAGCGCCAATTTCTGGCTCAGAGCTCTCGGATGGTTCTCGCTTGCTCTTGTAGAGACTGAGAATGCCACCGATGAAACTCTTTATTACGAGAAGAGATATTTCGGTAAGCTTTTTGAAAATCTTATCGATGCACTCATTCCTTTTCAGGACGAGAGCGGAATGTTTTATCAGGTAGTAGACAGAGCGGATGCAAAAGGAAATTATCTTGAGACATCCGGTACAGCACTTATTTCTTATGCTATTTTAAAGGCTGTAAGACTTAAGTTTATATCACCTAAGTATGCTGAGGTAGGCGTTAGAGCTTTTGACGGTATTGTAGATAAATACCTCTCACAGCAGGAAGACGGAACTTTAGGACTTGGAGGTATCTGCCTTGTAGCAGGCCTCGGTGGAAAGACACACAGAGACGGTAGTCTTGAGTATTATTTCTCAGAGCCTGTAGTGGAAAATGAAGCTAAGGGTGTTGCGCCTTTCCTTTTGGCTTATACCGAAATGCTTAGAAGAGAACAGTAATGGAGACCGGATATGGATTTTAAAATAATTGAGATTTTCACAAGATGTATAAGTATAGAGCGTATTAATGACGACAAATTTGAGACTGCTGAGGCTGCCACCGTACTTATAAACGGAAAACCCGCCATCAGTTCAAATCTCAATGTTATTACGGTTAGCGGACTTACTCCCGATACCGAATATGAGATTTCTTTAGAGGGAAAAAGCCAGGTAGAAAAGTTTACAACCGGGCATGAAAGTTACATTTTGAATGTAAAGGATTTCGGAGCTGTAGGCGACGGTGTTCATCCTGATGCAAACGCTATCCAGGCTGCCATTATGACTTGTCCTAAGGACGGATGTGTATATGTTCCTGCCGGTAAGTATTATTGTACCCCTATTTTCCTTAAGAGTGATATGACTTTTTGGGTTGACGATAAAGCTGTTATTTACGGTGATACCGACAGAACTCATTATCCTATTTTGCCCGGTGTGATCAGAAATGAATATGATAACGACGATGAGATTTCCGTTGTTTCATGGGAAGGAAATCCTCTTGATTCATTTGCTTCGCTTATAATGGCGCTTGATTGCAAAAATCTTGATATTATCGGCGGTGGTGAGATTAACGGCAACGCTGATAAGAGCGATTGGTGGGTTGACGTCAGAAATAAGAGAATTGCATGGAGACCTAAGCTTTTAAGCGTTAACAACAGCTGCGATGTACGTGTATGCGGACTTCATTTAAAGAACTCAGCCGCTTGGTGTGTACATCCGTATTATAGCGACAGACTTAAGTTTATTAATCTTGAGATATGGAATCCTTCAAATTCGCCTAATACAGACGGATTTGATCCTGAGAGTTGTACTGATGTACTTTTGCTCGGTACAAAAATTTCTGTAGGTGATGATTGTATCGCTATAAAGAGCGGTAAAATATATATGGCAACCTATCATTACAAGGAAACAGACGGCATTGAAGTAAGAAACTGTCGCCTTGAAAGAGGCCACGGATCTGTAACCGTTGGTTCTGAAGTTGCAGGTGGCGTAAGAGGCGTAAGAGTCTCTAAATGTGTATTTTCAGAGACCGACAGAGGACTTCGCATAAAGACAAGGAGAGGACGCGGTGAGCGTTCATATATCACAGACCTTAGATTTGAAGACCTTGTTATGGATAGAGTTCATATGCCTATCACAGTTAATATGTTCTATTTCTGTGATCCCGACGGACATACTGATTATGTACAGAATCAGAATCCGTTCCCTGTAGATTACAGAACACCCAAGATTGGTTCGATTACCGTAAAGGATGTTGTATGTACCGGTGTTGATGCATCATTTGTATGTGCCAACGGCCTTCCCGAGTCACCTATTGAGAAGATAGAACTTGATAATTGTAAGGTTTCATATCTTCCCGAAGGGAAGCGCACACCTCAGTGTCCCATTATGATGGATGGTTTCCCTAAGCTTTCCGGTGTGGGCGTTTATCTTAAAAATGTTAAAGAGGCTGTTGCCAATAACGTTTCCATCGAGGGAAGTATTGATAATGCACCTACTGTAGAGAATGTTTCGGACAATAAACTTGATATAAAATTTATTTAAATTTTTGTACGGAGTATATTATGCAGCTTGGAATCAGATTACATGATATAAAAAAAGCCCCTCTTGAGGAGAGACTTTTAATAGCAAAAGAGCAAGGATTTAAGTGCGGTCATTTGGCACTTGCTAAGGTTATAAGCGAATTCCCCACCGATAACGGGGCGCTCACACCCGGACTTGCTATGCATTTAAAAAAGCTTTTTGCAAAATATGATCAGGATATTGCGGTTTTGGGTTGTTATTTAAACCTTGCAAATCCCAATGAAGAGACAATGAAAAAGACCTATGCAAGGTATTTTGCAAATATTAGGTTTGCCGGGCTTCTCGGCGCCGGTGTTGTTGGAACCGAAACCGGAGCGGTAAATGAAGAGTACAAGTTTGAGGAGAATAATCATTCCGAGGATGCGCTTGATATTTTTATCGAGAGAGTAAAGCCGGTGGTAAAATGTGCTGAAGAATTCGGCGTGATATTTGCTATTGAGCCTGTCTTTAAACATATTGTATGGAATCCAAAAAGAGCACGCGAAGTGCTCGACAGAGTCGGTTCTCCTAATCTTCAGATAATTTTCGATCCTGTAAATATGCTTGATATCAGTAATTACCAAAACAGGGAAGAAATATTTGAGGAAGCAATCGATTTACTTGGCGATGATATAGCGATGCTTCACTTAAAGGATTTTGTGGTAGAAGACGGTGGGCTTAAATCCGTTGCTTGCGGCACCGGAGAGATGAAGTACGATCGCATCTTAAAGTTTGTAAAAGAGAAGAAGCCTTTCATGCATGCGACACTTGAAAATACAGTTCCTGAGAATGCGGTAGCTGCGAGAGAATTTATACAGGGAATATATGATTCGGTGTAAATTAGTACACAAAAATTGGATTTTTTGTAAGATTTTTATGATTTGATGAAAATTTACGACTGAAAAAAAATACAGGGAGTAATCCCTGTATTTTTTATATCCGGAAATAATCATTCCATAAGATTTAAATATGATATTATCTGGTTTTAAAGGCGTTTTCTACGGTGTAATGGTTAAGGTCTTCATCGGTCAAACACTTAACAAAATCCGCAGTGGGGCAATATGCTTTACCGTCGGGACGATAGCAATTTAACACCGCAAAGTAGGAGACTTCTCTGGCAAGCTCTTTGTTCCAGTCATGGAAGCCTTCATCCATGATATGATCGCCAAAACTGCAGTCGATATAAACGGATTTTGCGTAATCTCTCCATGGCCTACCTAAGTATACAGACCTTGAAGGACAGTCTTTTGATATAAAATCACAATTTTTAAATATATATCCGTAAGCTTGTCCTTCGGGAGTGGATGGTGCGCATGTGTAACCCTGGACTTCGTCCGAAGGATTTTTTGATTCGGATTTATTTTTGAAAGCTCTGGCAACGGATTCTATAGTGCAGCTGTCAAAGTATGCGGTTGCACTTCCGAAAATAAAATCTACATTTCCGCAAATATAGCAGTTTTTGTACATCTGCCTGCCGTTAATCCGTTCGTCGTATTGTTTTGGACCTATAAATCCGCCGGGCTGTATTTCCTTTGGAGGAAGAGGTCCGGTAAAAAGCGTATCCTGGTGACCGATAAGACGTATGTTTTCAAAAGTCAGATTATCACCGTCGGCATATAAAGCAATGGCTTGCCATGCTTCACTTTCTGGGCCGGAGGTATTGGAAATGGTCAGATTTCTCAAGGTAACATTATCGGCATCTATAAAAAATGAATAGGAACGGAATGTGCCTCTTTTTGTGCCGTCAGGCATGTCCTGTCTTGCACAGTCATCATAGGTAAGCTCCACTTCGCTGGGGAAATTGCCCATTCCTTCGATAACCAGGTTTCCGCGACGAAGTTCTATTTTTTCGTAGTAGCTGCCCGGTTTGATCTTTATAGTGTAGATTTCATCATTTTGGGGAAGTGAGGCAATGGCCTCTGTTAAAGTAGCGTAATCGGAATCTACGCCGACAATTATTTCTTTGCTCATATAAACATCCTTTAAGCTGATTTAGTGCAATAATCTGAGTGTACATTTAGGTCCGGTGTAAATAGAATTCTGATTGCACCGGTTTTTTAATCTATAATATTATAACACAAGGAAGTAATTGAATGATATAATTTAAGGTAACTTAATTGTTTTGATAAAGCATTTTATAGGATTTTTTTTAAGCATTTTAATTAGGTGATCAAATGAAGGCGAAAGCAAGAAAGACAATTATTTTCATATTGCTTTTTTCGTTGATATTTACCGCTGCGGGATGTGGAAAAAATAACGATGAATCGGCTGCTAATGACATATCAAAAGAAGATAAGGGCTTAGAGGTAACTGAAAATGGTGTAACTGAAAATGGTGTAACTGAAAATGGTCTATCTGTAACTGATAAAGATTTAGCAGAAAACTCTTTAAGTGCAAATGAGAAAGTGGTTCTCGGGGACGAATGTTTTGATGAGTACATACCTCTTCTTGAAGGCAAAAGAGTAGCGCTTTATTCAAATCAAACAGGGGTTGTCAGAACTCAGGTGACATACTCGGAAGTGTCCGAAACAATGTTTGATTCGGATTTTATAGGGGTGCATATTCTGGATGCTCTTATTTCAAAGGGCGTTAATGTCACTTTGATATTTAGCCCGGAACATGGTTTCAGGGGTGACGCCGATGCAGGAGCATCTGTTGATGATTCTTTGGATGCAAAAACCGGTGTGCCTATTAAATCTCTGTACGGCGGAGGAAGTATTACATCTGACGGGGCGATGGATAAGTTTGATACACTTGTGATCGATATTCAGGATATCGGTGTCAGATATTACACTTACTATATCACGATGTACAACCTGATGAACGAGTGCGCCGATGCCGGCAAAAGTGTTATACTCCTCGACAGGCCAAATCCCAACGGTTTTTATGTGGATGGGCCGATTTTAAAGGATGAATTTAAATCGGGAGTAGGGATGCTGAAACTGCCTGTAGTCCACGGAATGACTTTGGGAGAGCTGGCACTTATGATAAACGGTGAGGGATGGCTGCGGGCCGGGGCAGACAGCCTTGATCTGACCGTTATAAAGTGTAAGGATTATTGTCATAATGATTTATATAAACTTGTAAAAAGGCCGTCGCCTAATCTAAAGGATATGAGAGCAGTGTATCTGTATCCTTCTACATGCTATTTTGAAAACACCGTTGTCTCGGTCGGAAGAGGCACAGAATATCCATTTGAAATATACGGAAGTCCTTATTTTGAGGGGATTGATGGGTATGATTATTTGTTTACTCCGGTTAGTATGGAAGGAGCAAAGAACCCTCAATACGAAGGTATTACGTTAACCGGTAAAAGTCTGTTAGATACCGAAATAGCAAGTATTCAAAAGGAAGGTATCAATTTAGAATATCTGATAAGTGCTTATGCCGATTATACAAAGAATTATTCTGACGGAAAATTTTTCGGAAATCCCGATAAAAACGGGCATTATTGGATTGATTTACTTATGGGCACCGATGAAGTCAGGTTAAAGATCGTTGAAGGGGTAAAAGCAGAAGACTTTGAGGTTAAGGCTTTAGCGGATGAGATAGAGGATTCGTGGAAGGATGAACTGACAGAGTTTTCCGGTATAAGGGGAAAATACCTTTTGTATGAATAAGTGCCGGAAAAGGAAGTAATATTTTTATTAGATATCATATGAACACAACATTTCGAAAGCATACGAGGAAAACATATGAAGCTGTTCCATACCAGTGACATCATTATTAAGGACCCTGATATATTTCACGGCAGAAAAAACGCGGATTTCGGGCAGGGATTTTATCTTTCACCCGATTATGAATTCTGTAAAAGATGGGCATCAAAGGATGCTTACATAAATGAGTATGAGTTTGATACGGAAGGACTGGATATTGTAAGACTATCCAGGGATTCCGGATGGTTTGATTATATTTTTGCCAATCGCAGATTTAACGATACATTAGATGCTGATGTTATAATCGGGCCGATTGCCAATGATACAATTTATGATACTTTTGGGATATTAAGCAGCGGCTTTTTGGACCCTGCAGATGCGTTAAAACTCCTTTTGATAGGACCTGAGTATACGCAGGTTTCAATTAAAAGCGAGAAAGCAAAGTCGCATTTAAAATGGTTAAAGGCAGAGAAGGTTTCGGTTGATGACAGTATAAGGCTTAAAAGGACTGAAGAAGAGTCCGCATACCAGGCGGATTTTGCCAAGTGCATGGAGGAAATAGGGGAAGAAGATGAGGCTTAACGGAGAGAGAATAAATTTCAGAGCTGTTATATCATGTGCGCTATCATGCCTTCTTATAGCATTATCGTTTAGTGGCTGTTCTTTGATACAGAATAAATACAGCATATCTGACAAGACGGAAGAATCAGCGGAAAACAGTGTAGAGAATATCATAGATGCTGCAGAAGAAAACATCTATGATGCATCAGGGGAAAATACATTAGATGCATCCGAAGACACCGTAAATGGTGTGTCGGAAAATACTTTAAACAACGGTTATGACGAAGAAATAACAGGCGTAGCAGATACCGTCAGTGAGGGCTTGAACAAAAAAATCAACCTGTCTTTATCCGAATGTATTTGCTTGCCGCAGTCGCAATGGCAAGTGGACGTCAGCTTTCCTGAGTGGAGAGGTTTTGCAGATGATACCCTTGCCTTAAATGACATAATGGGATTTGATTATTACAGCGGCCAGGGAAAGTTATATGTGGCTGCGGACCCGGAAGTAACATCTTTTGACATGTATATAAATGATTCAAAGGTTGATACCTCCGCATTTGTGGGCGGAAAGTGCTATGAAGTTGATTTTTCAAAAGTATCAGTAAATGGCAG
>JAIKXH010000068.1 GCA_024684215.1 Lachnospiraceae bacterium
TTTTAAAGCGTAGCTTTTGGCTACGCTTTATTTTTTGGAAAGGAGTAATTATGCACGTACTAGTTACCGGAACGGCGAGAGGAATCGGGAAAGCCATAGCCGAAAAGTTTTTAAAGGAAGGGCATAAAGTCACCGGCTTTGATATAAATCCCGGCACCATAGACCATAAAGACTATACGCATTATACGGTAGATATCAGAAAGACAAAAATGTATCCCGAGATAGAGCCTGTAGATATATTGGTAAATAATGCAGGAGTTCAAAATGAGGATGATGTGGCCGTAAATCTGCTTGGTACCATAGATATTACAGAGCATTACGGAATACACCAAGGTATAAAGTCCATTCTTATGATAGGCTCTGCCTGTGTGCATACGGGTTCGGAATTTCCGGTTTATGCTGCCAGCAAGGGAGGAGTTGTTACCTACGCTAAAAATGTGGCCCTTCGTATAGCGCAGTTTGGAGCTACATGTAACAGCTTAGACTTCGGAGGGGTGATAACAGAGCTTAATGCTCCTGTTATTGATGATGAGGAATTGTGGAATCAAATCATGGATCTGACACCTTTAAAAAGGTGGATGAGCGTTGAAGAAACCGCTGATTGGGCGTATTTTATGACTGCTGTTAACAGGTTTTGTACCGGCCAGAATATATTGATCGACGGGCTGGAAGCAGGAAACTCTACATTTGTATGGAAGTAATATTTAAATATAATAGGTAGGAAAACGCAAGCTTTTGTATTAAATTGCGTGGAAACGCCAGGGAATTTCATCTGTTTAATTGAAAAAAGTCGAAGAATTTTTTCAACAAGTTGTTGACAACTATTCTCAGATAGAGTAATCTATGTAAGGTTAGAGAAATCTAACTACATAAATTTATGTGTATGTAAAGGAAGTATTTATGATGCCTTTAACTTTGGCTGATGCCGGTGAAGAAAACATTATTAAAAAGGTGGGGGGCTCTCCGGATGTAAAAAAACATCTGGAGGATTTAGGATTCGTTCCGGGCGGATTTGTCACTTTGGTGACTTCTAACGGCGGAAATGTAATCGTAAATGTTAAGGAGTCCAGAATCGCGATAAGCCAGGAGATGGCTATGAAGATTATGGTATAGAACTAAACAGGAGGAGACTGATATGACACTTAAGCAGGCTAAGATTGGTCAGACCGTCAAGGTTTTAAAGCTTTCCGGTGAAGGTGCTGTAAAGAGAAGAATCATGGATATGGGTATTACAAAAGGTACCGAAATCTATGTTCGCAAGGTTGCACCTTTGGGAGATCCCGTAGAGGTAACTGTTCGCGGATATGAACTTTCACTTAGAAAAGCAGATGCTGAGATGATTGAAACAGAACTTGTATAAAGCATTTTTCAACCAAACAAAGCAAATGAGAATGAAAAAGGAGTAACAGATGGAACTTAAAATTGCCCTTGCGGGTAACCCTAACTGTGGTAAAACCACTTTGTTTAATGCTCTTACGGGTTCCAATCAGTTTGTAGGAAACTGGCCCGGAGTAACTGTAGAGAAAAAGGAAGGTAAATTAAAGAAGCATGATGATGTGGTTATTACCGACCTTCCGGGTATTTATTCACTTTCACCTTATACACTTGAGGAAGTTGTAGCAAGAAATTATCTTATAAACGAGCGCCCTGACGCGATCCTCAATATTGTAGACGGTACTAACCTTGAGAGAAACCTTTATCTCACCACCCAGCTTATTGAGCTTGGTATTCCTGTTGTAGTTGCAATCAACATGATGGATGTTGTCAAGAAAAACGGCGACAAGATCAATGTACCTGAGCTTTCAAAAGAGCTCGGATGCAAGATTGTTGAAATTTCTGCTCTTAAGAATGACGGAATTATGGAAGCTGCTGAAGCAGCAATCGAAGCTGCAAAGGCTAAGAAGGAAATTCCTCATCACACTTTCTCAGGCCCTGTAGAACACGCACTTGCTCATATCGAGGAAGCTGCCATTCATAACATGGATGCAGATAAGCAGAGATGGTATGCTATCAAAATCTTCGAGAGAGACGAGAAGGTTATTGAGCAGTTAAAGATTGAAAAGAGCGTTCTTGATCATATTGAGGACGATATTAAAGCAGCTGAAAAAGAGCTTGATGACGATGCAGAGTCTATCATCACAAATGAGAGATATATCTACATCGCTGAGCTTATGAAAGCTACTTATAAGAAAAAGAACAGAGGAAACCTTACTGTTTCTGATAAGATTGATAAGGTCGTAACCAACAGATGGCTTGCACTTCCTATTTTTGCAGTGGTAATGTTCATCGTTTACTATATTTCGGTTACAACTGTAGGAACATGGGTTACCGATTGGACCAACGACGGACTTTTCGGAGACGGATTCCACCTCTTTGGTATCGGTGTAAGCGAGTATGACGAAGCTATGACCGAGTATGCGGTAGACAATGTTTGGACTGATGAAATCACATCTACTGTATCAGCAGCTGCTGATGCAGGTGTAATCGGTGCTGAAGATATTCTCGGTGCAATGGAGGATGAGGACTTCGGCGGATTTGACGAGGCTATGGGTTCATATGCTGACTCCCTTGCAGCGGAAGGATATGATATCTCAGAGGCAGTTGATGCTTCACTTGAAGGTGCTCCCGATACTTCAGAGTACGGTGTATGGGTACCCGGTATTCCCGTTCTTGTAGAGGGACTTCTTGACAAGATCGGTTGTGCTGAGTGGCTTAAGAGCCTTATCCTTGACGGTATTGTAGCCGGTGTTGGAGCTGTACTCGGATTCGTTCCTCAGATGCTTGTGCTCTTCATATTCCTTGCATTCCTTGAGGCTTGCGGATATATGGCCAGAGTTGCATTCGTTATGGACCGTATCTTTAGAAAGTTTGGACTTTCCGGAAAATCCTTCATCCCTATGCTCATCGGCTCAGGATGCGGAGTTCCCGGTGTTATGGCTTCAAGAACAATTGAGAACGAGCGTGACCGTCGTATGACTATTATGACTACGACCTTCATCCCTTGCGGAGCTAAACTTCCCATCATCGCTCTTATTTCAGCAGCACTTTTTGGAAATTCACCTTGGATTGCACCCGCTTCATACTTTATCGGAGTAGCAGCAATCGTTATTTCAGGTATTATCCTTAAGAAGACCAAGATGTTCTCCGGTCAGCCCGCTCCTTTCGTTATGGAGCTTCCCGCTTACCACTGGCCTACATTTGGAAACGTAATGCGTTCAATGTGGGAGAGAGGATGGTCCTTCATCAAGAAGGCAGGAACCGTTATCCTTCTTTCATCCATCGTTATCTGGGCCGGCAGCGTATTCGGAATGACAGAGAGCGGATTTGGATTCTCTACCGAGCTTGAGCTTGAGGCAAGCGTACTCGGTATTGTAGGAAACGCTATAGCATTTATCTTTAAGCCCCTTGGATTTGGCAATATCCGTGCAACCGTTGCTACTATCATGGGTCTTGTTGCAAAGGAAGAAGTTGTCGGAGTATTCGGAGTACTCGATTTCGAAGGCCTTACAAGGCTTGCAGGCTTCTCATTCCTTATCTTCAACCTTCTTTGCGCTCCTTGCTTCGCAGCTATCGGTGCAATTAAGAGAGAGATGAACAGTGCAAAGTGGACTTGGTTCGCAATCGGATATCAGTGCATCTTTGCATACGTAATTTCACTTATTGTTTATCAGATCGGTTCAATCTTTACCGGAGGATTAAACGTAGTTGGACTTATCGTTTCTGTAGCATTTATAGTATTTATCTGCTTCATGCTTTTTAAGCCTTACAAGGAAGCTACTGAGCTTAAATAATTATTAAATACGGGTGCCGGGGGTTACGATATGTATCTCCCGGCATTTTTTGAGGAACTGAAAATGAACGAGTTTTTTGCAAACAACCTGGGAACTATACTTGCCGGAGTAGTAGTGCTTATAATAGTAGGGCTTATCGTAGGCAATATGATAAGAAAGAAAAAGCGCGGCGAGAAAATAATTGATTGCGGAGGGGAGTGTTCGTCGTGCGGCGGCTCCTGCGGCAGTCCGTCGAAATCCAAAAAGGTCAAAGGAAAAGAAGGAATGGTGAGAACCACACTGGAGATTGACGGAATGATGTGCGGAATGTGTGAGTCACATATGAATGACTGTATTCGCAATAATTTTAAGGTCAAGACGGTTGTGTCATCACATAAAAAAGGTGAGACGGTCGTTGTCAGCGAAAAGCCGTTGGATGAAGAAACCGTTAGAAGAGTAGTGGAAGATACGGGATATAAAGTTATTTCATTTTCCTTTGAAGTGTTATAAAGAAAAGACAGCAAGCTTTTAAATAAAGGTTTGCTGTTTTTTTCAATTCTGATATTATTTTATTATGTTTTTACCCCCAAAATTTTTTAACTGTTAGCGAATATAATAATAATTAACGAAAGTATCTCTATGGATGAATTCGGAAAAAAAGCCCTGGAAGCGAGAGCGGATAAAGATTTGCTCAACCGTTTCATAGGTGAAAATAAAAAGTTCATAATATCCGCGGCTTATAAAACACTCAATCGTTTTGTAAGCGAAAGCGATGACGAGTACTCCATAGCCCTTATAGCTTTTTCGGAAGCGATAGACAGCTACGACGATTCAAAGGGTGCATTTTCATCCTTTGCGTCACTCATCATTAAAAGAAGGCTTATAGATTATATAAGGTCTAACGAAAAGTTTTCCAGAGAGGTAAGTGTGGAGCCCAGGGCTATAGATGCAGATTCTCCGGGTGATGATGAAATAACATCCGTTCAGCTGGAGATAATGAAAAAGACTGCCGAAAGTTCCATGGCAGAAGGAAGAAGCAGAGAGGCAGAGCCCGGAACTTCACCGACGGTGGACGAAATAAATGCAATCAGTGAAGTGCTGAAGGAATACGGAATTGAGTTTTCTGATCTGGCTGAGAGTTCGCCGCACGCGGAAAAAACCAAAAAAGCTTGTGCCATAGTTGTTTGCGAGATATTCAAAAACAAGGATTTGTACGAAAAAATGAAAAAATCACACTCACTTCCCGTAAGCGATTTAAAAAAGCTCACGGGGGTGAAGGAAAAGATTTTGGAAAGGCACAGAAAATATATAATTGCCGCTTCGGAGATACTCACAGGCGAGTACCCGATAATTTCCGAGTATTTAAGATTCATAAAAGAGTATTTGAATATAGACAGCGGGTAAGGCAAAGACAGATAACAGCGATATAACCCATGGTTATATTACAAAAGAGGAAGCAATAATGAAAGCAGTAGTGGTTGAAGTTAAAAATTCAATATCATCGGTGCTTAGAACTGACGGAGTATTTGAAAACCTGAATGCAAAACTGACCGTCGGAGAGACTATTGATACAGATGATTATAAGAAAAAAGCCGTGGTTAAATTTAAGCCTTTATACCGTGGTATTGCCGCGGCTGCTGCTGTACTTCTTGTTGTGGGAGGAACATATTCACAGACCGCTTATGCATCATCATACGTTACTGTTGATGGAGATTCTTCCGTAGAACTTGCAATCAATAATCTGGGCAGAGTAATTTCAGTGACGGCTGTCGACGAGGATTCACAGGAAGCTGTGGCTGAACTTTATGAAAGAAATATACGTTTTGATACTGTCGAAGAGGCAATAGAAAAAACCAGAGAGGTATTGATAGGAGATGCTGCCGCAGACAGCGATGAAACTCTTATAATAGATATAGCTTCCGACAACGAAAAGCGCAGGGAGAATATTTCACAAAGAGTAATGGAAACCTGTGAAAGCTTTAATGGCACAAAGAATGTTGAAATGTCAAAGAGTTCCTTTGAAGACAGAAGAGCGGCAAAGGAAAACAATATGAGTACCGGTAAGTATAAGTACTACAAAGAACATGGAAACGAAGACAGTTATAAAGAGCCTGAAGATGGCTTAAATGAAGGAACTGAATTAAAGCCGGAAGAGGGAACAAAACCCGCAAATGAGGGAGACGGAGTAAAACCCGCAAATGAGGGAGATGAAGCAAAACCGGAAGGTGAAGGCGGTGAAGTAAAACCGGAAAATGAAGGCGAGGGAGAAAAGCCGGGTGGCGAAGCTGTGAATAACAGTGGCGATAGCCCTGTTCCCGTTGAAGGCGAAAAGCCTCAGGATGATAATCAAGAGATTACCACAAAACCGGAAGGAGAAGGAAACATTAAGCCGGGCGATGATGTAAAGCCGGAAGGCGAGGGGAACGGACCGATAAGCGGAAGCGAGGGAGAAAAGCCCGATGGAAATGCTCCGGCAGGCGAGAACGCACCGAACGGAAATACAGGCAATATGGATGGCGGCAATCCTGCCGGAGAAAAGCCGGCAGATGCACCATAAAAAATAAAAAATTTCAGGATACCCCACTTTTTTTAAAATGTCCTCCGAATATTTTAACATAGAACCAAAAAGGTTCATCTTTAGAGAAGAATTTAAAGTTTAAATATGTTAAATATCAGGAGGACAAATTTTATGCGTAGAAATATGATTAAAAAAGTTACAGCAGTATCTGCAGGAATCATTCTTGCATCGGCAGTCGGAGCAGGCTCAATGTCAACATATGCGGCAGAGTCAAAATCATTTAGCTTCGGAAGCTTTATGCAGCAGCAAATGGATCAAGCCAGGAATAGCATTGGAAACATGTTTGATAATATCGGAAATTCCATAAGCGGTTACGAAAACAGCTTGGGGAACGAGCTGGGAGGCTTTGGAGTTACCCAGGGAATGCAGGGACAGGATATGATGATGGGAAATGCCACCTATGCCGATTCTCCTACAGATATAGTTACAAGTACTGTTACAAATACGGCAGCTTCACTTACCGCAGATTATTCAAACGCTACAACCTATGTTATGAGCGACAGCAACAATGATATTAAGATCTCAGAAGCAGGAACTTATATCGTCACAGGCAGCTGCTCAGACGGAAATATTACAGTTAAAAAAGGTACCACAGGTGTAGTGCTTATCCTTAAGGATCTTGATCTTACCAGCACTACCGGAGCTACAGTATCACTTAATAAAACTTCTGAAGTAAAGCTTATTATCGAAGGAACTGTAAATCTCACAGATGCTGAAGATCCTTCAGACGAAGAATCAACCGATACCGAAGTGGCAGATGCTTTTGACGGAGCCGCTATAAAGGCAAAGGATGGTTCAAATGTATACTTAACAGGAACCGGTACATTAAATATTGATGCTTCATCTTGTAAGAACGGTATCAAGGTTGGAGATGCCGATTATCCTTCATTTGTGATAGATGGTTCTCTTACTATCAATATTAATGCAGCTAACGATGCCATTAATGCAGGATACGATTTAACTATTCTTAGCGGAAATATCAATATTACAGCCGGAGATGACGCGCTTCATGCCGACAGAATTATTACCTTAGGTTCCTCGGACGGAAGCGGCCCCAGTGTTTATATAAAGAGCTGTGTAGAAGGAATTGAGGGTACTGTAGTTAACCTCTTTGGAGGAAGCGGAACAGTAAATGCATCCGATGACGGAGTAAATGCCGCAAACAGCGACGGAACATATTCTTCTGAAATGGAGTTTTCAATTAATATCACCGGCGGAACCTGGAATATTAATTGCAACGGTGACGGACTTGATTCAAACGGAAACATCAATATAACCGGCGGTTATACAGTTGTAAAGAGCGGAACTACCGGCGGCGAGGCGGGTCTCGATTTTGTAGGAAGCTGTTATGTAGCAGACGGATGCCTTGAAAATAATTGTGGAGCAAGCTGTGACGGAGCTATGGGCGGCCAGACGGGTATGTATAATCAGCAAATGCCTGAGCAAATGAACGAAATGACTCAGAATCAGGGCACTGATTCAGGAAGCCTTCCCGGACAGAGTGTGGGTAATGAAGTGCAGAATCAGAAGATGCCCGGAATGAGCGGTGAACAGTCTATGGGAAATATGAATGGCCAGATGCCTGAGATGTCCGGTCAGCAGATGCAGGGCCAGATGCCCGAGATGCCCGGCCAGCAGATGCAGGGCCAGATGCCCGAGATGCCCGGTCAGCAAATGCCCGGTCAGATGGGTGGTCAGATGGGAATGAACAATCAGCAGATGCCCGGTCAGATGAACATCGGAAGATAAAATAGTCTATCCAAATATTAATTAATTCTAAAATACCTGTCGGGAAATTTCCCGATGGGTATTTTTGTTGTAAAATAAGAGGTACATTTAAATACAACATAAAATGAAAATCTTACTATATTTTTTTAGTATATGTAACGGAAAGGCAGATATATGACCGAAGAGCAGAAAAGGGCGTTTGAAGCGCTTCATAATTTTATAATAAACCTATCCGGTAAGGCAGGCAAAGATGAGGCTTATGCGGAGAATCTGTGGAAGGATATCCTTACCAGCGAAGGCGTATTAAAAGAACTTGCCTACTATCATGATACCGGGAATTTTTGGGACGGTTACGAGGTTGCGGGATTTCATCTTACTGATATTTTAGTATGGCAGGTAGACCATTTTAAAGCGTATATGGACAGGCGCGAGGAGATGAACCGCTATAAAACAGAGAGACTTTTTTTGGAGTCGTTAGAAATCATGCTTAAGATGGAAAAAGATCCGGAGCCGTATAAGAAAAAGATGAGGGACGAGAGCGGCACGGATTTTGACCAGAGAGTGCTCTAGTATATAAAGAAAGAGGTACATTTATGCAGTACAGAAAAGACAGAAAAGGAAATGATGTATCACTTCTCGGCTTTGGATGCATGAGATTTACAACCAAAGCCGGAAAGATTGATTTTGAAAAGGCCGAAAGCGAGGTTATGCGTGCAATAGAGCTGGGAGTAAACTATTTTGACACAGCCTATGTATACTCGGGAAGCGAAGCGCTTATCGGCGAGATTTTTGAGAAAAACGGTATCAGAGATAAGATCAGGATTGCAACCAAGCTCCCACATTATTTAATTAAACAGCCTTCCGATCCGGATAAGTTTTTTAAAGAGGAACTAAAAAGACTTAGAACCGACCATGTAAACTATTATCTGATGCATATGCTTACAGATATAAAGACCTGGAACAGACTTGTGGAACTCGGCGTAAAGGATTGGCTCGAGGAAAAGAAAAAGACGGGCGAGATTGAACAGGTTGGTTTTTCTTATCACGGAAATTCCGATATGTTTATAGAGCTTCTTGACGCCTATGATTGGGATTTTTGCCAGATTCAGTACAATTATCTTGATGAGAATTCGCAGGCGGGAAGAACCGGTCTTAATGCCGCAGCCCAAAAGAAAATTCCGGTTGTTATAATGGAGCCTTTAAGAGGGGGAAGACTTGTAAACAATCTTCCCAAGGATGCCTTAAATGCATTTGAAAAACATCCAATAAAGAGAACTCCCGCGGAATGGGGCCTCAGATGGCTATGGGAACAACCTGAGGTCACATGCGTGCTTTCCGGAATGAACTCTATTGAGATGGTGGAGGAAAATTGCCGTATTGCCTCGGATGTAAAGGAACATGAACTCACCGAGGAAGACAGGAAACTGTATGAGACCGTAATAAAGGCGATAGAGTCTAAAATGAAGGTTGGCTGTACCGGATGCAGGTACTGTGTTCCTTGTCCCAAAAACGTTGATATACCCGGAATTTTTGCGGCTTATAACAGGAGAGCATCCGACGGTTATATCAATTCTTTCAGAGAATATTATATGTGCACTGCACTCAGGAAAGACTATACGGGTCCTGCAAACTGCGTAGAATGCGGACTTTGCGAGAAACATTGCCCTCAGCATATAGAGATCAGAAAGGAACTGAAAAATGCCAGAAGGGCGTTGGAGGATCCTATATATTTAATTGCCAAAAAATTCGCTCCTCTCTTTATGAAATACTAGGGATATGTTATACTTAAAGGTGCTTTGAAAGTGTGTTTTCGGAAACTGAATACTAGATTTACAAGGCAAAAATCAGCTTCGAATTAAGAGGGAAACTATGAGTAGAAACACCATTGCAGTGTGTATTGTGAAAATGAATGAAAATGTTCAGTCGGATTCAATCAAAGCCATCACAAGACGCGCTGAGGAAAGAGGACTCAATGTAGAAATATATAACTCCTTTGTCGAATTGGTTAACAAAGATCTGCACGACAAAGGAGAGGAGAGTATTTTTGAGCTAATAGATTACAGACATCTTTGCGGAATTATTCTATTCCCTGAAAAAATCAAGAGTTCAAAGGTTAATGACCAAATCATAAAATACGGGAAGGAACATAATCTTCCCGTAATATCAATAGACAGAAAAATCCCCGATTGCATCAGTATAACTTACGATTATACCCGTGCATTTGAGGAGATTGTCGAGCATCTTATCACAGTACATTCATGCAGAAAATTTTATATGATGGCAGGCGTAAAGGACAACAGCTTTTCAGATGACAGAGTTGATGCCGCCAAAAGAATAATAAACCGTTACGGCGCAGAATTGCCCGAGGATTATATCGGCTACGGCGATTTCTGGGACGGACCTGCCAGAAAGACTATCTGTGAATTTTTGGAAAGCGGGAAGCCTCTTCCGGATGCTTTTATTGCGGCAAATGATACCATGGCAATGGTTATTTGCGATGAGCTGAACAAAAAAGGGTTAAAAGTACCTGATGATGTAATCGTTACAGGCTTTGACGGAATTGAAAGCGAGAAATATGCAGTCCCCAGACTTACTACCGCAGAGACAGACTTAGAGAGAAGCGGATTTATGGCTGTTGATGCCATACTTTCATGTATTGGCAACAGAAAGAGTTCTTTAAATCATTACGTGGTGCCTTTTAACACCAGATTTTCAGAGTCCTGCGGGTGCTGCAAAACCTCGAATGTCGGTGTAAACGGAATGATGCAAAGTCTTTATAATGAATTAAGTTCCACCAGAAGCTTTATTGACATGATGGCCTCAATGCTCACCAGAATGGCGGCAAAAAAAGACCTTCTGAGTATGATGAAGGATGCGGAAAGATACAGAGGTTATCTTGATGAATATGATGATATTTATGTATGTCTAAGGAAGGATATTGCTCTTACAGATGAACTTTTGGGACCGGAGCTTGTGATCCCGGAAGATTTAGCGGGTTCTTCAGATGAGACACAAAACGACAGGCAGATGGTACTTTTGTGGGAATCACATTTGTATCAAAAAGATTTATATCCGCTTACGGTGTTCAGAAGCAGAGAAATGCTCCCGGGCAGAACCGAATTAATAGATAAACTCAGAAATGTGTGCTTCTTACCGCTTCATGTCCAGGATAAGGTTTACGGATATGTTGCATTTGGACTTAAGCCTCATCAAAAGGATTATGATTATACAAAGATAGAATATTTTTCACGTAATCTGTCTCAGGCAATTTCATATGTGCTGCAGATTTTGAAAAATCTCAAGGCAAACGATAAAATAAAAGCGGCAAATGAAAAGCTCGAAGAGCTTTATATCACCGACTATCTTACCGGTATAAACAACAGAAGAGGATTTTTTAAACATATAGAGGAAAAGAAAAAGTCCGGACTTTATAAGGCATTTATGATAGCATCAATCGATTTAAACGGATTAAAGCTTATAAATGACAAGTACGGACATCATGAAGGCGACAGAGCTATTTGCCTTGTTGCCGACCTTATGAAAAAACTTATGGATGAAAACTGCGTATGCGCCAGGTTCGGAGGAGATGAGTTTTCGTTTTGCAAATTTTTTGAGATACCCGGACCAAATGAAGATGATGAGTTTTGTAACAAATTCAGAGGGCTTGTCAATAAGCAAAACGATAAGGGCGAGATGCCTTATCTTTTCAGCGCAAGCTGCGGAGCAGTGATAGTTCCGATAGAATCCATAGATATACTTGATAAAGTAATAAATGAGGCAGATGAAAAAATGTATGAGGAGAAGGCACTTTTCCATCGCACTCACAAAGAATATGAAAAAAGAAGGGCTGACAGACAATGAGTAACACTTTTGAAGACGTAGCATTTTCACCGGCTGATGTATTGCTGCCAAAGGATGCGGACATGGAAAAATGGGCGGTCGTGGCCTGCGATCAGTTTACATCGGAGCCGGATTACTGGGAGGAGGCAGCGCAGATAGCAGATAATAATCCTTCCGCTTTAAATCTGATACTTCCCGAGGTTTATCTCGGGGGCAATGATGTTGAAGAGAGAATCGCAGCTATAAATTCCAACATGAAAGAATACCTTGATTGCAATGTTTTTAAATGCGAAAAGGATGCTCTTATATATGTTGAGAGAACTCAGTCAGACGGCAGGATAAGAAAGGGTATCGTGGGAAAAGTCGATTTAGACGATTACGAGTTTAAGCCCGGAAACAATGCGCTTATAAGAGCTACGGAAGGAACCGTTTTATCGAGGATTCCCCCCAGAGTTAAAGTTCGTGAGAATGCACCCATTGAGCTGCCTCATGTAATGCTCCTTATTGATGATGATGAGAGATGCGTTATAGAGCCGCTCGGCGCTTCCAAAGAAAAAATGGAAAAGCTCTATGATTTTGATCTTTCACAGGGCGGCGGTCATATTGTGGGATATAAGCTTACGGATAAGCTAAAAGATGAGGTCGCAAAGGCACTTCTATCATTAAAGGCGCCTGAACTCACAGAGAAAAAATACGGTTTAAAAGGCGCAAGTCCCATGCTTTTTGCAGTGGGAGACGGAAACCATTCGCTTGCAACAGCCAAGCAGTGCTATGAAAATATGAAGAAGGTCACGCCAATGGATAAATGGGACAGCCTTCCTTCAAAATACGCGCTCGTTGAAGTCGTAAACAACCATGATGATGCGCTTTCGTTTGAGCCTATTCACAGATGCCTTTTTGAGGTGGATGCAAAGGATATTTTAAATAAGTTTAAGGCTTATTATCCGGACAGCTTTATGATTGAAACGAAGGATCTTAAGGGCAATGCGATTGATGAGATCGATGCCGGTAAAAAACCATTGGTTAATGAAAAGAGTCAGATCATAAAATATTGTTACGGTGTTAAGAGCGGAGCTATAGTGGTTCCGAATCCGGAAAAACAGCTTGCTGTCGGAACTCTTCAGGAGTTTTTGGATAAGTATATCGAAGAAAATAAATGCGATATAGATTATATCCACGGAGACGAGACTGCTGAAGTGCTTGGACGTAAGCCCGGAAATATGGCATTTTTGCTTCCTGCCATGGGAAAGGAACAGCTCTTTAAAACGGTAATGGCCGACGGAGTTCTCCCCAGAAAGACGTTTTCTATGGGACATGCGCAGGATAAACGCTACTATATAGAGGCCAGAAAGATAAGATAATTAAGATAAGGTAAGTAAGATAAGGTGCGATAAGAAAAGGTACGATAATTAAAGGACAGAGATAGTCAGATTTACGTGACAGATTAAGTATAGAATTACCGGAGGTATAAGTATGATAAGTGATTTAAAGGACTTACTGAACTTGGAACTCGGACTGGAATATTGCGGAGGAATGGAGGATCTTTACGAGGATATGCTCAGGGACTATTATGAGGGCAACTTCGTGGAGACTTTAAAGGAGCAATATGCTGCGGAAAACTGGACGGATTATCGCGTGACGATTCACGGAGTCAAGAGTACATCTCTTATGATAGGAGGAGAGGATATTTCCGCAAAGGCAAAGGAGCTTGAACTGGCCGCAGCTGACGGTAATGCAGACTTTATTAAAGAGAATCATGAAAAGGTTCTCGCACAGTATCAAAATCTTATAGATAAAATAAAAGAGGCTATAGGATAATTTCTATGGGTAATTTAATCAATACCGGATTAATTATATTTGGAGTGCTGGGGCTTGTTATAGGCGCCAGCTACTTTACTAAGGACAAACTGGCAGGCTCGGTTCGATACCTTATTCTTTTTATGGGCATTTTTTCGTGCATATGGTGCGCAGGGTACGGAGTGATGGGCTTTTGCGAGAATCTCACTTACGCTTATTATTGCCGTAATGTGGGACTGTTTGGACTTTTGGGTTTTCTTACTACGGAAGCAATGCTTCTTTTATCCATCATAAATGTATTAAAGCCAATAAGAGTTTTATGCTCGATTATATATATTATTGCCGCTATATCGGATTTTGTGGTGTTTGGTAAGCCCGATATCAATATATTTATAAGGACTGCGGACAGAACTTCTTACTATTCGGTGCAGTGCTTTGAAAGGGAATATCATTACGCATATCTGGCTGTAATTTTTGTGACATTTGTAATGATGGACATCTTTTGGTTCCTAAAAAAGAAACCCAAGAGAGAGTTGGCATTTGAGATAGAGGCAACCGTTGGAAATATGCTTTTGGTGGCTATGGCCATTCCCGATACTGTTTTGCCTCAGCTTATTGATACATCAATTCCCACATCCGGTATCGGAGGTTTTATATGCCTTTTCATCATATGGAGAGCCGCAAACGAGACCAACACATTTAACGTTACGATTAATAACTTAGGACAATATATTTACGAGTCTGTTAATACAGCGGTACTTCTTTTCGGTCAAAACGGAAATCTCGAGATGGCCAATCATTATGCCGTAAATATGCTTGGGGGCAGCGTAAAAAAAGGAAACAAGCTCACCGATATTTTTGATGTCGAAGATCAGGATATTGTTATCAAAGACGGTACAGCTACAACCTTCAGAGCAAAAAGCCTTGAAAAAAGCATAGAGTGCGAGATAGAAGCGACATTCGTATATGACAGATACAAAGAGCCGTTTTGTATCATATATGTCATTCACGATATGACAGAGACCAACAAACTTATATATGAGGCGAATGAGGCCAGCAGAGCAAAGAGTAATTTCCTGGCCAATATGTCGCATGAGATAAGAACTCCCATAAATGCCATTTTGGGACTTAATGAGATAATTATGAAGGAGACCGATGACAAGGAGGTTATCGGATATTCCAAGAAAATTGTCAGCGCCGGACGTTCTCTTTTAAGTATTGTAAATGATGTGCTTGATTTATCGCGCATAGAGTCCGGAAAGATTGAGATCTCGCCTGCACCCTACAAGCTGAGTGTTTTTTTAAATGAATGCTACAATCTGATTTCAATAAAGGCTTATGACAAAAATCTGGGACTCAAGATAGATGTGGATGAAAGCCTGCCTTCGGGATATGTGGGCGATGTTATCAGAATCAGACAGATTGTCGTTAATCTCTTAAGCAATGCCGTAAAATACACGCCCAAGGGTACCGTCAGAATGAAGGTGGGCGGTTTTACAAAGGACGGAATATTTAACCTGAAGATTGCGGTCATGGATACCGGAATAGGAATCAGGGCCGATGAGATTGACAGGCTTTTTGAGAGCTTTAAAAGAATTGATGAAATAAGAAATAAAAATATTGAGGGCACGGGTCTGGGATTGTCCATCGCAAAGCATCTCCTCGACCTTATGGGCGGAGAGATAAGCGTTACAAGCGTGTACGGCGAAGGCTCTACATTTACGGTCACAATACCTCAGCAGATCGAGAATATGACACCTATAGGCTCATACAGCCCTACGGATATGGAAGATACGGGGGTTATGAGGGTTAGCAGCTTTGAAGCACCGGACGCGCATATTTTGGTGGTCGATGATGTTGATACCAACCTTGTTGTATTTTGCGGACTGCTTAAAAAGACCAAGATAAAGATAGATATGGCTTCCGACGGATTTGAGGCTATAAAGCTTGCGGAGAGAACCGAGTACGACATTATATTTATGGACCACATGATGCCTGAGATGGATGGCGTGGAGACGCTTCACAAGATTAAGGAAGATCCCCTCGGAATCAACAAGAATACGCCTGTTGTAATGCTTACGGCTAACGCCATCTACGGAGTAAAGGAAGAGTACTTAAAAGAGGGCTTTGATGATTATATAAGTAAGCCTCTAAGGGGAGAAGTCCTTGAAAATATGGTTCGTAAGTTCCTCGAGAAGGATGTGCATGAAGGAGTCGTTGGCGGATATGCCGACGGTAATATTCCCGTAAGGGCAGATAGCGTTTACGCCGGAACGGACAGATATGTTGGAGAAAGCAAGTATTACAGTGTAGAGGATAATAAAGAGACCGTTGACGGCGGAGAAATCGTAAAGCTTCGCAGAGATTTTGGGGAGTTTCTTGATATCGACACTGCGCTTATGTACAGCGGAGATGATCCGGAACTTTTTATGGAGATCGCAAAGTCTTATCTTAAAAACGATCTCACGGAAAAGCTTACAAAGTTTTACGAGGATGAGGACTACGAGAATTATCGTATAAAGGTGCATTCGCTTAAGAGCTCATCGCTAAATATAGGTGCGATAGAAATGTCCAAGCTGGCAACAAAAATGGATGCGGCCATAAAGAAAAAGGATATACAATACGTTGTGCTTAACAATGATGAGCTTATGAAGGAATACGGCAGAATAATAGCGGGACTTAGGGAAAATATAAAAGAATAGCCTTTATGGGAAACCGTTAAAGAACAGGCTTTAAGGGAAAACATTAAAGAACAGGCTTTAAGTGAAGGCATAAAAAGTGTTTAAGAAATAAGGATGAGCTTTAAGGAAAAGATATATGGAGCTTGAAGTGATTGCAAAAATGCACAGTCCGATGACGGAAAAGTTTGGGCTGCCACGCCAGAGCGGATTGGCAGAGAGCTTACCCGGGACCATAACATTTTTGGATAAGTACTCGGATGAGAGGGCGGTGGAAGGACTTGAAGAGTATGATTACATCTGGATATTATGGCAGTTTGAGGATGTGGATGAAAAGAAAGGCAGCTTTAGAGCGCAGGTAAGGCCGCCCAGGCTTGGCGGAAATACCTATAAGGGTGTATTTGCGACAAGGTCACCTTTTAGACCGAATCCAATCGGCATGAGCCTTGTAAAACTTGAGAGAATCGAGATTACGGACAAAGGTCCCGTGCTTCATGTTTTAGGGGCAGATATTAGGGACGGTACACCGATATTTGATATAAAACCGTATCTTCCGTATACTGAGGCACATCCCGAAGCAAGGGGAGGCTTCACGGATTATACGAAGGACAGAAAGCTTAAGGTCACATTTAAAACCGATGGTTATGATAAGTACAGGGAAGAGATAACCGAACTTTTATCACAGGATCCCAGACCTGCTTATCATGACGATCCGGACAGAATCTATGGTATGAAATACAGGGAATATGATGTGAAGTTTAAAGTCGTTGGAGATGAGGTCATAGTATTGTAAAAAAATAGTATTGTAAACAAGAAAACCCTCTTTACAAAAAAGTGAAGAGGGTTTTTGTATGTTTGAAAGTGAATTGTGCACAAATTTGAATAATAGAATTGTACAAATATCACAGTTGAAACAATATACTTAAGCGTGATAATATGGTTCTGTGCAAACGATTGCGCATTTTTGCGCAACTTGTTGCAATCACGATAAAACAGCCTATAGGTAGATAGAAAATGGATTCTTTAAACAAAGATCAGTCAAAGGAAAATCTTACAATTCACGATGTGGCCAAAGCACTCGGAGTATCTGCAAGTACAGTTTCAAGAGCTATTTCCGGAAAAGGAAGAATAGGAGAAGAAACCAGGCAGAGAGTTCTTGCTTACATCAATGAAAAGTCTTTTTATCCCAATGCTTCAGCCAGGAGCCTTGCCCAGTCAAAGACATATAATATAGCGATAATCATGCCTGAGGTCAGAGACCTTGTTGACATGCCTTTTTTCCATACCTGTATGCACGGCGCAGAGGAAGTTGCGCAGGTGAATGACTACGATCTTCTCATCGTCACCACCGACGGAAGCAATATTAAGCCCTTAGAGCGTATGGTCAATAATCGTAAGGTTGACGGCATGATTTTAACCAGATTGTATAAGGACGATGTTTTTGTTGAGTATTTAAAGAACACCGGGATTCCTTTTGTGGCAATAGGCAACAGTGAAGATAAAAATCTTGTCACGGTAGATCACGACAACTACGGCGGGTGCCGCGAGCTTGTGAGCCTGCTTTTGTCCAAGGGAATCAAAAAGGTTGCATATCTTGGCGGAGGAATGGAACAGACTGTCAATATCCGCAGATATGAGGGATATAAGGATGGCCTTGAGGATGCGGGAAAAGCTGTAGATACCAGCATAGTGTATACCAATCTTACCAGCAAAATCCAGGTTAGCAAGGCTGTAGAAGAGTTATTAAAAACTACAACTGACTGCATTTTATGCCAGGACGATTATATTTGCGATGAGGTGGTTCATCATCTTGCGGAAAAGGGCATATCAATACCCAAACAGATGAAGGTTGCTTCGTGCCATCACAGTAAGTTACTTGACAACTTCCCGGTTACAATAACATCTCTCAAGTTTGACACCATGGAGATAGGCCGTAAGGCGTGCCAGGTTTTACTTGATATGATTTCAGGCGAGAGTGTGGACAGACAGACTCTTTTGGAGTATGAGATTAACTTAAAAGAAAGCACAAAAATGTAACTGTTTAAGTGCAGTTTGAATTCGAATTAGTGGTTTGTTCTATAAAATAAAGTCAAAAAACGGTTTCCATAATACCCAAAATGTGCAAAATGCACAAAATATTTCAGTAATCTTAAGTAATTTGTTTGATTGACATAGTAAAAGCAAGTTGGTAATCTTATAGACATAGACAATCGGTTGCGCAGATTGAGCAATTAGTTGCGCACAAGGCCGGTTGAAAATAAATAAGTCAGTAATCCGCACTATATATATAGATACGGATTCAAAATGCACATAATGTGTAAGGAGGAAAAACTTATGAAAAAGAAGTTAGTTGCAGTCCTTATGACTGCGGCAATGGCAGTTTCACTTGCTGCATGCAGCGGCGCTGCTGAGACTACCGACAATGCTACCGAGACACCCGCTGCAGAAGCTACCGAGACCCCTGCTGCAGATACTGCCGAGGAGCCCGCTGCTGAGGCTGAGATCGCTCAGGGTTCAGAGGATGCTATCTCAAATCTTATCGCAGCTACCGAGGGAACAGTTGATCTTACTCTTTGGTGCTCAGAGCTTGAGAGCTATCAGAACACTATGAAAGAACTCGTTGACGAGTTTAAGACAACTTATTCTGATGTTGATTTCAATATCACCATTGGTGCTCAGTCAGAGTCAACCTGTAAGGATGAGATCCTTAAGGACGTTGAGGCAGCTGCAGACGTATTTGTATTTGCTGATGACCAGCTCAATGAGCTTGTTCAGGCAGGTGCACTTCAGGCAGTTACCGCTACTTATACTTTCGATCCCGTTGCTGCTAACGGCGCAGGTGCTGTTAACGCAGCTTCATTAAACGGTGTATGCTATGCATACCCTCTTACCGCATCAAACGGTTACTTCCTTATCTATGACAAGTCACTTCTTTCAGAAGAAGATGTTTCTTCTTGGGAGAATCTTGTAGCTGCTTGTGAAGCACAGGGTAAGAAGTGCGGATTTGATTTCGCTAACGGCTGGTATCTCTATGGATTCTTCAGCGGTGCTGGATGCAATTGCACACTTGCTGAGGACGGCGTAAACAATGTTTGTGATTGGAATGGTGAGACCGGTCTTGCAGTAGCAGAGGCAGTTAAGGCTCTTTGCTCTTCAGATGCAGTTATCTCCATCGGCGATGCTGATGCTCGTGCACAGGCAAAGGACGGAGACCTTATCGCTTATGTTGACGGTACTTGGGCAATCGAAGATTTCCAGGCTGCATACGGCGACAACTTAGCTTGTGTAAAGCTTCCTACCTTTGATGTAAACGGTTCAGCTGTTCAGCAGGGTTCATTTGCAGGATACAAGCTTGTAGGTGTTAACTCTTACAGCAAGAACGTAGGTTGGGCAATGCTCCTTGCAGAGTATATTACAAACGAGGCATCTCAGCTTAAGATTGGTGCTAACACTCAGGAAGGCCCCGCAAACATCAATGCAGCTTCTCAGATTTCTTCACCCGCTCTTTCAGCACTCGGTGCTCAGTCAGCATATGCTGATCTTCAGAGAGTAGGCGGAAACTTCTGGACTCCTGCAGGAACTCTTGGTCAGTCACTCTATGACGGAACCGCTGAAGATGTTCAGAAGGCTCTTGATGATGCAGTAGCAGGTATCACTGCAGCAGCAGAATAATAAACCAATTTAGACATTAACTAAATGAGCCCATATATCTTAGGGTATATGGGCTCTTATTAAAAAAAGGTGCAGAAGATATGAAGAGATTTTTTAAAGCACTTCAAAAGTATTTTGCCGATTTTGGGACTGCGGTTTCAAAGGGCGATATATGGGTAAAACTAAGCCTTATAATAATGGGCATGGGATACATCGGACGCGGCCAGGTCATCAAGGGACTTATTGTGACTGCGCTTGAGGCCGGTTTTGTATTGTTTACAAAAAATATTTCTTGGCCTTATATCTCTAAACTGAACACTTTGGGTACGGTTCAGCGCGAAGAGGTATTTGACCCTCTGACTATGACTAAAACAGTGAATGATTATGACAATTCCCTTTTAATCCTTCTTATGGGTGTTTTGGGAATATGCGTTATAGTGGCATTCATTTTCTTATATATAGCAAATATCAAAGCTACATATCGTGTGATGCTCCGCAAAAAGGAAGGAAAGCACGTTAATAATTTCAGAGAAGATCTTCGTGAACTTATAAACGATAAATTCCATATCACACTTTTATCACTTCCCGCTATAGGCGTTTTGTTCATGTGCGTATTACCTATTATATTCATGGTATGTATCGCATTTACAAACTACGATGCGGCTCATCAGCCTCCCAGCGCATTATTTACCTGGGTTGGCTGGAAAAACTTCTTAACGCTTATACAAAATAAGCAGGGAAGCACCTTTGGTTATGCTTTCGGAAAGATCCTTATCTGGACTCTTATCTGGGCAGCGCTTGCAACAGTTACCACATATATAGGCGGTATACTTCTTGCAATGCTTATAAACCATCAGGATACAAAACTTAAGAAAATGTGGCGTACTCTTTTTGTAATAACCATTGCAATTCCTCAGTTTGTAACACTTCTTCTTATAAGCAAGATGTTTGGAAACTACGGAATAGTAAACGGTATTTTACAACAGCTCCACATAACTGATTTTATGCAGGAAATGGGATGGATATCAACGAGTTATGTACCTTTCATGACATCCAGCGGATTAACTCATGTAATGATCATCCTTATTAATATCTGGGTCGGCGTACCTTATCAGATGCTTATTGCAACCGGAATACTTATGAATATTCCCTCCGATCAGCTTGAAAGTGCGAGAATCGACGGAGCAAATAAATTCCAGATATTCTGGAAGATCACAATGCCTTACATGCTATTTATTACCGGTCCTTCACTTGTTACCGGATTTATAGGAAACATTAATAACTTTAACGTTATCTACCTGTTGACAGGCGACTATGTAACGACAGATGCATCTCTTGCCGCGGCAAACGCAAAGGATGTAGACCTTCTTATTACATGGTTGTTTAAGATTACATCCGAATCGACACTTAAGCAGTACTACATGGCGTCGGTTATCGGTATAGTAGTATTTATTATTTGCGCAACACTGACTCTGGTTACTTATTCCAGAATGATTAAGGGCGACAGTGAGGAGGTGTTCCAGTAATGAAAGCAAAAAGAGTTGTTGGAAGCTTTTTTAGACATTTGTTGTTGGCCATACTTGCTTTTATATGGTTGATCCCCATTGTATGGCTCTTTGTAACATCGTTTTCTACCGATCCCGGAATCAGGACAACACACTTTTTCCCGGAGCATTGGACATTTTTAAACTACCAGAAGCTTTTATTCCAGCCCGATACGGTTGCAAACTTTCCGGCATGGTTTAAAAACTCAATGATAATCGGTATATTTACCTGTATCATTTCAAGTGCGTTTGTACTTATGGTATCTTATGCATTCAGCTGTATGAGATTCCCCGCAAGAAAGAAACTTATGAGCTTTTCCATTATCCTTGGAATGTTCCCCGGCGTTCTTTCTATGATTGCGATATACTTCGTACTTAAGATGTTTAATCTTACCGACAGTCTTGCGGGACTTATTGTGGTTTACTCTGCCGGATCCGGACTTGGATTCCTCATCTGTAAAGGATTCTTTGATACAATTCCGGCTTCTTTACGCGAGTCTGCTAAGATTGAAGGTGCTTCGGAACTGGTTGTGTTTACAAGGATCGTTATTCCTCTTTCGAGACCGATGATAGTATATACGGTTATTAATGCTTTCCTTGCTCCTTGGATGGATTTCGTAATGGCAAAGCTTATGATAAGATCAAAGGATCCTGCCGACTGGACCGTGGCTATCGGACTTTACAATATTTTGCAGAAGACCCTTATTGGACAGTATTTCTCGATTTTCTGTGCCGGCGGTGTAATTGTTGCAATTCCTATATCTATTCTGTTCATCATCATGCAGAAGTTCTATGTTGAAGGAATTACAGGCGGAGCAGTTAAGGGTTAATTTTTAAGGAATGCAAAACATAACTTTTACAAGGTTAAATAATATGAAAAACAATATTTCTAATACTATATTAACCGCATTAATGACCGTGACTTTTGTCACGGCCATTTTGCTTACAGGCTGCGGAAAAAATGGAAATTCTGAATCGCCAAAAGAAAATAGTACGGCACAAGATGGTGCTTTAAATGATGATAATTCGGGTGAAGTCGCAGGGAAATCGGGTAAAGAAGAAAATACGGATTTTGTGGATCCGCTTATGGCATCAATATCCCAAAAGGATGAGGATACTAAAGAGGAAATTCCTTCGGATTATCAATATTCTTTGGATGATATGGGATTTTTGGATATCGGGGAGA
>JAIKXH010000092.1 GCA_024684215.1 Lachnospiraceae bacterium
TGATAGAAATCTTAGCACAATACTTCTTCCATCCCTCAGGAAGTCTGGTTGACCAGAGAACGGTGAGGTTGGGCTCGGGTGATGCACCAAGGTTCTCAAGAGTGTGGAGATAACGGAAAGAGGTCTTGGTAACCATGTGCCTTCCGTCAACACCTACACCGCCGAGAGACTCGGTAACCCATACGGGATCTCCTGCGAAAATCTGGTTGTACTCGGGAGTACGAGCAAACTTTACGCAACGAAGCTTCATGATGAAGTGATCAACGAACTCCTGGATCTGCTCCTCGGTGAAGGTTCCGTTCTTGAGGTCACGCTGTGCGTAGCAATCGATGAAAGTTGAAGTACGTCCGAGTGACATTGCGGCACCGTTCTGCTCCTTAACTGAGCAAAGGTATCCGAAGTAGGTCCACTGGATAGCTTCCTGTACGTTAGCTGCGGGCTTGGAGATGTCGCATCCGTAAGATGCTGCCATTTCCTTCATCATCTTAAGAGCGGTGATCTGCTCTGAGATCTCTTCACGAAGACGGATAACGTCATCGGTCATAACACGTCCGGTAGAATCCTTCTGTGCCTGTTTATCTTCGATAAGTCTGTCGATACCGTAGAGAGCAACACGACGATAGTCGCCGATGATACGTCCACGTCCGTAAGCATCAGGAAGTCCGGTGATGATGTGTGAAGAACGACAAGCTCTCATCTCCTGGTTGTAAGCATCGAAGCAGCCTGCGTTATGGGTCTTTCTGTGAGTTGTGAAGAACTCGGAAATCTCAGGGTCAACTTCATATCCGTTGTCTGAGCAAGCCTTCTCTGCCATACGGATACCACCGTAGGGCTGAAGTGATCTCTTAAAAGGCTTATCGGTCTGGAAACCAACGATGGTCTCCTTGCTCTTATCAAGATATCCGGGGCCGTGTGAAGTGATGGTAGAAACTACCTTGGTGTCCATATCAAGAACGCCGCCTGCTTCACGCTCCTTCTTCTGAAGATCAAGTACCTGAGCCCAGAGATCCTTGGTGTTCTGGGTAGGACCTGCCAAGAAGCTCTCATCTCCGTCATAGGGAGTATAGTTTCTCTGGATGAAGTCGCGGACATTGATTTCTCTGTCCCACTTGCCTGTTACAAAATCTTGCCATTCAGGTCTCATTACAAAATGCCTCCTATAATAAAATATAATTTAGTTATAAATCTGAAGCGCAATGCTTCGAATTTGACTTCATATAATTATAGGTAATATGAAAAATATAGTCAAGAAGAATGGGGGAAAATAATCGTTAAAAAAGTATGAAATTTTGTGGGAAATCACCATAAATTCAGCACTTTAAAGAGCTATCGCGTCAGAGTTTAGAAAACTTTAACCATTAATAGTGTTGACTTGGAATAAAAAAAGTTATAAAAGTGGATAGTAGAAATAAAACCGAAAACACTTATTTATGGAGGATATAACAAATGACCGGAATTACAAAAGACATGACTATGGGTGAAATCATTATGGCTCAGCCCGATGTTATTCCCGTTCTTATGAGCGCAGGAATGCACTGCATCGGTTGCCCTTCAAGCGCAGGAGAGTCACTTGAGATGGCAGCAGCCGTTCACGGCATCGATATCGATGAACTTATGAAGGCAATTGAGGAAGCTTAATCAGTTGTTTGCGGTTTACCATTTATATGTGAATAGATGGTAAAACCTACTATAGCCGGAGTTGTAAGTACGACAGGAATCATGTAACGCATTGCACAGGCAAGTGGTGAGACGGTGCATACAAGGATAGTTATAACAGCAGGTATAAAGAGAATCAGGGATTCTTTTTTCTTTGTAAAACAGCAGAGCAAAAACATAATAACGATGATCCAGGTATATGAACCGGGCGTGTTTATGTATTTAGTGAGAGGGAAATAACTACTCTTATTCAATGTGTCTATAAAGTGCTGTCTTGTCTGTGCCGAAACTCCGGAACTAAGCTCAAGCTTTTCCGAAAAAAATCCACTGTAATCTTCAAATATATAAGCCCCGGTATCCTGCTTTACAGGCGCGAGGTAACCGTATGCCCCGTTTACATATGAAGCGACAAATGTAAGAGGATGTTTCCTAAACAGACTGAGCCATACTTTAAAATATGCTTTGTTGTCTGTGGCTATATAGTAGATTTTAATAGGATCCGAAAAAGTTGGATCATAGTTTTGCATTTTATCATAGGATTGAAAGTTTTCTTCTATTACTGCGACTTCCTCGGGGGTAACTTCTTCAGGATAGGTGTTTACAAATCTTGCGGTCTGCTGGAAAGTGACGCCTATGACTTCAGAAATCGATGTGGCAGTGACTCCCGCAGTGGGCAAAATGATTTTCGTGGTACACATATATACTGCAAATACAGCAATGGTTGTAACAAGAATTCGCAGTCGCATTTTCTTTTTTAAATAAAATCCCAATACAATAAGAGCGGGAATAATGGCATAGATCCCATTGTTCCTCAAAAAAGCGCACAGTCCCGAAACAACAAACAAAACGAGACAGTTTGTTATCGAGGCTTCTTTTTTGTATAAAACTTCTGACATCAAAACTGTTTGAAGCAAAAGCATAACGGCAAAAAGAAAATCTTTTTCCACCCAGGCGGCGTACCCGCCCAAAATAGGGGGAAGAGCATAAAAAAGGATTCCTAAAAAAGCCCCCAATTTTGGAATACCAAGCTTTAAAAGCTTGTACATAGCATAAGAATATACGGCACCGGCAAGCACAGTTTGGAACAATTGATATAAAAAGAATCCAAAATTGGCCGATACGACAGTCTTACCAAAAGAATAAAGCCATCCCATTAATAAAGAAGAGAGGGGAGGATGCCACATAGACCACGGTAATTCCCCAAGATAGTATTTGAATTGGGTCTCCGTATCGGGATTGCCGGATCCCGGATAAGTTCCCAAAAGCCAGGGAAGGTAGCAAAGTATGGTAAAACACCAGGCTGCAAAGAAAAAAATAAGGCAAAATCTATTGCTGTTGGTGTAACCTGAAGAACGCCTTCCTATAAGATTAAAAATAATTCTGATTATATTGATTGAAATGAAAAGTATTACGGTAAGAATACATATTTTAACGAAATATCTTAGGACAGTGCCGAATGTGGCATACATTCCCGCTATAGTGTTAAAGTCTCTAAAGTGAATGCATACAAAATACAATACGGCCATTATCAAACTGATAATGGTCGTAGAGATTACTTTTTTTGCAGAAAAATCCATTAGATTTTTAAGACGATTCATTAAATTAAACCTCAGCTAATTTGTTTATGGCATCGTTAGCGATGATGACATCGGAGTGCTCACGTATAAACTCGCGGGCAGAATCGGGAATACTGCGTCCGTTTCCGTATTCCGAAGCGACAAGGCAAACATTCTTGAATTCGTCCTTAGACGAGTTCTCGGGGCTGATGATTATCTGATATTCTCCGGAAGAGGTCTTGAACAGTGAACTGTTTCCTTTGAAAAATCCGGCCTGCCTGCTAAATGAGACCACAGCGGAGAGTGTGGTGAAGGTAAAGGAAAAGCTGTACTTTGGAACATCGTCGGTAAGAGCTTCCTTTAGCATTTCTCCAAATGAAGGGACGGCAGGCTCCGGCTTCGAGAACATACTGTTTATATACTCGTCCGCATCCTCGTCATCTTCGTCTTCGTCAATCTCGGGATTGTTATACGGCGAGAAACGTGAAAATCTTGTATCAAGTTCCTCGGGATCATCAATTTTGGTAATAATCAGAACGATATTTCCCGATGCGGTGGGTATAGCTTCTACAACAAGAGGAATGTTGTCGGTTTCAAAGCCGTACTCGTAATCCGCCTGCTTTACCATCTCACGGAAAAGATTTTGCGTTTTTTCAGAGCCGTAAGCCAATTCGCTTAAGCGAAGGTTGCGCTTGGCAAGGTCCTCTCCGGTGAGCGTGCAGCGTATCTGATTATCGTTTAATTTTTCGATTTTCATAATAGTTACCTCCTATCATATGAAATAGGAAAATCCGCTCATCTTTATGAGTTTTACCTAATATATCTTTTTAGGCAGGTTTAGTCAATATCTCAGGGGGTTATTTTATAAAAAGTTTATCGTTATAAATAGGTAAAATATTTAGATTTAAAATTGTTAAAAATAATAAAAAGTACTATACAAGTTTAACAAAAAAAACAATAAGGTGACAGCTATGTCACACAAAAACCGTCGTTTTCCACAAAACAGTTCAAGACCGCATCGACTAGGGAATCCGGCAGTATTTTTTGAAGAAAAAACGCATGAAATTTTTATTTGTAGTAATAAAAATGACGAAAGAAAAAAAGCCTTGCTATGAATTGTGGCAGTGTATATAATCGCCACTAGCAAAGAAAAAAGCAAATCTTCGCCGCCGGGGGGAGGTGGGATGCTTAATATCGAATCATGTTCTGTTGGTCTGTATATAGAAATCAATGATATGCTCATATATTTACTACAGCCAAATCTTCCGTCGTAAAAAGTCACTTTACATCTAGACATCATTCGATGAAATTCCAATTACTTATAAATACTCTAAATTATTATGGCGTGCTTTCAATTTGCTCACAGGAGAATATATCACATTCCTTTTGGAGGGATAGGCCGATCAAATAATGCTTAACTCCTGGATTATTCGCATTAAATAAAGGTAGGAATTGCCGCTAAGCAAATATGCGAATATGAAATTTTGTAATGACGGCAATTAAATGGTGTGTTAGAATAAGTCTGTATGCAATCTTATAAATTTTGTATATGATGCGGACTTTTCTGCACACTATTTTTTATGCAAAGAAGAGAAAGAAAATGAAGAAAAAGATTATTGTTATAGCAGTGGCTATAGTGGCGATTTTGTTAATCGCATATTTTGGGGTGGGAAGAAGCTTTTTTGAGAAGTATTCCTACGGAACGGAGATGGCTGATCTCGGGGAGTATTTTGGCGTTTCGGAAGGTGAACTTGCAATAGTTATCGAAAATGAGACCATTGTCCCTAAGGCAATCACCGAGGGCGGAGAGGTTTTTTTAAAGCTTGAAACCGTAAATGACAGAATATCAGAAGGTTTTTATTACGATGGTACATACAACGGCGGAACGCTTATGTATACATGCGCAGACGGAACTTACGAGACTGTTCTCGGTTCCGATGCATGTACTCTTGACGGTGCGCCGGAGAGCCTTGGTTATGTCGGCTGCATAGAAAAAAACGGTGAGGTTTATATCTCGACAAACTATATTTCAAAGTTTCTTCAGGCATCTTTTGAGATATATGAAAAACATGTCAGAGTATCAACAGACGGAGGAGATTTTGATGCGAAAAAAGTAACTTCCGATACTCAGATAAGAACTCTCGGCGGAGTAAAGAGCCCTATTTTAAGGGAAGTGGCAGAGGGTGAGATCGTCGAGCTTATTGAAGCTATGGAGGAATGGAGTAAGGTCGTAACTGCCGACGGATTTACCGGATATATTGAGAACAAAAGACTTGATGATGCGGGAATAATGTCATACAGCGCAGCGACGGCACCGGATATTTCGACGGTAACTCCGAATCTTTTAAGTGAGAGAGTGGTTCTCGGCTTTAACTCAATAGCGGGAGTCGGCGGAAATGATACGGTATACGGAGCGCTTGATGAAGGAAACGGAATGAACGTCATCGCACCCACATGGTTCTCTGTAACAGGTTCGGACGGCTCTATAAGAAATTTTGGAAGCTCTGCCTATATAGAGGCGGCACATAACAGAGGAGTGAAAGTCTGGGCTGTTGCGGATGATTTCAATTACCGCAATGACAATGGAGACACATCTTTTTCGGATATAGACTTTTTATCAAATACGGTATCCAGAAGAGCTCTTGAAAACAATCTTGTTAATGCCTGCGTTTCGCTCGGAGCAGACGGGTTAAATCTCGATTTTGAGAAATTAAATTCCGAATGCGGACCTCATTATGCGCAGTTTATAAAGGAACTTTCCGTGCTTACACACAAAAGCGGACTTGTTCTTTCCGTAGACAATTACGTACCTTTCTCATATAACGAGTTTTACAGGCTGGATGTACAGGGCAAATTTGCTGATTACGTGCTTATCATGGGATATGACGAGCATTACCACGGAAGCGGAAATATAGGAAGCGTCGCAAGCTTTGATTATGTTTGCTTCGGAATGGACAAAACTCTTGAAAATGTACCTGCAAACCGTATTATAAATGCTATACCTTTTTACACCATTGTTTGGAAGGAAGAAAACGGAAAAGTCAGTGATTCATACCTGACACTGGCCAATCAGGCTGAGTATATTTCAAAGTACAATATAGGCTATGACTGGGATGAGGAAACATGCCAGAATTATGCACAGTGGCAGAGCGGAAGTACAACATACCAGGTTTGGTTTGAAGACAGTGAGTCTATCAGAGCAAAGCTTAATGCAATGAATTCCAGAAACATCGGAGGCGTTGGTGTGTGGAGACTCGGATACGGTACAAGCGATGTCTGGAACCTTATCGGTCTGTACAAGACTATGACCACGGAAAGCACTAATTAAATGAAAACCGAAATAATTAAGATAGAAAAAAATGATTCCGGCGCTTTGACTTTGGGAGATATAGAGGCCATAGAAAGGGCCGGAAGAATGATAAAAGAGGGGGGACTTGTTGCTTTCCCCACCGAAACGGTTTACGGCCTCGGTGGAAACGCACTGGACCCCGAGAGCTCAAAAAAGATATATGCCGCAAAGGGAAGGCCCTCTGATAATCCCCTTATTGTTCATATCTCTGAGTGGGAAGACATTTATAAGATTGCAAAAAATGTTCCGGGAGAGGCTAAACTTTTGGCCGATACATTTTGGCCCGGCCCGCTTACAATGATTCTTAAAAAAAGCGAAATAGTTCCGAAAGAAACTACAGGCGGCCTTGATACGGTTGCGGTAAGATATCCATCGGATATTGTGGCAAAAAAACTTATTGAGTCTGCGGGAGGCTTTGTGGCTGCCCCGAGCGCCAACATTTCGGGCAAACCGAGTCCTACCGAAGCAAAGTATGTTTGCGAAGATATGGACGGAAGAATATGTGCTATAATAGACGGCGGAGAGGGAGAAATAGGACTTGAGTCCACTATAGTCGATCTTACGGTTTCACCGCCGCAGATTTTAAGACCCGGGTTTATCACCGCGGAAATGCTGGGAAGTGTTTTGGGACAGGAGATTAAGGTCGATAAAGCAATATTAAATCCCGACAGCAATTTAAAGCCCCGCGCACCGGGAATGAAATACCGGCATTACGCGCCTTCCGGAGAGCTGGTCATCGTAGAGGGCGATGATGAAAAAGTAATTGAGAAAATAAGTAAGCTTTTAAAAGAAGACAAAGAAAAAGGTATAAAAACCGGAGTGATGGTCTGCGAAGAACATAAGGAAAAGTATGACGCAGATGTCATAAAAATCACGGGAAAACGCGGAGATCAAAAAGAAGCCGCTCATCGGCTTTATTCCATACTTAGGAGCTTTGACGACGAAGATGTGCGCTCGATTTATTCCGAGAGTTTTTCAGACAAAGGGTTTGGAGCGGCAATAATGAACAGGCTTTTAAAAGCTGCGGGTCACAAGGTTATTTCTTGTAAATAATAAATTAAACCGGTTAGAAAATTAGGAAAGGAAAAGAAAATCCAATCACCCTAAATGGACAATTGGATTACAAGAGAAAAGAAATGATAGCAATAGGAAGCGATCACGGCGGATTCGAAATGAAGGAAGCCGTAAAGGATTATCTTGTTAAGAAGGGCTATGAGGTAAATGATTGTGGAACATACAGTATGGACAGTTGCGATTATCCTCAGTTCGGAAAGGCTGTAGCCAAAATGGTAGCCGATAAAAAGGCTGAAAAGGGCATAGTTATATGTACCACCGGAATTGGGATCAGCATGGCTGCAAATAAGGTAAAAGGCGTAAGGTGTGCTCTGTGTTCCGAACCTCTCGGAGCTAAGATGACAAGACTCCACAATGATGCGAATGTTCTCGCAATGGGAGGAAAAATGATCGGAATCAATCTTGCCTATGAGATCGTGGATACATTTTTAAACACTCCTTTTTCCGCAGAGGAAAAGCATTCGAGAAGAATCGCCCAGATTGAAGAATAGTATATAAAGTCACGCATAATTTAAACGGACTGATATTAATATTTTAATAAATTAACAATGTATTACCAGGAGGTTATGTAATGTCAAAAGTTGTAATAATGGATCATCCCCTTATCCAGCACAAAATAGGGTTTATCAGAAGAGTGGAAACAGGTACAAAGGATTTCAGAGATACCATCAGCGAGATAGCAATGCTTATCTGCTATGAGGCTACAAGAGATCTGAAATTAAAGGATGTTGAGATTGATACACCTATTTGCAAGACCACCGTTAAAGAACTGAGCGGAAAAAAGCTTGCCATTATTCCTATTTTAAGAGCAGGCCTCGGAATGGTTGATGGAATGCTTAATCTTATTCCCGCGGCTAAGGTTGGACATATCGGACTTTATCGTGATCCGGAGACTCATAAACCTGTTGAGTATTATTGTAAATTACCTGCAGACAGCAATGAGAGAGAAGTATTTGTAGTGGATCCCATGCTTGCTACAGGCGGTTCGGCTGTTGCGGCGATTCAGATGCTTAAGGACAAGGGATGCAAAAATATTCATTTCATGTGCATCATTGCAGCTCCCGAAGGAATTAAAGCTATGACCGAGGCACACCCCGATGTAGATCTTTATGTCGGCGCTCTTGATGAGAAGCTTAATGACCATGCATATATCGTTCCCGGTCTCGGTGATGCCGGAGACAGAATATTCGGTACCAAATAATAGAGATGTTTTTGACCGTTGGTTAACTGCATGGGGAGGATAATATGCCTAAAAGAGAAGATTATATTGGCTGGGATGAATATTTTATGGGCGTTGCACAGCTTTCGGGCTTTCGCTCAAAAGATCCCAATACACAGGTTGGATGTTGCATTGTAAGCGAAGATAACAAGATTTTATCCATGGGCTATAACGGCCTTCCCAAAGGGTGTTCTGATGAGGATTTTCCCTGGGACAGAGAGGGAGACGAACTTGACGGTACAAAGTATGCTTACGTAACCCACGCAGAGTTAAACTCAATTCTCAATTACAGGGGAGGTTCCCTTGAGGGAGCGAGCTTGTATGTGTCTTTATTCCCGTGCAATGAATGTGCCAAAGCAATAATCCAGGCAGGAATAAAAAGAGTTGTTTTTGACAGCGATAAATATGAGGGAACCGCGGCTAACAGAGCGGCAAAGAGAATGTTTGATGCTGCCGGTGTGGAATATGTTCCGTACAGCAGAACGGGACGCGTAATCAAGATCATGATATAGTGAGGATGACAGTTTGAAAAAAGGGCGAAGGATTTTTGCTCTTGTGCTGGGTATTGTTTTGGGAGCAAGCCTTATCAGAACTCCCGAAATAACCAGTGAGGCAAGTAATGCTGCGGCAATACAGCAGCAGCTTGAACAGGCTCAAAGGGAAAAAGAAGAGCTTGAAAACAAACAAGAGCAAAATGAAAATGAACTGAGCGGACTAAAACAGGAAAAAAATACCTTGCAAGGAAAGCTCTATGAACTTAATACCACGCTGGAAGAGGTCGGCTATCACCTTGAGGATCTGGAGGACCAGATCAATATAAAAGAGGTGGATATTCAGACTGCGGAAGAAGAACTGGCAGAAGCTATAAGGGTTGAAGAAGAGCAATATGCCAGCATGGTTCTCAGGGTTAAACAGACCTATGAACGTAATGACACAAGTGTCATCAATGCTATACTTCATGCCGGGAGCCTTGCAAAACTCCTTAATATGGAGGAGTATTATCGTAAGATCGAGGAATACGATCAGCGTAAGCTCAAGGAATTCAAGGAAATAACGGCATACATAGCTCAGGAAAAGGAAAGGCTTGAAGCTGAGTACGCTTCATTGGAGGAACTTAAAAAAGAAGCAGAAGCTGAGAGAAAACGTGTCGAGGAAGTAGTGGCAAGGACCCAGAACGAAATTAGCAAATATACGTCACAAATAGCTGATACGCAGGCTGCGATTGAGGCTTATGAGGCCCAGATAGCAGAAAAGGAAAAGGATGTTGAATATCTAAAAAAACTGCTTGAAGAGGAACGGGCTAAATCCAGACTGGCCCAGAATTCTACTTGGAGAAATATCAGTGATGTAACTTTTGCAGAAGGAGACAGGACTCTTTTGGCGAATCTTATATACTGCGAAGCGGGGGGAGAGCCGTACGAAGGTCAGGTGGCTGTAGGAGCGGTAGTAATCAACAGGGTACTGAGCTCTGTCTTTCCCGATACCGTATCGGGAGTAATCTATTCACCCAGACAGTTTTCACCGGCGGGAAGCGGCAGGCTTGCGCTTGCACTTGCTCAAAACAAAGCGACGGACAGCTGCTACAGAGCAGCGGATGAAGCTATGAGCGGATATACAAATGTAGGTACATGCGTATACTTTAGGACGCCTGTTGAGGGGTTATCCGGTATTTCTATAGGCGGCCATATATTTTATTAGATTTACGAGATTATTTTGTTAAAGAATTCAGATATATAGAAATCTATAAAAAAGATAAAAGGACTGTAGCTTTTGCTACAGTCCTTTGTGGTCTAAGTGTGCTTGAAATTTATCGAATTTATCTCGATATATTATCGTGAGCAGATTGTTTAAGGTCCTAAGACAACCAATCATTTGATCGTCGGTTATAAGCCCTTGCTCCTTGGCGTCCGCAAGTTCGTCGAGGTCCATGACCTTTATCCTTCCGCCGGGATAAACTATTACGTCCGCAAGTAAGTCTGTAACTGTCAGCTCACGCCCGCCATCGGAAAAATCATATTGAACGACGTCGCAGTACCAATATAGGAGATCTCCGTTTTCTTTGTAAAACTTGCTGATCTTAATACCTTCGTTTAAAAAGTAGCAGGAGGTGCCGTGGTCAAACTCAGCTTTTGGCCTGAGTGTTTTCCAACTTGTCAGGATGTAATCCTCCGTCCTCTCAACAATAATGTCTTTGTCGAGGAGAATACACTGCGCGGGAATGATCCGTTTTCTGAAAATCTTCAAGTCTTCCATGCTTTTGACCTCCTATTTCCATAAATTATATCATAGTGTCTTAATTTTTATAGACTTTTTTTACATTTTTAGGTATAATTAACTCTATATTTTTAGGCTGTTTTGGTTCATTCGGGAGAAAGATGTCGGACAGATTAAATGACCCAAAAAATAAAAGAAATAAAAGCAGTGGAAGAAACGATGTTTACCGCAACCTGACGCTTATAACTCAGTTTACGCTCTTTATGCTCGTTCCGATAGGCGGACTTTCTGCGGCAGGATATTTCCTTGATAAACATTTCGGGACATCATGGATAGTCATAGCAGGTTTCTTTTTGGGAGCCGTGGCCGGCGGAAACAGTGTTTACCGCCTGGCGATGAAAATTGCGAATGAGAAAAGGAAAGAGCCTGAGAGAAATATCATAAATCGCAGAAAAGATCCGGCTGAAACGAATACCGATAAGATATCGGCCGATAAAATTTCAGATGATGCGAGTTTTGCCGATAACGCATCGGGCTATAAGGTTTCAGCTGATAAAGTTACAGAAGATAAAACTATAGTTGATAAGACGGATGAAACGGATGATAGAATTTCTTAAAAAACGAAACAGAACCGTCTTGGAGTTGTGGACCGGAATGACTCTTGTCGGTATTATATGTGAGATTTTTGTACTGATTTTTTCACAGTCAAAGGGCATGGCGTCGGCATCGTTATGGCTCGGTGTTGTACTTGGCTTCGCATCGTCGATTCATATGTACAAGAGCCTTGACAGAGCTCTTGATTTTCCGGAGGCTGCCGCAAAGAAAAAGATAGTTTTTTCATACAGTATCAGATATGCGGTGGTGATTGCCGTATTTGCCATTATATGCATTACAGATTTTTTCAATCCGCTTTTGGTTTTTTTAGGATATATGACACTTAAAATAGGGGCACTGATTCAGCCTCAGACCCACAAACTGTATGTTATGTTGTTCCATGAAAAAGAGACAATTTAATACGTGTACTACTATAAAACAGGTAAGGAGGTGAAGCTATGAACTATTGTGTTTTGCTTGCCGATGACATTGACTTCATGGTCCATGGAATATTTAAGTACAATTTCTTCGGGCTCGGAGAAGTATGGATCACAACAACGCATGTCTGCCTACTGATAGTTATGCTGATTTTGATTGGCTTTGCGATTGCCGCTAACAGATGCATCGCTAAGGCAAAGGATGAGCCGACAGGTTTCCAGAATGTTGTGGAGATGATAGTTGAGATGCTTGATGGCATGGTTGACAAAACCATGGGACGTGCAGCACCGAAATTTTACAACTACATCGGAACGATATTTATCTTTATATTGTTCTCAAACATTTCAGGATTACTTGGCCTGAGGCCACCCACAGCCGATTATGGTACGACATTGGCGCTTGGTGTAATTACATTTGTGCTTATACATGTAAATACCTGGACTCACAACAAACCCGCTGACATTTGGAAAGACAAGTGTTCACCGTTACCGCCGTGGTTGCCTATTTGGCTTCCCATAAATATCATATCGGATATTGCGGTTCCGATCTCACTTAGCCTGCGTCTTTTTGCCAACGTTCTTTCCGGAACGGTTATGATGGCACTCATATACGGACTGCTCAGATGGATTGCTACAGGTTGGCCGGCTGCACTGCATGTGTATTTCGACCTGTTCTCGGGAGCTATTCAGACGTATGTATTCTGTATGTTGACAATGACATATATTTCAAATGCAAGAGGCGACAAATAACAAATACATAACTAGGTAAGCAAATTCGAATCCGAGGATTGGGCGCGCTGGACCCGGCTCTTGGAAAACAAACTTAAACAGCGCAGAAATGAGGAAAAAATGTTTGATCAGAATTTTATTTTAGGTTGCTCAGCAATCGGTGCAGGTCTGGCAGTTATCGCCGGTATCGGACCCGGTGTAGGTCAGGGTATTGCTGCAGGTCATGCGGCAGCAGCAGTTGGACGTAACCCCGGAGCAAAAGGTGATGTTACATCTACCATGCTTCTCGGACAGGCAGTTGCCGAGACAACAGGTCTTTACGGACTGCTCATTGCAATGCTCCTGTTATTCGTTAAGCCCCTTGTTGGATAATAACGAAGAATGTCACGGCAAAACGTGATCAGTTGAAAGGAGAAAACGAATGGTACTATTGGAAGGAGAATCATTGTCCAGATTGTTTGGTCTGGATCTTCAGCTTGGAGCTGACTTCTTTCTATCGGTAATAGCCATCTTCGTTTTGTTTTTTGCATTCAGTTTTCTTTTGTTTAATCCCGTCCGGAAAATGCTTAACAACCGTAAGCAGCGCATCCATGATGAGATAAAGGACGCAGCCGATATTAAGCAAGAAGCGGAAAAGTTCAAAGCCGAATACGAGGATAAATTAAAGAATATTGACAAGGAAGCTGAAGAGATTTTAAGCAGTGCAAGAAAGCGTGCCCTTGAGGGTGAAAACAGAGTCATTGAAGAGGCCCGCGAGGAAGCTGACAGAATTATTGCACATGCTAGAACGGAAGCCGAGCTTGAAAAGCAGAAAGCAATGGATGAAGTAAAACGTGAGATGATCGTAGTTGCTTCCATGATGGCAGAGAAGGTTGTATCTGAAAAAATAGATACTACCATACAGGACAAATTGGTAGAAGATACGCTTAAGGAAATAGGTAAAAGCACATGGCAAAATTAGTTTCCAAAACCTACGGCGAGGCCTTGTTTGAGCTTGCGCACGAGGAAGACAAAGCATCAGAAATGCTTGAGGAAATTCAATCCGTGCGTGAGATACTTGAGTCCAATCCGGAATTTACGAAGCTGATGCTTCATCCGGGAGTAGCTAAGCAAGATAAGCTGAAAATGGTCGATGAAATATTTAAAGGAAGAGTCAGCGACGAAATTGCGGGGTTTATCCGCGTGGTTGTTGACAAAGAAAGATTTCGTGACATTGACTCAATCTTTACCTACTTCATTGACAAAGAGAAAGAATTCAGAGGAATAGGTGTGGCATATGTCACTACACCTAAGGCTCTCGATTTAGAGGGCAAGAGCATGGTCAAAAACAAACTGCTTGAGACTACTGATTACAATACTCTCGAGATGCATTACGAAGTTGACCCCACTCTTATAGGTGGTATGGTTATCCGAATAGGAGACCGTGTCGTGGATTCGAGTATCAAGAGCAGATTGAATGATTTGACAAAGGAATTATTAGAACTCCAGCTGGGGTAACTCAGTAGGAAGAAAGGTGCTATTAAGGCAATGAATTTAAAACCTGAAGAAATAAGTTCTGTCATCAAGGAACAGATCAAAAGATATGCGTCCACCCTTGATGTAGCTGATGTAGGTACAGTCATTCAGGTGGCAGACGGTATTGCACGTGTTCACGGTCTTGAGAATGCTATGCAGGGAGAACTTTTGGAGTTTCCCGGCGATGTCTACGGCATGGTACTTAACCTTGAGGAAGACAACGTAGGTGTAGTACTTCTCGGAAGTGCAAAGAACATCAACGAAGGTGATCTGGTAAAAACAACAGGTCGAGTTGTTGAGGTTCCTGTAGGCGATGCAATGCTTGGCAGAGTTGTTAACGCACTCGGTCAGCCCATCGACGGCAAAGGCCCCATCCAGACAAATAAATATCGTAAGATTGAAAGAGTTGCAAGCGGCGTTATTACACGTAAGAGCGTTGACACACCTCTTCAGACAGGCATCAAAGCTATCGACTCCATGATTCCTATTGGTCGTGGACAACGTGAGCTTATTATCGGAGACCGTCAGACAGGTAAGACTGCTATCGCAATCGATACCATCATCAACCAGAAGGGTCAGAATGTAAAATGCATTTATGTTGCAATCGGTCAGAAAGCTTCTACCGTTGCAAATATTGTTAAGACACTTGAGGAATACGGTGCAATGGCTTATACAACCGTTGTTGTATCCACAGCAAGTGATCTTGCACCCCTGCAGTATATCGCTCCTTATTCAGGATGTGCAATCGGAGAAGAATGGATGGAGGCAGGCGGAGATGTGCTTGTCATTTATGATGACTTAAGTAAGCACGCTACCGCATACCGTACACTCTCCTTGCTTCTTCGTCGTCCGCCCGGACGTGAAGCATATCCCGGAGACGTATTCTATCTTCACTCAAGACTTCTTGAGAGAGCAGCTCGTATGAGCGATGAGTACGGCGGAGGATCACTTACGGCGCTTCCCATTATTGAGACACAGGCAGGAGATGTATCCGCATATATCCCTACGAACGTTATCTCAATAACCGACGGACAGATTTATCTCGAGACCGAACTTTTCAATTCCGGATTCCGTCCGGCTGTTAATGCAGGTCTTTCCGTATCACGTGTAGGTGGCGCTGCACAGATTAAAGCTATGAAAAAGATTGCGGCTCCTATCCGTACAGAGCTTGCTCAGTACAGAGAACTTGCATCTTTTGCACAGTTTGGATCGGAACTTGATAATGATACAAAAGAAAAGCTTGCACAGGGCGAAAGAATCAAAGAGGTATTAAAGCAGCCTCAGTATTCTCCTATGCCTGTTCAGTATCAGATCATCATTATTTATGCAGTAACAAGAAAGTATCTGCTTGATGTTCCCGTTGAGGATATCACACGTTTTGAGAAGGAATTCTTTGAGTTCTTGAACACCAAGTACCCCGAGGTTCCGAATTCTATTGCATCCGAAAAGGTTCTCTCTGAAGAGGTTGAGGAAAAATTAAAGAAGGCAATAGAGCAGTTTAAAACGGAGTTTCTTAGCGCGAGCTAACAAAAATAAGAGGTAATTAACTATGGCATCAATGCGTGATATTAAACGCCGGAAGTCTAGTATACAGGGAACTCAGCAGATTACCAAAGCCATGAAGCTGGTATCCACCGTAAAGCTTCAAAGAGCGAGAACGGCAGCTGAAAAATCCCAATATTACTTTGACAGTATGTACCGGACCGTCAATTCAATATTGTCGCGTGTGGGACATATCGAACACAGATATCTTCGCCCCGGAGATTCGGAGCGAAAGGCTGTGGTAGTAATAACCTCCAACAGAGGTTTGGCCGGCGGCTATAATTCCAATGTGGTGAAACTGATTACCAGAAATGATGCTTTTAAAAAGGAAGACCTAGATATTTATTCTATCGGAAACAAAGGCCGTGAAGCCTTTGCAAGATATGGATACACTATCAAAGAGGACTTGCCGGAAATAGTGGAAGATCCCCTTTATTCGGAAGCAAACGAGCTTACAAACAGGCTTTTAAGCAGCTTTGAAAAGGGAGAGGTCGGAGAGATATATCTGGCATACACCTTCTTTAAAAATACCGTAAGCCAGGAGCCCAGACTTATAAAGCTTTTGCCCGTTGAGGCTAAGAGCGAGGATGATGCTCAGGCGGTAATGAACTTTGAACCTGAAGATATTGAAGCGATTGATATGATCATTCCCAAATATATAAGCAGTCTTATATATGGAGGATTAAAGGAAGCTATCGCAAGTGAAAACGGCGCCCGTATGCAGGCAATGGATAATGCTACAAGCAATGCCGAGGATATGATAAGTAAGCTTTCACTTCAATACAACAGAGCCCGTCAGGGATCTATAACTCAGGAGCTTACAGAGATTATCGCAGGCTCGGAAGCAATCGGATAATCAGTTAATGCCGCTTAAGCGGCGGAAATGAGGTTATAAATGGCAGAGAATAAAGGAAAAGTAACCCAAATTATCGGAGCGGTTCTTGATATCCGTTTCGATGAGGGTAAGCTTCCTGAAATTAACGAAGCAATACGCATACCGCAGCGTGACGGAGGAGAACTTGTTGTAGAAGTTTCTTCACACCTTGGTGATGATACAGTTAGATGTATCGCCATGGGACCTACCGACGGACTTGTTCGCGGAACCGAAGCTATTGCTACAGGAGCACCTATTTCGGTGCCGGTAGGAGAAAATACACTTGGCCGTATATTCAATGTACTCGGTCAGCCTATTGATAATAAGCCCGCTCCCGAAGGAGTAGAGTATGAGCCTATTCACAGAGCGGCTCCTTCCTTTGAGGAACAGTCTACAGAGGCTGAGATCCTTGAAACCGGTATTAAGGTCGTAGACCTTCTTTGCCCCTATCAGAAGGGTGGTAAGATCGGTCTCTTCGGTGGCGCAGGTGTAGGTAAAACCGTTCTTATCCAGGAGCTTATTCGTAACATCGCTACAGAGCACGGCGGATATTCAGTATTCACCGGCGTAGGAGAGCGTACCCGTGAAGGTAACGACCTTTACCATGAAATGAGCGAGTCCGGAGTTATCGACAAGACCACCATGGTCTTCGGTCAGATGAACGAGCCCCCGGGAGCAAGAATGAGAGTAGGTCTTACCGGACTTACTATGGCAGAGTACTTCCGTGATAAAGGCGGAAAGGACGTGCTTTTATTTATCGATAACATTTTCCGTTTCACACAGGCCGGTTCCGAAGTTTCAGCACTTCTCGGACGTGTGCCTTCAGCCGTAGGTTATCAGCCTACACTTCAGACTGAGATGGGTGCTTTGCAGGAGCGAATCACTTCTACCAGAAACGGATCAATCACTTCCGTACAGGCTGTATACGTACCTGCGGATGACCTTACAGACCCTGCGCCCGCTACAACCTTTGCTCACCTTGACGCGACCACAGTTTTGTCACGTTCCATCGTTGAACTTGGTATTTATCCTGCGGTAGATCCTCTTGAGTCCACCTCAAGAATCCTTGATCCCAGAGTTGTTGGTGATGAGCATTATGAGACAGCCCGCGGCGTACAGGAAATCCTTCAGCGTTATAAGGAGCTCCAGGATATTATCGCTATCCTCGGTATGGACGAGCTTTCCGAAGAAGACAAGATTGTCGTATCAAGAGCAAGAAAGGTACAGCGTTTCCTTTCACAGCCGTTCTTCGTAGCTGAGCAGTTTACCGGACTTGAAGGAAAATACGTTCCTGTATCTGAGACCATCCGTGGCTTCAAGGAAATCCTTGAAGGTAAGCATGATGATATACCCGAAGGATATTTCATGAGCGTCGGAACCATCGATGACGTTGTAGAGAAATATAATAATGCAAATAAATAATTACGGATTATTTGTTTCGCATGGTCAAAGATGGGTAACAAAAAGGAGCAAATATGGCTGAAAATAAGTTCAATCTCCGCATAATTACTCCCGAGAGGGTGTTTTATGAGGGAGAAGCCCAAATGGTGGAATTTAATACAACCGAGGGAGAAATCGGAGCATATCCCGGTCATATTCCCCTTACGGTTATAATAAAGCCCGGTATACTTCGCATCCATGAAGCGGATGGCGAAAGGATAGCCGCGCTGCATTCGGGCTTTGCAGAGATTCTGCCTGACAAGATATCTATTCTCGCTGAGGTAATAGAATGGCCCGATGAGATTGATGAAGACAGAGCAAATGCTGCTTTAGAGCGTGCAAAGGAAAGACTTAAAAACAAGTATGAGAACCTTGATGTTGCCAGAGCGGAAACAGCGCTTCAGAGGGCTATGGCTCGAATTAATGTTTTAAAATAAAGATTTGTGTGATACAATCTAATAAACCTAAAGGCGCCCGCCGGGGCGCCTTTTTATCTTTGTGAGAGAAGCAAATGCTTCATTAAGCCGAATTTGAAGTGAGAAAACAGTAGATTATGAATTTTGCGACAATCAGAAAAAATTTAATACGTATAGTGGTACTGATAGTCGTTTTCATCGCAACGCTTATTGTTGCCTCGAGAATTTTAAACAGAGATATAGATAATATCACTATGGACCTGGAGCCGGCGACGCTCCCTGTTATAGACATGGTGCGCGGTGACTTTTTGTACAATAAATTGTATGGATATACCGGCAAAAGAGATGTCACGGAAACGGCGGAAAATCTTACGGTTTTGGGGGATGAAAGAAATCTCTCTTTTAGAGTAAAAACTTATGGTAACGAATACGAAAGCATTTTGTATGAAGTAAGAAGCTCTAACGGAGAAAGACTTATAGAGTTCGGAGAGGTCGAGGACATAAAAAAATCCGGGTATTACCTTACCGCAAATCTTTCTTTTAAAGACCTTCTTACCAAGGATGTTTACTATTCGTTGGAACTTACTTTTAACGGACCTGAGGACAAATCTGTATATTTTTATACCAATATTGTATGGGGAGATGATCTTGGCGCAGATGATAAATTATCATTTGCGGAATACTTCCACGATAAGCTTTTTGACAAGGAAAACGCGAGTGAGATCCGCAAATATATAGAGACAAATTCTTCCCTCAATGACAACTCCACTTTTGCAAGTGTGGATATACATTCAAGCTTGGATCAGATAACCTATGGTGATTTAAAAGTCACTCAGACAGGCGAGCCCGATATTGCGATAAAGGAAATATCGGAGCAGATGGCAGAGATAACCATTGATTATTTTGCTTTCTCGGGAGATGACGAAAATAAGATATATTACAGACTTACCGAGTATTTCAGAGTCAAAACCGGTAAGGAAAGAATGCTGCTTATAGACTACCAGAGAACCATGGAGCAGGTTCCCGATGAAGACAGTTTGTGTGTAAATGATAAGATCGTCCTCGGAATTGCCGACAGGGGAGTGAATTACTCTGAAAGCGAAGACGGTAACACTGTAGCTTTCGTTTACGGCGGAAGACTCTATTCCTATCAGTCAAAGGAAAATAAACTCACGAGAGTATTTTCATTTTCCGGTAATGAAGAATTTGATGAGAGAGCTATTCACAGTGCTCACGACATAAAGATTTTAGACATCGAAGAAAGCGGTACTATTAAATTTGCGGTATACGGATACATGAACAGCGGCCGCCATGAGGGCGAAGTCGGTATAGAGGTATACAGCTTTGACGGAAAATTAAATACTATAGAGGAACTTATATATCTTCCCTATGAGAGATCATGGGGAACACTTAAAGCGGAACTTAATACTCTTTTGTATCTTAACCGCGAAGAGCATTTATTCCTTGCTCTCGAGAATAAGGTATATTGCGTGGATTTAAAAAGCAGAAAGTATACTGTCAGAAATGATTTGGGCGGAGATGATACGCTGGTAACAAGCGCAGACCACAGAATACTTATTAGCCGGAGTGCTTACGAGGAGTCTCAGCTTTCAAAGAGCATAACACTTACAAATCTTAAATCTGAAAAAGACAAAGAAATTGCCGCAACAGAGGGTGACTGTATAAGGTCGCTCGGATTTATCGGACCTGATGTAATATACGGTATGGCACATATAGAGAATATAAGAAGAGAAAGCTCCGGCAGACTCTTCTTCCCAATGTATAGTATTGTGATCTGTGACGAGGAAGGTAATCTTATTAAGAAATATGAATATGACGGATATTACGTAGTGTCAGTGGAACTTAACGACAATCAACTTACTCTGAAAAGAGTATCTATTGACGAAAAGGGTAAAATAAAAGATGAAAAACCTGACTATATAACCGCTGAGGATGTGACGGGCGGTGTAAACGTTACCGATGCAACAGCGGTTGTCGATACTTACAAGACATATGTACAGCTTCAGCTTCCCGGTGAGGTAGACAGTGACCTTTTAAAGGTTGCCAGCCCCAAAGAGGTAGTGTATGAGGGTGGCCGTGATTTAGCGCTCGAGATCGAAAAAATTGACAGATATACCGTTTATGACGCTTACGGTGTGGCAGATATCTTTAACCTGGCGTCAAATGCCATTGAACTTGCAAATGTAAAAGCCGGTTGGGTCTGCGATCAAAACGGGGATATTTTGTGGAAGAGGACGCCGAGAAGTACCAAGAACCAGATAATGGCTATAGAGGCAGAGGGGTGCGAGACAGATGAAAGTCCCTTGGCTGTTTGCTTGGATGCCATGCTTGCAAATGAAGGTATTATCAGAAATTCTCAGTATCTTTTGGACGAGGGAAGTTCAGTGCTGCAGATACTGGGTGACAATATGGAAAATTGCAAAATTTTGGATTTGACCGATTGTGAACTTGACATGATGTTATACTATGTTAATATTGAAACGCCGGTACTTGTTATGACGGGGGACGAGGACGCATTATTAATAGTCGGCTATAATGATACCAATTCATATATAGTTGCACTTGATCCAAAGAAGGGTTCTTTGGAAAAAATGGCTTATGATGATGCGGCGGAATTGTTTAAGGACTACGGCAACAATTTCATTACATATATAAAGATGCAGTAGAAAGATATAAGAGGTATTAAAATGTCTTCAGAAGTGAGCTATAAGCTTGATTTTGCACACCCCGGAAAGATTTATTTTGTCGGAATCGGCGGAATAAGCATGAGCGGACTGGTAGAAATATTGGCTGATGCCGGATTTGAGGTGTCCGGCTCTGACAGAGATAAAACTCCCATAACCGAGAAACTTGAAAAAGAGGGCGTAAAGGTATATTACGGTCAGAAAAAGGAAAATATTACAAAGGATTTGGACTGCGTTGTGTTTACATCCGCAATCAGCAAGGATAATCCGGAGTATATACAGACTATGGAACTGGGCCTTCACCACATTAACAGAGGCGAATTGGTAGGACAGATGATGAAAAATTATGGAGTTCCCATTGCTGTAAGCGGTACTCACGGAAAAACCACCACGACTTCCATGGTCAGCGAGATTTTGCTTGCGGGAGGGGTCAATCCCACCATAAATAACGGTGGTGTTTTGAAGTCGATCGGAGGAAACACAAGAGTCGGAGGGCATGATTATTTTGTTGCAGAAGCTTGCGAGTACACCAACAGTTTCCTTCATTTTTCGCCAAAAATAGGTGTGATAATGAACATCGAAGAGGACCATCTGGACTTTTTCAAAGATTTGACAGATATCAGGAATTCGTTTAGAAAATTTGCCGAGCTTCTTCCCGAGGATGGGGCGCTTGTTATATGCGGAGATATAGAGAATTATCACGAGATAACTTCGGGACTTTTATGTAAGGTTGTAACATTTTCCGCCAAGGGAACCGACTTTTACGGCGCACCCACCGATTATAAAGCATACAATATAAGCTATAATAAATTCGGCTGTGCAAGCTTTGATGAGATTAACAAAAGGGGACTTAGAAAGATATCTCTGAAGGTTCCCGGCGAGCATAATATAACAAATTCGCTTGCCGCTCTTGCGGTTTCAGATATAGTCGGTATAGATTACCAGACTGCCGCTGCGACGGTAAATGATTTCTGCGGTGCCGACAGGAGGTTTGAATACAAGGGAGAAATAAACGGATTTAGCATAGTGGATGATTACGCACATCACCCCACAGAGATAAATGCAACCATGAAAGCTGCATCCATGATAGCTTACAATAAGCTGTATGTTGTATTCCAGCCCCATACATATACCCGAACAAAGAGTTTTTTCAAAGAATTCGTAGATGCTCTTTCACCGGCTGATGTGGTTATAATGCCTGATATTTATGCCGCACGTGAAAAAGACACACTGGGCATAAGCTCGAAGGATTTATGCGATGCTTTGGAAAAAATAGGGACAGAGAGTCATTACATACAGGATTTCAAAGAAATAGAAAAATTCCTTTTGGAAAATTGCACAAAGGGTGATTTGGTAATAACTATGGGAGCCGGAGAAGCTAATAAAATAGGCGATTCCCTCCTTGCAGGGAAGTAATAATCCACAATATCCACAAAAAAGTTTAAGGATCTGGTTAAACTGATTTGTGGATATTTTTTTTGTAACTGTGGATATTTAATGTTTATACATGTTTTTAAGAACAGTAGGCAATACGAGGATAACAGCAAGGTAAATGACACTGTGGTCATATGTTATCCACGTAATCCACAGTATCCACATGGTGTCCAATTTATTACCCTTAAAAACCGAATGGGCACTTTGTCCATTTTAAGAACCCGGTCTGTATGGTATAAATATAAAGGACTTGATTGCGGAGAGATTTATGGCAATTTATACTACAGTCCGGGGGTTTACCAATGTCCGGTTTCACAGTTTTTCAGGATAGCTATATCGGGGCTACTATAGTTTCCAATCGCTTTATAGACGAATATATGACAGAGGCCAATGATGCACAGCTCAAGGTATATTTATATCTTGTGCGTATGCTTAATGCTCATCTTGAGACCAGCCTCGGCGATATTGCCGACAGATTTAATCACACGGAAAAGGACGTTATCCGTGCTTTCAAATACTGGGAGAAAAAAGGGCTTCTTACTATAGATTACGACGGCGACAATAATATTGCAGGGGTTCACCTTGTAAACCTTTGCAAGGGTGATTCAAACGGACCTACCGTTGAGTCTACCCATAAATCTGTCAAGGTCTCTGCACCTTCCGTATCCAAAAAGGATACTATTTCAGATGCGGAAGCTGCAAAAACAGAAGAACCAATGGTTAACGGAACCGTATCTTCCGATGAATATACGGAGAATTCTGTTGCAATACCCATGAAGCCTTCTTTTGGTGCAAAAGAATTAAGCGGTTTTTCGAATAAGGGCGGAAAACAGCTTGTTTTCCTTGCTCAGGCATATTTCGGAAAGCCTGTCACTCAGACCGATCTACAGACACTTGCATATATAAGTCAGATTCTGGAATTTTCCGATGACCTTGTTGACTACTTACTTCAGTATTGTGCCGAAAAGGGCAAAAAGGATTTCAGGTATGCCGAAAAAGTAGCCATTGGTTGGAAACAAAACGGAGTGGAAACACCGGAACAGGCCAAGGGAGCAAGCCTCAGATATGACAGAGGCGTATATGACATTATGAAAAGGCTTGGAAAATCCGGTTCACCTACCGTTAAGGAGATGGAATACATTACATCTTGGAGAGACAAAGACGGTTTTTCTGACGAACTTATAATGGAAGCATGTGACCGCGCTGTTTTAAATACAGACAGCAACCGCTTCAGTTATGTGCAGGGAATTCTCAATAAATGGAAGGCTCAAAACATCACCAATTTAGATGATGTAAAAAGAGTGGATGAGGAATTCAAAAAATCCACTGCACAGAGTTCGTCACACAGCGCTTCTCCTAAGAAAAATTCTGCCGGAAGCTTTGGAAACTACAAGCAGAACGATATTGATTACGATGAGCTTTCAAAAAAGATTTATGCAAACTGATAATGCATGAGGTTTAAAAATGTCACTGACAAATGAACAATATGATTCGATAATGCGCGAATATGATGCCATTAGAAATCGAAATGCCAGAGCAACCACCGAAAAGCAAAAAATGATATATAATAAGTTTCCGGAGCTTAAAGCCTGGGAAAACAGAGCAGTAACTTTAAAGGTTCAAAAAGTAAAGCAGATCATGGAAGGAGCACCTCAAAGCAGTATAGATAATCTTGAGGATGAAGCCACCATGCTTCTTGTAAATAGAATGTCACTTTTAGAGAGTAATGGGCTTTCTCCGGAAGATTTAGAGCCTATATATGATTGTAAGGATTGCCATGATACCGGGTATATTTACGATTCATACGGAAATAGGGAAAAGTGCCACTGCTTTAGAGAACGTGAGATCAATATACTCTATAACCAATCCGGGATCAGGCAGCTTCTTAAACGAGAAAATTTCTCAAAGCTCACATATAAGTATCATGAAGGTGAGGATCTAAACAGGCTAAAAGGTGCGGTGGATGTATGCAGAGATTTTGTAGATAATTTCGATAAAGAATATAAAAATCTTGTATTAAACGGCACTGTCGGAACCGGAAAAAGCTTTTTATCATGCTGCATAGCTTCGGAGCTTTTGGAAAGTTACCATTCCGTGATATACTTAAGTGCAATATCGCTTTTTGAGATATTGGCAAAAAAGCAGTTTTCCGGAGATTACAGTGATAAAGGCGAAGAGACTGAAAACCTTTATGAATGCGACCTGCTTATTATTGACGATCTGGGTACGGAGCTTTCAAACAGTTTTGTGGCTTCTTCATTGTTTGGTCTTATCAATGAAAGGGATCTGAGGCGTAAATCAACTATCATTTCTACAAATCTTGGTCTGCCCGAAATAAGGGAAAGATATGCTGACAGAGTACTGTCGAGACTTACCGGAAATTATATTTTTCTAAAACTTACCGGTAAAGACTTAAGAACTCTTGTCAAATAAAGGGTACTTCGTATATAATGTCAAAGGTCTTTGGGGGACCGGGGATAAATATATTGTTTATTGCTAAAATTACAGGAGATTTATCTAATGGGTAATCGTGAAGAAAAGAGAAATCTTGAGACTATTCCGGTGGGTTCACTCGGAATTATAGCTCTCAAAGGATGCAAAGGACTCGGAGAAAAGGTTGATGCCTTCCTTGTAAAATGGCGTGCCGAGCGTGAGAGTGAGCATAAAGGATCGCTTGCTTTCGCGGGATATCAGAGGGATACCTACCTCCTCGAGGCAAAGGTTCCGAGATTCGGATCCGGTGAAGCAAAAGGACAGATTTTGGAATCTGTTCGCGGAACAGATCTTTTCCTTTTGGTTGATGTACTTAACTATTCTCAGACATATTCTCTTTGCGGACATGAGAATCATATGTCTCCCGATGACCATTATCAGGATTTAAAGAGAATTATAGCTGCCGTCGGCGGTAAGGCGAGAAGAATCACCGTAATAATGCCTTTCTTATATGAAAGCCGTCAGCACAAGAGAACGGCCAGAGAGTCTCTTGACTGCGCTATTGCGCTTCAGGAACTCGTTAAAATGGGTGTTGATAATATTATTACTTTTGACGCTCACGACCCCAGAGTACAGAATGCTATTCCTCTAAGCGGTTTTGAGACTGTTCAGCCCGCTTATCAGTTTATAAAAGGTCTTCTTAAAAACTACGGCGGACTTCAGATTGATGCCGATCATATGATGGTTATCAGCCCGGATGAAGGCGGAATGAAGAGAGCTATCTATATTGCCAACGTGCTGGGACTTGATATGGGTATGTTCTATAAGAGACGCGACTATACAAGAGTTGTTGATGGAAGAAATCCTATCCTTGCGCATGAATTCCTCGGAAGTGATGTAGAGGGCAAGGACATGATCATTATTGACGATATGATCTCATCCGGTGAGAGCGTGCTTGAAGTTGCGGCAGCTCTTAAAGAAAGAAAAGCCAATCGAATCTTTGTATTTGCAACATTTGGACTTTTCACCAGCGGACTGGAGAAGTTTGATAAAGCTTTTGAAGAGGGACTTATCACAAGAGTTCTTACAACCAACCTTATTTACCAGACACCGGAGCTTTTGGACAGGGAGTGGTATATCAACTGTGATATGAGTAAATATATAGCTTATATTATTGATACATTAAACCATGATTCATCCATTTCCGACCTGCTTAATCCCAATGAGAGGATTCAGAATATTGTTTCCAGATATAAGAACGGTGAACTGGAGATCAATCAAAAATAAAGTTTGCTACAGATTAAAACAAAGTACCTTTGTCATATTGACCGGGGACAACAATAAAAAAGTTTACAAATGTTAATCTAATTGTGTTCACAAATGTCAACCTAACGCGCAAGCATAGGTTGACATTTTTTTGATATAATGATAATCTTTTCGAAGATTGATAACCATACATCCGGAGTAGGGTTAACAATCAAATAACAGAAATGAGAGAAATAAAAAAATGAGTAATGCAGCGACAGAAACAAATGTATCAAAAAATGAAACTTCTAAGAACAATAAGGTGAATATTGACAGTAAATTCAGAACTATTGACCTGGTGTTTATAGCAGTGTGTGCGGCACTGATAGCCGTATGCTCATGGATATCGATCCCTATGACTGTACCTTTTACCCTTCAGACCTTTGCGGTATTTTTTGCGGTATATTTTTTAGGCGGTAAAAAAGGAACAATTTCAGTACTGATCTATATCCTCATAGGAGCTGTAGGAGTGCCTGTGTTTGCAGGCTTCAAGGGCGGCCCCGGGGCACTGTTTGGAACAACCGGCGGCTATATCATCGGATTTATTTTCACCGCACTGGTATTTTGGCTTATGACAAAGCTGTTAGGCAGAAAACTATGGGTGGAAATTGTCGCAATGGTATTGGGATTATTGGTATGTTATGCCTTTGGTACAGCCTGGTTTATGATAGTCTATGCCAGAAATACAGGTGCCATTTCACTTGCAACCGCACTCGGCTGGTGTGTATTTCCTTTTATCTTGCCCGATCTTGCTAAGATGGCACTCGCTCTTGCACTTGGAAAAACCATCAGAAAAGTAATAAAATGGTAATATTTATTAAAAAATCCGCAATAAAAAAGTCAAACATTGTTACTATTTTGAGCTTTCATTCGTCAATTTGGCGAAAAATTGTATAAATTAGATAGAAAATTAACAAAATTCCAAAAGGATTTGTGTAAATTATTCCATATATTCGCAAATAGTGTTATAATAATGCCATGTTTATATGAGTTCTTCAGGTCTTACAAAAATTAACCTGAGAACTGGAGGGTGTATGGTTAAAAAGGAAATGATTGCCATGCTACTTGCTGGCGGACAAGGCAGTCGCCTTGGAGTTTTGACATCAAAGGTTGCAAAACCGGCGGTTGCATTCGGCGGAAAATATAGAATTATAGACTTTCCGCTTTCTAGTTGCATCAATTCCGGCGTAGATACTGTGGGTGTGCTTACTCAGTATCAGCCTCTACGCCTGAATACCCACATCGGCATCGGTATTCCGTGGGATTTGGATCGAAACATCGGTGGAGTCAGTGTTCTTCCTCCTTATGAGAGGAGTGAGAACAGTGAATGGTACACCGGTACGGCGAATGCTATTTACCAGAATATCGAATATATGGAAAGCTTTAATCCGGAATATGTTCTCATTCTTTCAGGAGACCATATATACAAGATGGATTACGAGGTAATGCTTGATTTCCATAAAGCTAACAAGGCTGATGTTACAATCGCTGTTATGCCTGTTCCTATGGAGGAGGCCAGCCGATTTGGAATCATGATAGCTGATGAGAATAAGCGCATTACAGACTTTGAGGAAAAGCCTGCAAAGCCTCGCAGCAATCTTGCAAGTATGGGTATTTATATCTTCTCATGGAAGACGCTTAAGGCTGCTTTCACAGCTCTTAAGGATCAGCCAAACCTTGACTTTGGAAAACATGTTATTCCTTATTGCCATGAAAAAGGAAAACTTCTATATGCGTATGAATTTAACGGATATTGGAAGGATGTGGGAACCCTTAGCTCATATTGGGAAGCTAATATGGAGCTTATCGATATTGTTCCTGAATTCAACCTTTATGAAGAGTACTGGAAGATTTATACCAAGTCCGAAATTCAGCCCCCTCAGTATTTTTCAAGAGAGAGTAAGGTGGATAAATCCATTATTGGTGAGGGCTCTGAAATATACGGAGAGGTTTACAATTCCGTAATAGGTTGCGGAGTTACAATCGGTAAGGGTACGATAGTCAGGGATTCAATTATAATGAACCAGACTCGTATAGGAGAAGGAAGCGAACTTTACAAAGCGATTGTGGCCGAGGATACCGTGATCGGCAACAATGTAAAGCTTGGCATAGGAGAGGAAGTCGAAAACGATACTGCACCTCATATTTATAATCACGGATTAGTCACTGTCGGAGAACGGAGTATTATTCCTGACGGAGTTACCGTAGGAAAGAATTCCGTAGTCTTTGGCGAAACCACAGCAGCGGATTACCCGGGTGGCAATCTTCCCAGTGGTAAAACTTTGATTAAGGTAGGTGATTAACCATGAGAGCAATCGGTATTATATTAGCCGGCGGAAGCAATCACCGCATGGATGTACTTTCTCAAAAAAGAGCCGTGTGCGCGATGCCTATAGCAGGTAGTTACAGAAGCATTGATTTTACTTTAAGCAATATGTCAAACTCCCATATTCAGAAGGTAGCTGTACTTACCCAGTACAATGCGGGAAGCCTTAATGAACATTTGAATTCATCCAAGTGGTGGGACTTTGGACGTAAGCAGGGCGGACTTTATGTACTTACTCCCGCAGTTACTGCCGAGAACAGTAACTGGTACCGCGGAACCGCTGATGCTATTTATCAGAACCTCAGCTTTTTAAAGAAGAGTCACGAACCCTATGTTGTAATCGCTAACGGTGACTGCGTATACAAGATGGACTTCAATAAAGTATTGGAGTATCATATCGACAAAAAGGCAGATATAACTGTTGTGTGCTCCGAACTTCCGGAGGGATCCGCTATCGAAAGATACGGTACCATCACCATGAATGATGATAACAGGATCGAGGAGTTTGAAGAAAAGCCTTTACAGGCGAAATCAAGTATTGTATCATGTGGCGTGTACGTAATTCGTCGTCGCCAGCTCATAGAGATGATCGAAAAGAGCGCACAGGAAGACAGATACGACTTTGTGAGAGACATTCTCATTAGGTACAAAGATATCAAGAGGATATACGGTTATAAAACTACGGAATACTGGAGAAATATAGCCGCAGTCGACGATTATTTCAACACAAATATGGATTTCCTCAAGAAAGAAGTAAGAGATTATTTCTTCCGTTCACATCCGGATATTTATTCAAAGGTTGACGATTTGCCCCCGGCGAAGTATAATCCAGGTGCAGCTATTAATAACAGTCTTGTATCCAGTGGTTGTATAGTTAACGGTGTTATAGAGGATTCCGTTATCTTTAAAAAGAGTTACATTGGCAATAATACGACCATAAAGAACTCAATAATTCTTAACGATGTTTATATAGCTGACAATGTAACTATAGAAAACTGTATTATTGAAAGTCATAGCACTATTAAGGCCGGTTCCTACTACAAGGGAGACAATGGAGTAAAGATTGTCGTAGAAAGGAACGAGCGGTACACAATTTAAATTTGCTTACATCATTGACTGACCGTTGCCTAGAAATAGACACGGTCGGTTTGTGGTTAAGGGGACTTGCGTCTCGGAATAAAATAGAATATAGGAGTGTAGTACGCAATGGAAATTACGGATGTAAGAGTTCGCAAAACTACGAAAGAGGGTAAGATGAGAGCGGTAGTCTCAATTACTCTTGAAGATGAGTTTGTTATTCATGACATTAAAGTCATTGAGGGCGAACGAGGACTATTTATTGCGATGCCAAGTAAGAAGTCGGCTGACGGTGAGTATCGTGATATCGCACATCCGATTAATTCAGCAACGAGAGAAAAAATACAGAAGATTATCCTTGAAGCATACAACAATGCTGAAGAGGAGTAGGCAGCGGTTCGAAACTGAAAGAGTCGTAAGGCGAATTCCCGCCCGGGAACTGCGGGAATGAAAAAACAATTGAATAAGGCAAACGAAACAGAAAGGAATTCTATAGGTAATTCTTTTCTGTTTTTTTGTGTTTGACTGTACTTAGGAATTTTTTTATAGTAAAATCATAGAACGGCCTGAAAGTAAAGAATTATAATAATTACATTGATGGTTTTGGATTAAATACAGCAATTTGTAAAGTTTTGTCGGAGGAAGTATCTATGTATGTAATTGCCGGCCTGGGTAATCCCGGTAAAGAATATGAAAATACAAGGCATAATGCAGGATTTATGGTGGTTGAAGCCATTGCGGATAAAGCAGGAATAAAAATATCGGAGAAAAAGCATAAGGCAATTATCGGAAAAGGTACATTTGCCGGTGAAAAGGTAGTGCTTGTTAAGCCCCAAACCTATATGAACCTAAGCGGTGAAAGCATTCGTGAAGTAGCAGATTATTACAAAATAGATTCAAGCAGTGAACTCATAGTAATATCAGATGATATTGATTTGGATGTCGGGCAGCTTAGAATCAGACCAAAGGGAAGCGCCGGAGGTCATAACGGCCTGAAAAATATCATACAACACCTTGGAAGTGATGTATTTATTAGAGTCCGTATAGGTGTCGGAGCAAAAAAAGTAAACGGAGATCTGGTATCGCATGTTTTGGGCAGCATAGACAAAAAGGATATGGAAAGCTTTAACGAGGCGGTGGAGTCCGCTGTTAAAGCTGTGGAAACCATAATGGAAAGCGGCACTGAAATGGCGATGAACAGATTTAATACAAAGAAAAAATAAAATGAAAGCATTATTTTCACCACTGGAAAATCTATCGGATTTTCAAAGCATCAAAGATGTTATTAAGCGAAAAAAGAATAAAGGGATAATCTCTCTTACGGGGTGCGTGGATGCACAAAAGCTCCACTTTATGAGGGCGTTGTCGGACGAGGCTTCGATTACGCTCATAGTTACCTACGATGATATAAAGGCCAGGGAGCTTTATGAGGAGTATTTGTTTTACGATCCGCAGGCGTGTTTTTTCCCGGCAAAGGATTTGATCTTTTTCCAGGCAGATATCCACGGAAATGAGCTTACGAGAGAAAGAGTGAGTACTATGAGGCGCCTTTATGAGGGCGGCCCGGTTACGATTATCACCACATATGCAGCGCTGATGAATCCTGTTGCGGTACGTGCAAAGGAAGATTCGGTTATTGAACTATGCCCTAAAAATGACATTAATGTCAAAAAATTATCCGGGGAGCTGGTCAGTCTCGGATACGAAAAATTGCCTCAGGTTGAAGCGCCCGGGCAGTTTTCCGTGCGAGGAGACATAGTAGATATATTTGATTTAACTGAGGATAATCCATACAGAATTGAGCTTTGGGGAGATACTATAGAATCTATCAGGTCATTTGATGTACTCACTCAAAGGTCTATGGAAAACCTTGAAGATGTATGTATATATCCCGCTACCGAGTTTATTCTATCTGATGACGAACTTAAAGAAGGAATAGAAAAGATTTTATCCGAGGGGGAAAAGCAGGAAAAAAAGCTCAGGGATGCTTTTAAAACCGAAGAGGCACACAGGCTTTCCAAGATAATGTCTCAGCTAAAGGAGGAAGCTCTTGAGCTGGGACTTAAGGTAAATTTAGAAAGCTATATCAGGTATTTTTATGAGGATAATGAAAATGCCGAGATAATGTCTCTGCCGGAGTGGATATCTGATATTACGGGGAAAAAAGCATATATATTCCTGGAGGAGCCCGCAAGGCTTAAGGAACAGGCTGAAGCTGTATGGTTTGAGTTTACTGAAAGCTATAAGCACAGGCTGGAAATGGGATATTGTCTTCCCGGGCAGCTTAGCCTTTTATACAGCGGCGAGCAGATTGCGGAGTCTATTGCTTCGTGCAATACAATTGCGCTGTCTACCCTTTCGGCTGCATTGGGATATTTTGAGAGTGATTATAAGTACGACATAGGAGCGAGAAATATTGCATCCTATAACGGAAGCTTTGAGGCTTTGTCAAAGGACCTTGAAGGATACAGAAAAAAGAAATATTCGGTTCTCCTGCTCTCCCCTTCAAGAACGAGGGCGCAGAGGCTTGCCGAGGAAATCCGCAATATGGATATTCCGGCAGTTTATTCAGAGGATAAAGAAAGAGAAATTACAGAGGGCGAGGTACTCGTTTCCTACGGACGTATTTCCAAAGGATTTGAATATCCCCTTATAAAGTTTGTAGTCCTTGCAGAGACGGATATTTTTGGAGCGGAGAGAAAGAAAAAGCGCAGAAGAAAAGTAAATCTTCAGGGAACTAAGATAAGCTCTTTAGAGGATTTAAAGCCCGGAGATTACGTTGTACATGAAATATACGGCCTGGGCATTTATAAAGGCATAGAAAAGGTCGAATCCGACCATGTGGTAAGAGATTATATACGTCTTGAATACAAAGACGGAGGCGTATTATATGTTCTTGCAACTGAACTTGATGAAATACAAAAATATGCTTCATCCGACGCAGAGAAAGTTCCGAAAATAAATAAGCTCGGAACGAAGGAGTGGGAGCGTACAAAATCCAAAGTCAGACAGGCTGTCGATGAGATTGCCCAGGACCTTGTGGAGTTATATGCAAAACGTCAACAGACTGAAGGATTTGTCTATGGTAAGGACACTGTATGGCAGCAGGAATTTGAAGAAATGTTCCCCTACGAGGAGACTGAGGATCAAAAGCAGGCAATCGCAGACACCAAGGCTGATATGGAAAGCCGCAGGATCATGGACAGACTTATCTGCGGCGACGTTGGATTTGGAAAGACAGAGATAGCAATAAGAGCTGCATTTAAGGCGGTTCAGGAAAATAAGCAGGTGGCTTATCTTGTCCCGACGACAATACTTGCCCAGCAGCATTACAATACCTTTGTCCAGCGAATGAAAGATTTCCCGGTAAGAGTGGAACTTTTGAGCAGGTTCAGAACTTCTTCCGAGATCAAAAAAGTAGTGGATGATATCAGAAAAGGACAGGTCGACATTGTTATAGGAACTCACAGGCTTCTTTCGGCGGATGTTACATATAAGGACCTTGGGCTTTTGATCATAGACGAGGAACAAAGATTTGGCGTTACGCATAAAGAGAAAATAAAAAAGCTCAGGGAGAATGTGGACGTTCTTACTCTCTCGGCAACGCCTATCCCAAGGACTCTTCACATGAGCCTTGTAGGTATAAGGGATATGAGCCTTTTGACCGAAGCGCCAAACGACAGACTTCCGATACAGACCTTTGTCTGTGAGCACAATGATGAACTTGTAAGAGAGGCTATAACGAGAGAACTTTCAAGGGGCGGACAGGTTTATTATGTTTTCAACAGAGTAAACCAGATTGCTGAGGTGGCTGCCAAAATTCAGGAAATGATACCTGATGCAAATGTTGCTTTCGCTCACGGTCAGATGAATGAACGTGAACTTGAAGATATAATGTATGAGTTTGTAAACGGGGAAATAGATGTGCTTGTTTCTACGACAATAATAGAGACCGGCATGGATATTTCCAACGTAAATACTCTTATAATTCAGGATTCCGACAGATTCGGACTCTCACAGTTATATCAGTTAAGAGGTCGTGTCGGCAGATCCAACAGGGTAGCTTATGCCTTTTTGATGTACAGCAAGAATAAAATACTAACAGAGGTGGCCGAAAAGAGACTTGAAGCAATCAGAGAATTTACGGACTTAGGCAGCGGCTTTAAGATCGCGATGAGGGATCTTGAAATCAGAGGAGCCGGAAATCTACTTGGAAAGACCCAACACGGACATATGGAAGCTGTAGGATATGAGCTTTATTGTAAAATGTTAAATGAAGCGGTATCCAAAATGAAGGGTATAGCTATAGATGATTCTTTTAATACGGTGATCAATATAAATGTCAGTGCATATATCCCCGCAGAATACATTTTCAACGAGGAACAAAAGCTTGATATGTATAAGAGAATAGCGGGAATAGAGACAGAGAAGGAACTTGGCGAGATCAGGGACGAACTTATAGACAGATTTGGAAGCGTACCTGCTCCGGCCGAAAATCTCCTAAAAATCTCTCTTATGAGAGCCAATGCACATAAGCTTTACATGACTGAAATAAGGAATGCGGACGGAGTTATAAGCTTTATATTTAAACCTGACGCAAAGCTTGATGCGACTAAGGTCCCGGATGTCATGCTAAGGGTTGGAAAGAATTTAAAATTCTCGCATTACGGAAAGCCGACATTTTTATACAGTTATGAAAAGGAAACTCTTGTGGAAAAAGAGGAGGAGCAACTCCTTAAATTGACGGAAGATCTTTTAAAAGAAATGCAGATATTAAGACCGGGCGATTGATTAATCGCCCGGTTCTTCTTCGGGTATATTTACCAAATCCGGTTCGGGAATCGGCATATGGTTTTTAGCGGTCCATACGATAAGTCTGGCAAGTTCATCAGCGTTTTCGGGAACTGATCCGGTGACGGGTATATACAAATCCTCGGGATCGATGGTTTCGGCTCCCTCAGAAGTCTGAATGGATGATGCACCGCCGTTTTTAAATACGCTGTCTCCGTATGAAAGCATTGTCTGAGTGACATTGTTTCTCGTTACGATGTCCTCTGCACCAAGCTCTATACAGCATATCGTGTGTGTGCCGTTATCACCTGTCGATGCTATGGCGCTTACAAGGCAGCACCCCGCTTTGTTTGTCGTTCCGGTTTTTAAACCTATACATCCCGGAACGTTATAGAGCATAGAGTTTGTATTATAAACGGTTCTGTCAAATGACGGAAGATATTTTGCGGTTGTTGAAGTGATATCCGTTATCTGGGGATATGTAGATATCAGATAACAAACCAGCTTAAACATATCGTTTGCAGTAATGTGATTTTGAATCTTTCCCCGGAAAGCTTCTTCGGTATAAACCGGCAGTCCGTTGCAGGTGAAAAACTCTGTTCCCTCCGAAAGCCCGATGGCAGCGGCTTTATCATTCATGCGCTTTACAAAAGCTTCCTCGCTTCCGGCTACAGCCTCGGCAAGCGCGAGAGTGCATTCATTGTTTGAAGGAAGGAGCATAGCATAAATGAGTTCTTCTATAGTCACCTTAGATCCGCTTTTAATATAAAATCCGCGGTCGATGGAGTGGGAGAGCTTTTGAACATTTTCAGATGTCTCGGTTACACTGCTAAGAGTAATGCTTCCGGAGCTTACGGCATCCATTGCAACAATATAGCTCATAAGCTTTGTGGTGCTCGCCATGGGAACCGAGATGTCAGGATTGTATGAATAATATATTTCTCCGTTAGTGGCATCACCTAAAAGTACTGCATTTGTTGCGAGGAAAAATCCGCTATCTTCAAGATGATCAGGATCTATGGATAAAGGTGCGGACGGGTCGATATTTAGGGTGCTTCCGGAGTAAGAAACGTCTTTTCCGAGTATTAATATAAGGTCCGACAAATACATATAGCAGTCATAGTAGCCGGTTTCCTCGTCTTTGTAGAGGAAAGTATAGTAGTGTTTTACGGAACCGTCCAAATTAAAATAATTTCTTTTTCTGACATATTCTTCCGAGGAGGGATCCCTTGTGAGAACAGAAAAGAACGAGCCCTCCCCGCCCACGGGAGTGTATGAGCCGCCTTTTGTAAAACGTATTCCGTCCTTTTCTATCAGCAGATCGAATTTTGCATCGGTACCTGATAAGGCAACCGCCATATCTCTCAGAGAAACATAGGAGTCATGGTCGTAATACATATCAATGTATTTGACATTAAATAAACCTGAACCTTCAACATTAACTGAAAGATTGCGCAGGTACTCATAATCATAATCATCTGCAAATGACGGAAGCACACAGCATAAAAATACAGAAAAACATGTTATGACGGTTAGCAGTTTAACTGATATGGATTTTTTTGAAAAAGATATAAATCGTGATCGGAACATTTAAGGACCTCTGAAATTATTTATATAATATTATTGCTTATTATAAGCAACGGGATAGTCATAAAGCATCTTTAAAACTGTGTCGGAATTGTCTATCGGTGCGCTTAACGTAGCACCGAAATTATCCTCACAGGGGGAGGTAAAGATTAAATAATCGTCCTTTACAAAGAAAGTTTCGCATACGGATTTGCCACCCGATATGCGCCTCATGGCATTGCCTTTTACCTCATAAGTTCCGGAAATATTGTACATATCTTTTAGTGCATCTAGGGTAGGTAAAAGGGCCGGACCCTTTTCGGCAAGATAATCGGAGGCGCTCATTCCGAGAGCTTCTTCTATCAATTCTTCAATGCTTTTATCTGCAGAATCTTTATCAATTCCGGCATTTTCAAGCCTTTTATCGAGAAAACTGATAAGGCCCGATAAAGCAAGGGCTGATGCGGAAGCTTTCGCTTCTTCGAAACTGCTTTCATCGATCTTTTCGGTAAATTTTCCCTCACTTGTAAGAGCCAAAGTAACCTTTATTGTCACCTTAGTGTCATCAAATTCTACATTTGCCGCGGTTGTGGGATCTGCAAACCAAGCATTCATATCTTCTATAACATATCCGCGCATATCTATTTCACGGCTCCACGAACCGAGATAGCTTGTATCACTTGCAAAATAATATTTGTAAGCCAATAGTCCGCCACCCGTTAAAATCACGAGGAGCAAAAATATTACCATAAAAGTTAAGAATCTGTTCTTTTTTTTCATAAAAAGCCTCTCTGTAAAAGCTCCGGAAAAATCTCAAAGTATTTTTAATAAACAAATATATTACTAAGCAATTACATTTTTATCCTACCATAAGACGCTTTAATAATCAAAGAAGATAGAGCACAAGGCAGGATTTTTTATGGGACAATTTATCTTTGTGCATTTACACAAAAAAAGGAAACGCTTTTTGTGAAAATAGTTTCTTGTCGGGGACGTTTGCTTCAATATATAATGGAAACTGTAAGAGGATTTATCGTTTCCGAATCTTGTAAGGAAGGTAAAAAAATATGGAAAGAACAAAACAACAGGAACATATACTGGAAGGAACTATCAGAGTATTTAATAAAAAAGGAATGAAGTTCACTATGGATGATCTGGCTCATGAGTTATCTATGAGCAAAAAGACAATATATGTTTCGTACAAGGAAAAAAACGGACTATTTTTCGATATGGTTGATTACTTGTTTGACAATATTGCCTGGAAAAAGAAGGAAGTAATCGAGGATAAATCGCTAACCACCACTGAAAAAATAAAAAAGATTTTAGGCGTTATGCCTGAAAGCTACAGCGAGATTGATTTCAGACAGTTATATATGCTCAGAGACAAATATCCTGACATCTACAGGAAAGTCGAAGAGAGACTTGAGACCGGCTGGGATGAAACCATATCCCTTATCGAGCAGGGCATAAAAGAGGGCGTAGTAAGAGACATTCCGATATTTTTGGTAAAAACGATGCTCGAAGCTTCACTTGAACAATTTTTCTCAAGAGATGTGCTTGTGCAAAATAAAATGACATATTCGGAAGCGCTTAAAAATGTCGTAGAAATAATAGTAGACGGAATTTCCGCTAAGTAAAAGGAGGTAGCCGTGGACAGATCTAAAAATATCTTTGGGAATGAAATGCCAAACAGCGTCGTAAAAAAAGCGCTGAAAAGCAAAAAGAAATATGAGAGAAAATACGGGGATGATTCAAATAAGGATTACCCTGTAAGAATCGAAAAAAACAAATATATCGGAGACAGCCTGGGCGTAAACAATGTCCTTGTGGGAGATTTAAATACCAATGCCCACTACAACCCTGAAAACAATTTGCCGGGGCTGAACTGGGACAACGAAAAAGGAATCATTGTGGGAAATATACGCATGGGCTTTGGCCACTACCGTATTTCAATGGCCATCGCTTCATGTGCAAAATACCTTGGTTATACGCCCTATTGGATGGATTTAAATTCATACAAAGAGACTACCTGCACCAAAGTAATCGGAGCGCAAAACGATCTGTATTCTTTAGGTTCAAGGCTTTCAAAGAATCCGATATTTAATAAATTTGTCTGGGAGCCTATGAATTATGAAGGCTTCAGGGCTCTTTCATACAATGCGGCGGATCAAAAAAACGCTGAGCTTATGGCTCCGGTTTACAAAAATGTTCCCAAGGATATACCTGTAGTGGGAACTCATGTATGGCCCGCTCAAGCTGCGCTTCATGCAGGCATGAAATATGTGGTAAATGCCATCCCGGATAACTGGCCGATGGCACTTCATTTTGCGGAGGGAGCAGTACATACCATACAGTGCAGAAACGCATATCAGGGATATAAAATCTGCAACGGCATGATGAAGAAAAAGGTTTGCAAGCCAATGCCCGAGGGCTCTCTTGTGTACACCGGACATTATATCGACCATGAGCTTGTTTCGAATATAGAAAACGATTGCAATGCGAGGGAAAAGAGATTTGATGACAAAAAGCCTATGAGGTTTTTGCTTACAATAGGCGGTGCGGGTGCGCAGAAAGAAATATTTGCTGCAATCATAGAATATCTGCTTCCTTTTATAAAAGATAAAAAAGCCGCTTTATATGTAAATGTCGGAGATTATAAAAATGTTTGGGATGAACTTCTTAGAGAGATTCCGGGAATGAAAGAATGTGCGACGGAGCATATGGATAACTGGAAGGAAACGGAAGGATTTGCACAGTCTGCACTTGATGAAAATACTGAAATAACAGGTATTCACGGTTTTTGGCATAAGAATATTTTTGAAGCGGTTTATTGCACAAATCTGCTTATGAGAAGCTGCGACGTGCTGGTTACAAAACCCAGCGAGCTGGCATTCTATCCGGTTCCGAAGCTTTTTATAAAGAGAGTCGGTAAGCATGAAATGTGGGGTGCAATACATTCGGCTGAGATGGGAGACGGAACGCTTGAGTGCAGAGATATTCCCCATACACTGCAGATGGTTGAAGAATTTATGACAAGCAAGAGCTTGCTTAAAGATATGTGCGATGCAATTATTTCAAACAAAGCATCCGGGCTTTACGATGGGGCGTATAAAGTGGTAGAGCTTGCAATGGGACTTAAGTCCAGGGAGGTATAAAATGGAACAGGGTAAGAAAAAACTATCGGGTAAAGAAAAATTTGCGTATGGAATAGGCGCGGTCGGAAAAGATATGGTTTATATGCTTTCCGCCAGCTATATTCTTTATTATTACCAGGATATCATGGGTGTATCCGCATGGGTAATGGGTATCATCCTTTTGATCGCCCGTGTGTTTGATGCATTCAACGATCCTTTAATGGGAGTACTCGTTGCAAAGACAAAAACCAAATGGGGAAAATTCAGACCCTGGTTATTTATCGGTACCCTTACAAACGCCGTTATACTGTTTGTAATGTTTGCGGCACCGCCCACACTTTCCGGAAGCGGACTTATTGCGTATGCAGCAATCTTTTATATACTCTGGGGCGTAACATACACAATGATGGATATTCCTTACTGGTCAATGGTCCCTGCATTTACCGACGGAGGTAAAGAACGTGAGAATATGTCTGCTCTTGGAAGGACCTGCGCCGGCGTCGGCTCGGCTATAGTAACCATTGTCACTGTAATGGCTGTTTCCGCTATAGGAAGCGCGGCAACTTCAAACAGTGCCGACAACGAGACACTTAATGTTTCGAATGCAACCGCATACGTCGTAGAGATGGATGAGACAGATGCAGCAACAGGAAACGTTAAGACACTTACAGGGAATGTTACATTAAATATCACTGCCAACAAGTCAGAGTTTGATGAGGCGATTTCGTTCAACGCAAATAACGTAAAGTATGATGCCAAGGTAGGCAGTCTTACCTATTCAAGCGAAGATTCCGAAGCACTTACACTTAAAGGGCTTGATGTTGCAATGGACTCGGCTGACGGTGAAGCGGTGATAGCGATTTATGTAACAAGTGACGAATATAACAAAATAACCGACGGTGATAGCACATCTATCAATATTTCTTCCAAAAAAGAAGTTGAAAGAGTCGGATTTAAATGGTTCTCGCTCATCATAGCCGTTTTGTTTTTTGCATTTATCCTTATTACATGCCTGTTTATTAAAGAGAAATCTACCGTTGATGTACAGACTGCAAAAGTCGGAGATATGTTCAAAGCACTTCTCCAAAACGATCAGGCTATGGCAATGGTAATCACCATAGTACTTGTAAATTCAGCTACGTATATAACATCAAACCTTTTGATCTATTTCTTTAAATATGATCTTGGCGGAGCAAACTGGCAGGGTAATTACACTACCTTTAACACCTTTGCCGGAGCATGTCAGATTCTTGCGATGATGGCACTTTTCCCTCTCCTTAGGAAGTGGTTCAGCACCATGAAGATTTTCTATATTTGTATCTTCTCTGCTATAGGCGGTTATATAGTACTGCTTATAATGGCGCTTACCGGAACGAGCATAGTTTATCCTTTCTTCGCTCCGGGATTCTTTATCATGGCTGCAGTCGGAATGCTTAACGTTATAGTGACCGTATTCCTTGCCAATACCGTTGATTACGGAGAATTAAAAAATAACAGAAGAGACGAATCTGTAATATTCTCAATGCAGACATTTGTTGTAAAGCTTGCTTCGGGTATTGCGGCACTTGCGGCTTCGATATGTCTTTCGGTGTTCAATATAAGTGAGTCGGAAAATACCTATGAAGCGCTTGACGGAAGTCTTATTGCGGGCCTTAAGGGACATATTGCCGATATCTGTGCAAACGGGGCAACGGTTGTTTCCAACAATTCTGTAATCGGACTCAGATTTGTAATGACAGTGCTTCCCGTAGGAGTGCTTGTTGTTGCACTTATCATATTTAAAGCAAGATATAAACTTACCGATGAGAAACTTGATGAGATTACAAAGCAGCTTGCTGCAAAGAAGGTAAAAGCATGATCAGAGTATCAGGGAACAACGGATTTATCATAGAGACCGGTAAAACTTCATATATATTCAAGGTATTGCCTACAGGACAGCTTGAGCACTTGTATTACGGAAACAGATTGAACATTCCCGAGGGAGCTGAAGATGAGGCTCTTGACGTGCTTTCGGAAAAGCATGCTTTCTATCCCGGAAATACTACCGGGTACGATCAGGAGCATCTGCAGTATTCGCTCGAGGATATGAGGCTTGAAATGTCTTCATACGGAAAAGGTGACATCAGAGAACCTTTTATAACGGTGATTCATGCCGACGGCAGTTCTACAAGTGATTTTGTTTACATGAGCTATGAGATAAAAAAAGGGACCTTGTCACTTGAAAGCCTGCCTTCTTCCTATGATGACAACGGTTATGCCGAGGTGCTTTGCGTTAAGCTTAAAGACAATTCCTACAATCTTGAACTCGAATTGAATTATGTTGTGTATGAGGACTGCGATGTTATAACAAGGAATGCAAGATTTATAAACACAAGCAAAGAAAGGGTTATCCTATCAAGAATCATGAGCCTGATGGTGGACCTTGACGAAGCCGGATATGTATTTACGACTTTCAGAGGCGGATGGGCAAGAGAAATGCAGCGCGACGATTGTCTTGTTACAGGCGGAAAACATGTTTCATCATCTGTAACCGGAACCAGCTCAAGCAGAGCAAATCCGTTTTTTATGGTTCACCCGGCAGAGACAAACGAAGATTCCGGAGATGTATACGGATTTAACCTTGTATACAGCGGAAACCACTATGAATGTGTAGAAGTCAGTTCCTTTGGAAAAACACGAATTGTTTCGGGAATAAATCCTGAGACCTTTAAATTTGAAATTGCACCGGGTGATAGTTTTGATTCGCCGGAGGCAGTTATGACATTCTCTTCAGACGGCTTTAACAAAATGAGTGACAATATGCACCTTTTTGTCAGGGAGCATATTGTCAGAGGAGAGTGGAAGAAAAAGACCCGTCCGGTTCTTTTAAACAGCTGGGAGGCTGCCTATTTTGACATAAATGAAAGTAAACTCCTTAAACTTGCTAAAGCCGGAAAAGAAGTTGGAATCGAGCTGTTTGTTATGGATGACGGATGGTTCGGAGAGAGAAATGATGATTCATCATCTCTCGGAGACTGGTATGTCAACGAAAAAAAGCTCCCTCACGGTTTAAAGGGGCTTGCGGATAAGATTAACGCTGTGGGACTTGATTTCGGAATCTGGGTAGAGCCCGAAATGGTAAACGTAAAGAGTAAGCTATACGAAGCTCATCCTGAGTGGAGTATAGAAATCCCCGGAAAGCCTCATTCTGAATCGCGTAACCAACGGATACTTGACTTGTCGAATCCCAAGGTTTGCGATTACCTGACAGAAAAGATGACGGAAGTATTTTCCTCCGCAAATATTTCGTATGTAAAATGGGATATGAACAGGAATTTCTCCGATTATTTTTCACAGCATCTTGGCGCAAATAATCAAGGTGAGCTTGCCCACAGATATGTGTGTGGTCTTTATCGCATGATGAGAACCCTTACAGAACGTTTCCCTCATATTTTGTTTGAAGGATGCAGTGCGGGAGGAAACAGATTTGACCTTGGAATTCTGTCATACTTTCCACAGATCTGGGCCAGCGATGACACTGACGCTATGTGCAGATTGGCAATTCAGACCGGTTACAGCTACGGTTATCCGATGTCATGTGTGACTGCGCATGTATCTGATTGCCCCAATCATCAGACTCTCAGAAACACTCCATTGGAGACCAGATTTAATGTAGCTTCTTTCGGAGTACTTGGTTATGAGTGCAATCTCTGCGATATGAAAAAAGAGGAAATTGCCGCAATCAAGGCCCAGATAGAGTTGTACAAAGAGTGGAGAGAAACACTTCAGTGGGGAAGGTTCTACAGAGGAAGAGGCTCTGCTGCAATGCCGCAGATGCAGGTGTCGGCAAGCGGATTTTCTCAAAGACCTTCATTTAGCGATAATTTCAGCGAGTGGACATGTGTTTCTGCCGATAAGAGTAAGGCGGTGGGAATGATAATGCAGAGACTCGTTGTTCCGAATTCTCCATTCCATTGTTACAGAGCGAAGGGACTTGACGAAGAAGGCATTTACAGTTTTTATAACAGAGTGCTTAAGGTAGATGTCAGGGAATTCGGAGATTTGATAAATACCGTGGCGCCGATTCATGTAAAAAAAGACGGCCTGCTTATTGATATCATAGCTAAGTTTGTAAAGATGGACGGTGAAGCGGAGGATTACAAGGCATCGGGAAGCGTACTTATGAATGGAGGCGTTCATTTAAAACAGGCCTTCGGGGCTACCGGGTATAGTGGAGAGGTAAGGCATTTCCAAGATTTTGGCTCAAGATTATACTTTATGGAAAAACAATAATATGCTATAATTACAGCTAAATATTTCAGTATTGGTTTTGTGTTTTTTGAGGTTTAATTAGAAGTTATGAATACAGAAGCTATTCAGTACTACGAGAATTACACACCTGTCGCTGACGTAATGGTTATCGCTACCTGTATCGTATTTGCGGTACTTATTTACAATGCTTATATAAATAAAACCAAGACCTTTCTTTATCTGAAATTTATTATTGGAACGCTTGCCGTAGCATCAGTTAGCAATATGCTTTATCACATTGCAATGAATTATATCGGAAGTGTTCCGAATTTCTTTATCTATTTTACCAGAGCAATGTATTTTATCGGACTGTTTACCGATCTTTGGCTTTACGTGCTATACGCAAAGGAAGTTATGGGGCTTGATAAGAAAAGCGGAAGACCGTACTTTTATATAGCGGCGGCAGGCTGGTTTACCATTCTGTTTTTCGAGACCGTAGGAACGGCGTTACATATCGGTTTTTATATAGATAAGGATTATGTTGTTCATAGGGAGCCCAATTATGTGTTCTCTGTTGGATATGCATTTTTCATAATACTTATACTTGTCATGGTTTTCTTAAACAGAAAACATTTTATAAAGCAGGTGATAATAAGTATAGGTGAGACTGTCAGTGTGTCAATCCTGATAATGTTCATTCAGCAACTACACAATCAGTTTTCATTTACTACTGCTACTTTCCTGTTACCGATATACGGTCTTTTGTACCATATTCATTCAAACCCTTATGATATAGAGACCGGCACGGTAAGTGAACAGGCATTTATAGACCTTGTTGATGTGGCAAAAAGCAAGCATCAAGAGTATTATTTCCTGAGCATGTACATGCAGGATTTTGAAGGAAAAGGAAGAAAATATCCAAGAGATATTCAGAGAGCCGTAAGATACTTTTCTACCAGATTTTTTAAGGCGGCTACTATTTTCCAAATATCCGGCGGCCATATGATAATGGTGGCGGACATAAAATTAAATCCCGGTTATAAAGAACAATCTCAGTGGATGTTGGATGAGTTTTTGAAGGTTTATCCAAAATACAGGATAGATTATAAGATTGTGTTTTTTGGAATGGATGATCGTATAGCCGACGGAAACGATTATATTTCGTTTGTCAGATACATTCACGACGCCATACCTCAAAATACGATTGTAAAAGCGCAAAAACGTGAATTTGACGAATATTTTAGGAATAAATATATAGTCGGAGAACTTCAGGACATAGTTGAAAAGAATGATTATGAAGACTCAAGAGTTTTGGTATATTGTCAGCCTGTGTACAGCATAAAAACCGGAAAGTTTGATACCGCGGAAGCGCTTATGAGACTGGTGCTTCCCGAGACCGGGATGGTATATCCGGATGTTTTTATACCAATTGCGGAGAGAAAACATTGTATCAGTATGCTCACAAAGATTATTCTCTACAAGACATGCAAGGAGATAAAAAAGCTTCTTGATGAGGGATACAATGTCAAGAGAATATCGGTCAATTTCTCTGTTTATGATATGAGAGAGGACAGCTTCTGTGAAACTATCGAGAGCATTATAGGTAAAGCGGATATACCTTTTGAAAAGGTAGCTATCGAACTTACGGAATCTCAAAACGAGCAGGATTTTGAACTCATAAAGACAAGAATAAACGAGCTTAAGGGCAGCGGAATAAAGTTTTACCTGGACGACTTCGGAACCGGATATTCCAATTTTGAAAGAATTATGGAACTTCCTTTTGATATAGTAAAGTTTGACAGATCTCTCGTCATAGCATCCGGCAATGATGAAAGATACCGCACAATGGTTTCTAACCTTGCCAGAATGTTTAGGGATGTTCACTATTCGGTTTTGTATGAAGGCATAGAAAATGATGACGATGAGAGGCGCTGCATAGACATGAGCGCAAGGTATTTGCAGGGATATAAATACTCAAGGCCTATACCTATAGAGAAACTTACGGATTATTTTGAAAAAATCGGGTAGATATACTTGTTTAGCACCGGATTTTGCAACGTTTAGAAAATAATTGCGTGTATATGTATGAGAACAAAAGACGAAAGAATTAAGTTCTTCCGTCTTTTTTATGCGTAGCGCGCAAACTTTGGGAGAGACTTAAGATGGAAGACAGAGCTATTGTTGACCTGTATTGGGCGCGCGATGAAAAGGCTATAAAAGAGACTGAGAGTAAGTACTCCAAATATTTGAGTACAATTGCATATAATATTGTCACGGATATTATGGATGCGCAGGAATGTTTAAATGATACATATTTACATGCCTGGAATGCTATGCCGGAGGACAGACCGGAAATGCTTAGTACATATCTGGGGAAATTTACCAGAAACATCGCAATAGATCTCTACAGGAAAAAGACCGCATCAAAAAGAAAGGCCTCGGAATACACTCTGTCTTTGGATGAACTTGATGAGTGCATTTCCGGAGGCAATAATGTTGAAGAGACTGTCGATAGGTCTCTTCTTTCAAAGGCTATATCTGATTTTCTCAGGCGAAGAAGCGAAGAAAAGAGAAATATTTTTATCTGCAGATATTTTTACTGTGATTCGGCAAAGGATATAGCAAGTAAGGCCGGAATGAAGGAATCCAGTGTAAGGAGCATTCTTATGAGAGAAAGGGATGCGCTTAAAGCATACCTTAGAAAGGAGGGCTTCGAAGTATGAAAGATGGCGAAAACAGGACAGATGAAATAAAAGATGAAAAAAGAAATGCCGGGAGTCATATAGGCTCTGTGATGCTTATGGATGCCATGGGAGATATAGACGAAGACCTTCTAAAAGGAGCAGACAGATTTAGAGGCGGAAAGAGAAAGAAAAAGGTAAAGGCCGGATACATAGCACTTCCTCTTGCCGGGGTTGCCGTTCTTGCTTTGGCAATTGTTACCGTCGGAAAGATGGGAATGCTTATGCCCAAAGGAGCAGCGGAGTCCGCAATGGTTGATGGCGCATACATGAATGAAGCATGTGATGAGGCTGCGATAGATTCCGGTTTTGAGACAGACTCTTTTATGGAGGAAGTATGTGAGGCGGAACCTGCTGTCACGGAAGAAGCGGATTTGGGAACAGTAAGCGGTGACGATATAAAAGCACTTGCCCAATATACCGGAAATGTTGATGAGGCCTATGACTGGCCGTATTATACATATTTTGAGGGGATTGACATAGATTCGGACGGTAAAACGGATCACATCTACAGAAAATATGATGCCCAAAACGATACCGCAAAGTACAGTTTGAATCTCGGAAACGGAAATGTGGTGGAAATAGTTGAGACATATTCCTATGCACTACCATATATTGTGGTGGGGGATGAGTGCGGATACGAAAAGGACGATCTGGTCTTTAGGCTTACATACGATTCTGAGAAATACCCTGCTAAAGCAGCCGACGAAATCTATGTAATAAGCCATATTCAAGGGGATGAATACACAGTTTGGTAAAAGGCAATTGTAAAATATTCACAAACTTTCTCTGAATTTTTTATACGCAATATTTAGTTATCACATATTTACAAAAACACAATATCTTGTTAGAATAGTATCTCGTAGGGCACCATTGTTAGGAGCTTTTTGCCCTTGGAGAACTGTATTATGTAAACTTCCAATATAGGGAAGTTGAATACAAAGGAGAGATATTCTGACATGAAAATTATTAAGCGCAGCGGAGCAGAGGTCGAATTTGACAGTCAAAAGATAATTACCGCAGTTACAAAGGCAAATAATTCGGTTATTCCCAGTGAGAGAATGACTGATTTACAGATTCGCCGTATTGCGGAGGATGTAGAGATCGCTGTATCAAATATGAACCGCTCTCTCGGCGTGGAAGAGATTCAGGATATTGTAGAGAACCAGATAATGAATCAGCGCGCTTTTGAAGTTGCGCGTCATTATATTACCTATCGTTACACCAGAGAATTGGTTCGTAAGTCAAATACTACAGATGAGCAGATACTCTCTCTTATTGAGTGCAATAACGAAGAAGTTAAACAGGAGAATTCCAACAAGAACCCTACCATAGTCAGCGTTCAGCGTGATTATATGGCGGGTGAGGTCAGCAAGGATATCACCAGAAGATTCCTTATTCCCAACGACATAGCGCAGGCTCATGAGCAGGGTCTTATTCATTTCCATGATGCGGACTATTTTGCGCAGCATATGCACAACTGTGATCTTGTAAACCTTGAGGATATGCTTCAGAACGGTACCGTAATCAGCGGAACAATGATTGAAAAGCCCCATAGCTTTTCTACCGCATGTAATATAGCAACTCAGATTATAGCGCAGGTTGCATCATGTCAGTACGGCGGACAGAGCATTTCGCTCACTCACCTTGCACCTTTTGTGGATATCAGCCGTCAAAAGATTCGCGAGCAGGTTACCGAGGAGCTTAAGGATTTAAACGCTTCAAAAGAAGATATTGAGCGCATTACCGAGAAGAGACTCCGTGAAGAAGTCAAAAATGGTGTACAGATGGTTCAGTATCAGGTTGTAACGCTTATGACCACCAACGGACAGGCACCTTTTGTCACTGTATTCATGTATCTCAATGAGGCAAGAAACAATCAGGAAAAGAAGGATCTTGCACTTATTATCGAGGAAATGTTAAAGCAGCGTTATGAGGGCGTAAAGAATGAGAAGGGTGTGTGGATCACTCCCGCGTTCCCCAAGCTCATCTATGTTCTCGAGGAAGATAACATCCATGAGGACAGCGAATATTATTATTTGACTCAGCTTGCCGCTAAATGTACCGCAAAGAGACTTGTTCCCGATTATATTTCGGAAAAGATCATGATTCAGAACAAGGTTGATAAAAACGGCGAAGGTCATTGCTACACCTGCATGGGTTGCAGAAGCTTCCTTACACCTTATGTCGATGAAAACGGAAAGCCTAAATATTACGGACGTTTCAACCAGGGCGTTGTAACCGTAAACCTTGTTGATATCGGCCTTTCTGCAGAAAAGAATCTTGAAAGATTCTGGGAGATTTTTGATGAGAGAATGAAGCTTTGTCACAAAGCACTTCAGGCCCGTCACAACAGACTTAAAGGAACCGTTTCTGATGTTGCGCCCATTCTTTGGCAGCATGGTGCGCTCCTTCGCCTTAAGAAGGGAGAAAAGATTGATAAATATCTTCACGGCGGATATTCGACAATCTCTCTCGGATACGCCGGACTTTGGGAGTGCGTATACAGCCTTATCGGAAAGAAACTCACCGAGCCCCAGGGTAAGGAACTTGGTCTTCAGATAATGAAGAAGTTAAATGAGTACACCTCACGCTGGAAGGCAGAGGAAAATATTGATTATTCACTTTACGGTACACCTCTTGAGAGTACTACTTACAAGTTCGCAAAATGTCTCCAGAAGCGTTTTGGAATTATAGAGGGCGTTACTGACAAAAACTATATTACCAACAGCTATCATGTGCATGTTACCGAGAAGATTGATGCCTTTACAAAGCTCTCGCTTGAGTCGGAGTTCCAGGCACTTTCACCCGGAGGAGCTATTTCTTATGTTGAGGTTCCCAATATGCAGGATAATCTCGAGGCGGTTATCTCAATCATCAAATATATCTACGATCATATCATGTACGCTGAGTTAAACACCAAGAGTGATTACTGTCAGGTGTGCGGTTATGACGGAGAGATTGAGATAAAGGAAAATGAGGACGGAAAACTGATCTGGAGATGTCCCAGCTGTGGAAACGAAGATCAGAATAAACTTAATGTAGCCAGACGTACATGCGGTTACATCGGAACTCAGTTCTGGAACCAGGGAAGGACCCAGGAAATTAAGGAAAGAGTTCTTCATCTGTAATAAAATAAAAAAATTTTAAAAAATTTTCAATTTTGTAACAGATTTGTATGAAAAATATGATATAACTATTATGGTGCCGAGGGTCAGAGGAACACTTAAGCCGTTTGCGAAATCAAAGTGGCGTTCCTTTTGACCCTTTTTGGTTTTTTATATATTATACATAAAAAAATACTGAATTTTTGTAAAACCATTGTACCTTTTGAATGATATAATTATACTTATCGATAAAAATTTTTTATTAGGGGAGGAAATATTTTTAAGATAGGAGAAACATTATGTTGGGAGAAGGACTTGTTTTTACTAATGACAAGTGCGTCGGTTGCAACAAATGCATCAGTGTTTGCTCAGCCATGGGTGCATGTGTGTCTGAAGACCCCGATGAAAACGGAAAATCAAGAATTGATGTCGACGGAGACAGATGTATAGCCTGCGGAGCATGCTTCGATGTTTGTATGCACGGCGCAAGAGAGTATCGCGATGATACTGAAAGGTTTTTCGAGGACCTTAAAAAAGGTGAAAAAATATCGGTTCTTATCGCCCCGGCATTTAAGGCAAATTACCCGAATGAATATGAGAGCGTGCTTGGAGGTCTTAAAGCTTGTGGTGTTAAGAGGTTTATCAGTGTATCCTTTGGCGCCGATATTACAACTTGGGGGTATATCAACTACATTCAAAAGAACAATTTTCTCGGTGGCATTTCACAGCCATGTCCTGCAGTAGTCGGTTACATCGAGAGATATATGCCTGAAATCATTCCAAAACTATTCCCCGTACAGAGTCCCATGATGTGTGCCGCCATCTATGCAAAAAAAGAGATGGGTATCACAGACAAACTGGCTTTTATCAGCCCTTGTATTGCTAAAAAAATGGAAATAGACGATCCGAACAATAAAGGATACATCACATATAATGTAACCTTTGATCATCTTATGGATTACGTCCGTAAAAACGGAATAAAGGGTGCACCATGCAGCGATGAGATAGAGTATGGACTCGGATCTATATATCCTACACCCGGAGGTTTGAAGGAAAATGTATATTGGCTTCTCGGAGAAAGCGTCTTCATCCGTCAGATTGAAGGCGAAAAGAGAATGTACAATTTCCTTAAGGAGAACAAAAACAGGATAAATCAAAGCAAGACTCCTTATTTGTTTATCGATGCATTAAACTGTGAAAACGGATGCATTTGCGGTACAGGTACAGATCCAAAAATCTCTGAGACCGATGATGCTCTATATGCTCTTTTAAATATCAGGGAGTCGGTTAAAAAGAATGGCAAAAAGGGAGCTTGGGCTAAAAACAATACACCTGAAAAAAGACTTGCCGCTCTTAATAAGCAGTTCTCCAATCTCAAACTGGAGGATTATTTAAGACATTATACAGATAAGTCGAAGTGCTGTCCTATTAAGGTCCCGAGCGCGGCAGAGCTTGATCGAATATTCCGTACTATGGGCAAAAATGATGAGGAATCCAGAAGTATAAATTGCTCCTGCTGCGGATATGATACCTGTAAGGATATGGCCGTTGCAATTTATAACGGCTTTAACCATAAGGATAACTGCGTGCATTACTTAAAGGGCCTTGTTGAGGAAGAAAGAGAAAACGCTCAAAAGCTCGTCGTTGAGGAAAGAGAGCAGTTAGATTCTCAAAAGCAGGCTCTGTTTGATACAGTAAAGGTAGTCAATGAAAACTTTGATACCTTAAGACAGTCGATTGACGAGATGGTCGGCGGTAATGAGATGAATGCCTCTGAAAGCACGGGTATATCTCAGGATGTGGGAAATGTTGAAGAATTCTGTAATATGATGAATGAATCCATGAACGGAATTCTTGCAGCACTTACAGAACTTCAAAACAGTAACGCAAAGGTTGTGGACATTGCATCACAAACAAACCTTCTTGCGTTAAATGCGAGCATCGAGGCGGCAAGAGCCGGAGAGGCAGGAAGAGGATTTGCGGTAGTTGCCGATGAAATCAATTCCCTTGCTTCGGATTCAAGAGCTACCGCAGAAGGCACGGCGGTCAATAACAATGCCATAAAGGTTGCTATTGATGAGATGGTTTTAAATATCAAGAAGCTGCTTGAGATAGTTAACAGTGTAAACACAAGGACCCAGAATCTTGCAGCATCCACAGAGGAGATATCCGCATCCACGACCCTTATTTTGGAAACTGTGGATAAGGTAGGCTCTGAAATCGAGAAGCTTGCAACTCAGGCAAAGTAAATTTTTCGTCACTAAAGGACAAATACAGGAGGTTTTTGATGTCCGATACCTATAAGGAAAAAAAGTACAGGAACACTATTTCTCAAAAAATGTTGGCAATAGTAATTGTTCCGACAATAATGTTGGCAGCTGTTACAGCAATGCTTGGATATAATTTTACCCTTGAGGCCCTGTCCGGAGAACTCAAAAATGAGTTAAGGACAGCGGCGGTAATGACAGAGATAAACATCAATACTTTGTATCCGGGAGATTATGAACTTGTAGGTGATGAGGGCCTTAGCCTTTTAAAGGGCGGGGAGGATATTACCACATGTTATGAGCTTGTAGATATCGTGGGGGATGAAACCGGTCTTGAACTCAGTCTTATATATAGTGACACCAGGATTCTTACAACAATCCGCGACAAGGACGGAGGCAGGCTTGTGGGAACCGGTATAGCAAAGCAGGTAAAGGATGATCTGGCATCTTCCGAAGAAAGCCTTTTTTATAAAAAGACATTAATAGGAAGAGAGAATTATTATTCCTATTATTATCCGCTTATAAATTCCGACGGCCAAAAGCTATGCACTCTTGAGATCTGCAGTCCGTATTCGCCTTTGGCGGCTCTGGCTTGGAGACCTATCATGGTGATAGTCGGCCTTATTGTACTGGTCCTTATTGTTCTTGTTGTTTTGGTCTATATTCAGACCAAGACAACAGGAACGGCTACAGCAAAGCTTATGGAGTTTACAAAGCAGGCGGCAGGAGGAAATGATGCCGCTCAGTTGGACCCTGCAGTACTTGAAAGGGAAGATGAACTCGGGGCAATAGGCAACTCCGTTTTGGAAATGCATCGTTCTCTTAGAGAAATGATGGATAAGGATGCGCTCACAAAGCTTTTAAACAGAAGAAGCGCAAACCGAATGCTTGACATGGTAAGGAATCATTATCGGGAGGGTGGAAAGCCGTACAGCGTTGCTATAGGAGACATAGATTTCTTTAAAAAGGTCAACGACACCTATGGACATGATGCCGGTGACCTGGTGCTTTTGACAGTTTCCAATATATTGCAGAAACACCTTAAGTCTTTGGGGTTTGTAGCAAGATGGGGCGGAGAAGAATTTCTTATGGTATTTGACAGGATGGAGATTAAGGAAGCCGAAGCAAAGCTGTGGGAGATACTCGAGGAAATCCGTTCTGCCGAGATTATATACGAAGGTACCGTGATTAAGGTAACCATGAGCTTTGGCGTAGTCAGTGCACCGGACCTTACCCAGGATGAAATTATCAAGATGGCGGACGATAATCTCTATTATGCTAAAGAGAGAGGAAGAAACAGAGTGGTATCTGTTATCCCTGTATAATTAAATTATTGTATACATGTATAATTTGTTATTGACAAATAGGTTATAATCTCTTAAAATCCATATTAAAGCCAATGGGGGCCTTCCTAATCGGAAGGCTTTTTTGGTAGAATCGCAGATAGCGAAATAAGCTTTGGAGGAAAATGATTATGAAAAAGAAATTACTCTCTGTACTTCTTGCAGGTGTAATGGCACTTTCACTTGCTGCTTGCGGAGCAGGCGGATCAAGTGAGGGCGCAGCATCTTCAGATGCACTTCCCACAGCTCCCACCGAGGATGGAAGCCTTCAGGGAACTCTTAAGGTAGGTCTTATCGGACCTCTTACCGGAGGAGCAGCTCTTTACGGAAACGCTGTTGATAACGGCGCAAAGATTGCCATCGAGGAGATCAACGCAGAAGGCGGCGCTTTCCAGATGGATTATAAGGCACAGGACGATGAGCATGACGCAGAGAAATCTGTTAATGCATATAACCAGCTTAAGGACTGGGGCGTACAGGTTATCGTAGGTACCGTTACCACCACTCCTTGTATCGCAGTCAGTGCAGAAGCAAATACCGATCGTATCTTTATGCTCACTCCTTCAGCATCAGCTCAGGATGTAACCGCAAATAAGGATCAGACCTATCAGCTTTGCTTCTCAGACCCTAACCAGGGTTCAGCATCAGCTCAGTATATTTCCGAGAACGGACTCGCTACCAAGGTTGCTATTATTTACAAGAACGACGATGCTTATTCAACCGGAATTTATCAGACCTTTAAGGCTAAGGCTGATGAGCTCGGACTTGAGATCGTATCTGAGACCACTTTCATGGACGGAAGCGATAACGACTTTACCGTACAGCTTACAGATGCAAAGGACAAGGGCGCAGACCTCGTATTCCTTCCCATGTACTATACTCCCGCATCACTCATTCTTTCACAGGCTGATTCAATGGGCTATGCTCCTACATTCTTTGGTGTAGACGGTATGGACGGTATCCTTGGAATCGAGGGATTCGATACTTCTCTTGCTGAGGGAGTAATACTTCTTACTCCTTTCGCGGCAGATGCTACCGATGATCTTACAGTTAACTTTGTTACAAAATTCCAGGAAGCATATGGCGAGACTCCTATTCAGTTTGCAGCAGACGGATATGATTGCCCTAAGGTAATCTATGTAGCTCTTCAGAAGTATGCATCTGAAAACGGTGGACTCAATGTTGATGAGTTATCGGCTTCAGACCTTTGCCGAATTCTTATCTCTGTTCTTTCAGACTCTTCATTTGCAGTAGACGGTGTTACAGGTCAGAGCATGCAGTGGTCTGCAAACGGAGAAGTTAACAAGGCTCCTAAGGGTATGGTTATTAAGGACGGCGTATACGTAGGACTTTAATCCATACTGATTATTATACTTGAAAATAATTAGTCGGGGCTGTCATCGCGGCGGCCCCGGTTATTTACTTTAAGGGGAATTTAAGTATTTCCTTTAAAGTAAATAAATTTTGTAAGCTGCGATATTAGATTATTTATCGAGAGGGAACAATATGTTAAATTATCTGATCAGTGGAATAAGCCTGGGCAGTGTTTATGCAATAATTGCTCTTGGCTATACAATGGTTTATGGAATTGCGAAGATGCTTAATTTCGCGCACGGAGATGTAATTATGGTCGGAGGATATGCGGCGTTTTGTGCGTCTACATATCTTGGATGGCCCATACCTCTTTGCATACTTTTTTCAATGATGATATGTACAATTTTAGGTATTGTTATTGAAAAGCTTGCTTATAAGCCTCTTCGAAATGCTACAAGCCTTGCAGTACTTATTACCGCAATCGGAGTATCATATTTCCTCCAGAATATTGCACTTCTTATCTGGACATCAAATCCCAAGGCATTTCCCAATATGGCTAATTTTATTCCGGCTATCAGCCTTGGAGATACAACCATATCATCCACAACAATCATTACCATAATAGCCAGTGTGATAATCATGATAGGACTTACCCTATTTACAGGTAAAACAAAGATGGGCAAGGCTATGCGTGCCGTGTCCGAGGATAAGGGAGCGGCTCAGCTTATGGGAATCAACGTAAATGCCACGATTTCCATTACGTTTGCAATTGGTTCGGGACTTGCTGCAATAGCGGGCGTGCTGCTTTGCTCTGCATATCCTACGCTTATGCCCACCACCGGTTCTATGCCCGGTATCAAGGCGTTTACCGCTGCGGTACTCGGTGGAATCGGCTCAATCCCCGGAGCAATGCTCGGAGGAATATTACTCGGAATTTTAGAGAAATTTGCTCAGGCGTACATTTCAACTCAGCTTTCCGATGCAATTGTTTTTGCGGCGCTTATTGTGGTGCTGCTTGTAAAACCTACCGGTCTTCTTGGCAAGAAGATTACGGAGAAGGTCTAAGGAAGGAGGTTGATTGAAATGGGAAAAAAGGTTAACTTCCTCGGAAAAACGAATAAGAATTCTTTAAAAGGACTTATAAATTTTGGGATAATAATCGTGTTTTACGCGTTTATTACCATACTTAAGGGGGCAGGCGGACTTACAAATGCACTTGAAGGTCAGCTTATACCTATATGCGCATACATTATAATGGCTCTTTCGCTTAACCTTGTTGTAGGTATCTCCGGAGAGCTTTCACTCGGACATGCCGGATTTATGAGTGTAGGTGCTTTTACCGGTGTTATAGTCGCGGGCGCGATGAAGTATAACGGAGTAAATGCAAACGCCCCCAGACTTATCGTTGCGATTGTTGTAGGTGCGATTCTTGCCGCTATAGCTGGAATTTTGATAGGTATCCCCGTACTGCGCCTTCGCGGAGACTATCTTGCGATTGTTACACTTGCTTTTGGTGAGATTATAAAAAATGTACTCAACTGCTTATATGTCGGTATTGATAATGCGGGATTACATTTCTCTGTTACGGATGAAGCCCATATGGATATGGCTGCGGGAGGAACAACACTTGTAAGAGGACCTATGGGTGCTGTCGGAGTCGCTAAGGCTTCTTCATTTATAGCAGGCATTATTCTTATACTTATTGTGCTTTTTGTGATCCAGAACCTTGTAAACAGCCGCACAGGAAGAGCAATCATGGCCATCCGTGACAATAGAATAGCGGCGGAGGCTTCCGGAATAAATGTTACAAAATACAAGATGATCGCTTTTGTTACATCAGCGGGAATAGCCGGAGCGGCAGGCGCACTTTATGCGCTTAATTACTCGACTATCGTTCCCAAGAAATTTGATTTTAATACATCAATTCTTGTACTTGTATTCGTTGTATTGGGCGGTATCGGTAATATGACGGGATCTATTATAGCTGCGGCGGTTCTTACAGTTCTTCCCGAACTGTTCAGACAGTTCCAGGATTACCGTATGCTGGTATATGCAATAGTGCTTATACTTGTAATGATTGCCACCAACAATGAAAAGATAAAAGCTTTGTGGAAGCGATTTTCCGCGATTTTCTCAAAGAAAGGGGGCAACGTAAATGAGTAATAATCCTAATGAGACAAAATACGTTGAAGTTCCCGGACCCGGAAAAATTCCCGAGAGAGATAAGGGCAAGCGCCCGGTACTTGAGGCAAGCCATCTCGGAATAGATTTTGGCGGGCTTACCGCAGTTGACGAGTTCAATATCGCCATAGGTGCAACGGAGATCGGCGGACTTATAGGGCCGAACGGTGCAGGTAAGACTACTGTATTCAACCTTCTTACCAAGGTTTACCAGCCTACAAGAGGCGTTATCATGCTTGACGGTAAAGATACTCACGGTATGAATACCACCCAGGCAAACCAGGCGGGTATTGCCCGTACCTTCCAGAATATCAGACTTTTTGATAAGTTGACGGTTGAGGAAAATGTTAAGATAGGACTTCACAATTCGATAGGATATCACCTTCCTTCGGCTGTTTTAAGACTTCCGAGATATTGGAAGGAGGAGAAGAAAGCTCACGAGAGAGCGTTAGAGCTCCTTGATATTTTTGATATGGCAGACTTAGCGGATGTACGTTCCGCTTCACTTCCCTACGGTGCTCAGAGAAGACTTGAGATTGTAAGAGCTCTTGCCACCAATCCTAAGATATTGCTTTTGGATGAGCCTGCTGCCGGAATGAACCCCTCAGAGACTGAGGAACTTATGAACAATATCAGAAAGATCCGCGATACATTTAATATTGCAGTCCTTCTCATAGAGCATGATATGAACCTTGTAATGGGTATCTGTGAGAATATCATAGTACTCAATTTCGGTAAGATTATCGCCAAAGGAACTCCCATAGAGATTCAGAATAATCCCAAGGTTATCGAAGCATACCTTGGAAATTCCGGCGAAGAAGGGGAGGAATAATAATGGCTGATACACTTCTTAAAGTAGAGGATTTAAATGTTTATTACGGAAGCATCCATGCGATAAAAGGTATTTCCTTTGAAGTAAAAGAGGGAGAGATCGTTACTCTTATAGGAGCAAACGGTGCAGGAAAATCCACCACCCTCAATACTGTTGCGGGACTTTTAAAGCCCAGAACCGGAAATATAGAGTTTTGCTCAAAAAGCCTTGTGGGTGTACCGGCACATAAAATAATAAAAGACGGACTTGCGCTTTGCCCCGAGGGAAGAAGAGTGTTTTTACAGCTTTCCGTAAAGGAAAACCTTGAGATGGGTGCTTATACAAGACCTGATTCGGAACTCGCCGAATCAATCGAAAAGGTATACGAGCTCTTCCCGAGATTAAAGGAGAGATACAAGCAGGTTGCGGGTACGCTTTCCGGCGGTGAGCAGCAGATGCTTGCAATGGGAAGAGCGCTTATGAGTAAGCCTCGTCTTATGATGCTTGACGAGCCCTCAATGGGACTTGCACCTATTTTGGTTGACCAGATTTTTGATATAATCAAGGACCTTCATAAATCGGGAACAACTATTCTTCTTGTAGAACAGAATGCCAGAAAAGCTCTTGCCATCGCAGACAGAGCGTACGTACTTGAAACGGGAAAGATAGTTAATACCGGAACCGGAAGCGAACTTTTACATGATGACAGTGTAAGAAAAGCATATCTCGGCGGATGATAAAAAATAAGTCGCAAATGAGCTAAAAATCAATAAGAATTAATAACTATATAAAAACGAATAACTATATAAAAGCCGGCCGGCTGCAACAATAAGTGCAACCGACCGGATATTTTTTTATATGATAAAATGCTTGCTAAGCCTTGCTGCGAAAATGCTTAAAAAATAAGAAAACGCTTAAAATGCTTAAAAACTAAGAAAATACTTAAAAGCTGGGTGTTAAACATCTCCGGTAAGTCTGATCTTTGGCCTTGCGGGATATTTCTCGAATGCAAACAGGCAGATAAGTGCGGTGACGGCACCTAAAAGATCGTAATTTGATCCGAGAGGTGCAATGTTGTTTGCGTATTTTTCTCCGAGCTTAACTTCGGGAAGGCCTATTGAATATCCGAAATAAATGTAAGGAATCTTTTCATAAGAGATGGATGTTACTTCTTTTTTCTCCACAAAAAGGGCACGCTTTTCAGTGATTACCACACCGGTTTTACCGTGTACAAAGAGTCCCTCGTCATAGTAGAGGACTATATGCTCCCCGGGCTCGATGTAGGAAGATATCCTAGCTTTTATGCCGGTCAAATTGTCTTCTCTGATACCGGGAGCGGAGAGATCTTCGTTGGAAAAAAGATATGTTTTTATATAATCCTCAAGCTTTTCCGAAGAGTCGTATTCATTTAAGTATTTTACGAAGGCGTTAATGGTCTCTGCACGCTTGGGAGTTTCCATTAGGTCATCGTAATGCCAATCATACAAAAACCAGTCTTTGACGATGAGCTCTCCGTTTTTGGGGGCTACGGCAGCAGATGTCGCCTCATCTAACGCGAATTCAGATCCGCAATAGGGACATATAAGTTTCCTCCTGTCCGGAGAAAGTTCCAATTTTCCTGAGCAATTGGGACATTTGTTAAGTTCCATCTTACATTCCTTTCGGTAAAAAAATTTAATAATTTACTCTTCTCTATTTTACAGCAACACAGCGCCTTATTCAAATAAAAAAACGTTAAAAGGTTGCCTTATTTTGAATTATGTGAGAAAATAAGTCGTTGTAGTGTGCCCTCGGAAGTCAATGACGAAAGAAGGATACGCGCTGCGATGCGGAGATAACTATGAAGATTTTGCTGTTAAACGGAAGCCTCAGAGGGGGCAGAAGTTCATCACTAAAGGTTGCCCATGCTTTTATAGACGGCATGATGGAAGTCCTTCCCGATGCGGAACTTACCGAGGTAGCTTTAAAAGATAAAAAAATTGAACATTGCATGGGATGTCTTTGCTGCTGGAAAAATGATAAGGGCAAATGTGTTATCCATGATGATATGGATGAACTGAGGGATCTGGTGATGGCGAGTGACGTTATCATCGAGAGCTTTCCTCTTTATTTTTTCGGCCAGCCGTCTAAAATGAAGGCTTTTGTGGACAGAATGATTTCCTATGTATCCGAGTATCGCGGAGTGGGAGGCAACGAAGAGAGCGGAAGTTTTCTTCATAAAATGCGTTATCCGGAGCTTATGAAAAAGAAGCTTGTGCTTGTCTCGAGCTGCGGCTACGAAAAGACAGAAGGCTGTTACGGTCCCATAAAGCAGCAGTATGATATTATATGCGGCGAGGGTAATTATACACTTATTACATGTGCTCAGGGCGGTATGATTGCCGAGGAAACGTTGCAGTCAAAGGTTGAAAAGTATTTAGTGAGATTTACCGAGGCAGGCAGAGAATTTGCCGAAAAAGGAAAGGTCAGCGATGAGACGCTGGAAAAGCTCGCTGTTCCGATGCTTGGACATAATACATTTGAGAGAATCATAAATCTCAACTGGGACGACCCGAATGTCGGTCCTTATGGCAGAAAGAGTTAATAATGTCTTTTTTTAACGCTGTTTTAAAAGGAATTGCAAAGTTTTTATTTTGGGCTGCCTATCCGGTGCTGAGAGTCATATATCCCATGAAATTTCATTGGGAGGACAAGGCGCTTACGGAAAAGGCTTTATCCGGAAGTTGTGTCGTTTTCTCAAACCATCTGGGATACGTAGAGGGGCTTTATATGACAAGGCTTCTCAAAAAGTATCGTGTATGGACTTTTGTTGGCAAGGATTGGTATGAAAAAAAGCCGATTAATTGGCTCTTCAGAAATCTTCCTTACATCTCGATAGACAGAAAGAGCGGACTTGATACACAGTGGCTCGACAGTACAAAGGAAATTATGGCAGGAGGCTCTTCCATATATATTTTGCCGGAAGGACATACAAGCCCGGCGGGTAGCATGGATACTTTCAAACCCGGATTTTTGGTCCTTGCAAAACAGACCGGGGCAACCCCGGTACCTGTATTTATCAGCAGAAAGATTAAGCCTTTCAGGCTTACACATCTTGTTATAGGAAAGCCGTTGGAACTAGATCTCAATGAGAAGGGAAGACCTTCACTGGTACTAAAAAAGTACTGTGAGGAATGTAAAAATTATGTCGGGGAGCTGGGCGAAAAGCTTGGCAGAGGGGAAGTGTAAATGCTTATGACCGCTTAAGCGGATTCATATAAATAAGGATATTTATCTTTGATAAATCAATCCATAGACTTATTATACGAAAGGAATTAAAAAATGAACGAGAAAGAACTTGAAGTAGCAGCTAAGATCAAGAGCATGGTTTCTGAGAACCTTAATATTCCCGAGGAAGAGCTTGATTATGAGATTCCTCTTTTCGGTGACGGTATCGGACTTGATTCCGTAGATTCACTTGAGATTATCGCATGCATCGACAATGAGTTTGGTGTAGTAATGACCGGTGTTCCCAAGGAGCACTTCTACAACGTTACCAGCCTTACAAAGTATGTTGTAGAGCATATGTAATATCAAGTAATAAATGGTGGCTTTACGTGTTTTTTGCACTAAAGCCACCATTTAAGACGCATATTCAAAACCGCTTTAGCGGTTGTTAATTAAGATGATTATTCCACTGCAACCGGAGCCCTGGCGGTAAACCGGTTTATAGTTGTGTTTATAAATATTTAAGTTAAGGAGCAAACCAAATGAACAAAAACATCAATACACGTTGCGTAGTTACCGGACTCGGTATGATAAACGCAATCGGTAACAGCGTAGATGAATGTTGGAACAACGCTCTTATCGGTAAGGAAGGTATAGACGTAGTAAAATCTGTAAACGCAGATGATTGCTATGCCAATCTCGGAGCTGAAGTTGATTGTGCCGAGCTCGATAAGTATGAGGGTGTAGACAGAGCTTCAAAGCTTTGCCTCAAGGCTTCTGACGAAGCATTTAAGGATGCCGGAATCGATATGGCAAATGAGGACGCCACCAGATTTGGCGTTATTATGGGAAGCTGTGTCGGCGGTGTTGTCAGCATCGAAAATTATGTTGTAGGCGGTGAAAAGACCGAAGACATCAGAAAAATGACTATTTCTCCTATTGCAAACCATGTTGCTAACAGAGTTGGTGCAGGTGGAGTTATTTCAAACGTAGGTAATGCATGTGCAGCCGGAAGTATCAGCGTAGCTTATGCTTGTGAGCTAATTCGCGCAGGCGTAGCAGACATGTTTATCGTAGGCGGTGCAGATGCTTTTGCGGCTGTTCCTTTTGCGGGATTCCATGCCCTTCACGCACTTTCCGAAGGACCTTGCTCACCTTTCAATCACTCTAACGGAATTACTTTGGGCGAGGGCGCCGGAGCTATCGTCGTAGAGTCTTACGAGCACGCTAAAAAGAGAAACGCAAAGATATATTGTGATGTATTGGCAGCAGGCGTAAGCAGTGATGCACATCATATCACTGCACCCAGACCTGACGGAATCGGCCAGATGTACGCTATCCGTACTGCTATCGCAAATTCGGGACTAAAGCCTGAGAATATCGGATATGTAAATGCACACGGAACAGGAACCGCTAAAAATGATGAAGCAGAGTTTCTTTCACTTCATGCAATTTTTGATGATGTAAATGACAATCTTTCCGTAAGCTCAACAAAGGCTATGGTAGGACACTGCCTCGGAGCAGCAGGCGCCATTGAAGCCGTATATGCCATCAAGGCACTTACCACAGATATTATTCCTCCAACCATCGGTTATACTGATGAGGATCTTGAGATGCTTAAAGAGAAGGCAGGAAAGATTGATTTCATGCCCAACGTAAAGAAGGAGAAAAAGCTTGATTACGTTATGAGCAACTCCTTTGCATTCGGCGGAAGCAATGCTTCAATCATCTTCTCAAAGGGTGAAGGAAGTGTAGCTGAGACCGCAAACGATGAGCCCATCTATATCACGGGCATGGGAATCGTAAGCCCTCTTGGAAACGGTGTATCAAATTATATCGAGAAAGTAAAAGCAGGAGAGACCATCGAAGGAAATTCCGCTTTTGCGGAGACTACCAAGGAAGATTACGATAAGTACGATGTAAAGATGGCATTTTATCGTAAGCTTGATAAGCTTTCTCTTATGCAGGTTGTATCCGGACTTGAAGCCTTAGAGAGCGCCGGAGTTGAAATATCGGACGACAAGGCAGAGGATTTCGGTATGATTATCGGTACTGATGACGGTCCTCTTACCACCGTATATAAATTCCAGGAGAATATCAGTACCAACGGAACCAAGAGCGGTTCTGCATTTAACTTCCCTAATACCGTTTATAATGCAGCAGGCGGTTATCTTTCAATTAAAACCAATATGCGCGGCGTAAACGTAACTGTAACCAATGGTGCTCAGTCCGGTATGAGTTCGCTTTGCTACGCTTATAACGAGATTCGTCAGAATCATGCTAAGGTAATGCTCGCAACCGGTACCGATGAGAACAGTGAGGTTATGGAGAAGCTTTACAAACAGCTTGGCGCGGTAGCGGATTCAAAGGCTGTCCTCTACGGAAATACCGGAATGGCTATGTCAGACGGAAGTACCACTGTTGTACTTGAGAGTGCTGAGAGTGCTAATGCCAGAAATGCAAAGAAATACGCTCAGGTTTGCGGATACGGTATGACTCATGCAATTACCGAGTACGGCGAGGTAAAGGGTACAGAAAAGGGACTCGAAGATGCTATCGCTATAGCACTTAAGGATGCAGGAATCTCTGCTTCCGATATTGACGCCGTATACGGATTCGGCAACGGAGAAACAGATGTAGACAATATCGAAAAGAATGTTTACGGAAAGCTTTTTGATTCAAAGATGCCCGTACATAATGTAAAAGCTTATGTCGGAGACAGCCGCAGCGCGGCAGCAGCACTTTCTATCGCCACTGCAGCACTTACACTTAGCGGTGAGCTTGGAAATGAGCAGAAGGCATACTTCTTTGGAGATACTGTTACCGAAGGAAAAGCAGATACAGCTTCTTATAATTACGTACTTGCAACAGCAGGTTCCGAGGGCGGTTCCTATTGCGCAGTTGTACTTAAGAAGGCTTAATTCTTCGTACTTATGAAATAATAAACGCCGGTGTGGGCGAATATTATATAAGCACCCGCACCTACCGTTAAATAAATTCACAACACGAAAGGAAATACACATGGAGAACAATCAGGATGCAAAGGTGGCACTTGTAACAGGTGCGTCACGTGGTATAGGAAGAGCATGTGCAATTGCTCTCGGTAAGGCAGGATACAAAGTAGGAGTTAACTACAATTCCAATGAAGCTGCCGCACAGGAAGTTGTTAAGGCTATTGAGGATGCCGGAAGCGAAGCTATCGCCATTAAGGCAAATGTTTCCGTTCTTAAGGAAGTACAGGATATGATGCGTACTTTAGTTAAGACATATGGCAAGATAGATCTTCTTGTAAATAATGCCGGAATCGTTAAGGATGAGTACGTTATGATGATGAACCCTGATACCATAGATCAGTGTCTTAATCTTAACATCAAAGGATATCTTTACAGCTCACAGCAGGCAGCGGTTAAGATGTTCTCCAAGAAAAAGGGATGCATCGTTAATGTCTCATCGGTTAGCTCCGTACTTGCTGTTCCCGGACAGTCCGTATACAGCTCAACAAAGGGCGCGGTTAACTCTATGACAGCTACAATGGCAAAAGAGCTTGCACCTTACGGCATCAGAGTAAACGCCGTTGCACCCGGATTTATAGCCACTGAGATGATAGAGGCAATTCCCGAGGAGAAGAGAGAGCAGTATTTAAAGGATATTCCTCTCGGAAGATTCGGAACCGCAGAGGAAGTTGCAAATGCAGTTGTAATGCTTGCAAGCGATGCATGTTCATATGTTACCGGACAGGTACTTGTACTTGACGGAGGCTTAAGCTTATGATGAATATTAATGAGGTTCAAAAGAGAATCAAACAGCGCCCTCCTTTTCAGATGATTGAAAAGATCGTTGAGATTAAAGACGGTGAATATGCTAAAGGCATTAAAAATGTATCTATAAATGAGCCCTATTTTATGGGACATTTTCCCGATACTCCCATTATGCCGGGTGTGCTTCTTATCGAAGCCGCCGCTCAGCTTTGTTCTGTAACAATTGAGAGCGAAGGAACGGACGACAGCCTTATCTATGTGCTTCTTAAGGTGGATACATTTAAGTTTGTTAAGCCTGTTATTCCCGGGGATGTGTGTGAAATAGAAGTAAACAAGACCGGAGGCGGAGCGGGACTCGTTAAATTTGATGTCAAGATTTCCGTGGACGGTGGCCTTAGAGCAAAGGGAAGCCTTGCGTTTACTTCAATGCCCAAAGAGGCTGTTTATAATTAGTTTTTACAATTGCTCAAAGAGGCGGTTTGTAAATATATTTTGCAATTGGCCAAAGCGGCTTTTTACAAATAATTGTTAGGAGCGTAGTTATGTCCAAAACAGTATTTATGTTTCCCGGACAGGGAAGCCAGTATGTGGGAATGGCAAAAGATTTTTATGATGCCTATCCCGAGGTAAGAGAAGTCTTCTCAAAAGCCAGTGAAGCTGCAGGTTTTTCTGTGGAAGAGCTTTGCTTTGAAGAAAACGAAAAATTAAACATTACAGAGTATACTCAGATTTGTATGCTTGCGGCAGAAGCAGCTGTTTATACCGCAGCTAAAAAGGAAGGTTTAAAGTGCGACGTCACCGCAGGCCTCAGCCTTGGAGAATACGGAGCACTTATTGCTTCCGGCGCCATGAGCATGGAAGACGCTTTTAAAGTGGTAAGACAGCGTGGTAAGTTTATGCAGGCGGCTGTTCCTGAAGGCGGAGCCATGGCTGCAATCTTAAATCTGGATCCTCAGATTGTTGCAGACGTGTGTAAGGAAGTAGAAGCAGCAGGGCCCGATGCGGATGCAGCGGCTTACACCCTTCCCTATGTAGTTTCCGTAGCAAACTATAACAGTCCGGTTCAGATTGTTATAACAGGTAGAGAGGATGCGGTTAAAAAGGCATCGGATATTTGCGTTGAGAGAGGCGCAAGACGTGCTGTACCCCTTAAGGTAAGCGGACCCTTCCACTCTGCACTTTTAAAAGGAGCCGGAGAGCAGCTTGGAAAAGTTCTTGAGGATGTAACGGTTAACGATCCTGTGGTTCCTTATTTGGCAAATGTAACTGCAGATTATGTTACAGGAAAGGATCAGGTTAAACCTCTCCTTACCGCTCAGGTTTCATCGTCCGTAAAGTGGCAGCAGACTCTTGAGAGATTGCTTGCTGACGGCGCGGATTTATTTGTAGAGCTGGGCCCCGGTTCAACACTTACCGGTTTTGTTAAAAAACTTAACAAAGAAGTTAAGACAGTAAATATCGAAAAGCTTGAAGACCTTAAGGCATACCTTGAGGGTTAGAGAGATTTGAGTAGAACCAAATCCCCATTCAAACTTAAAAAACCGATTTTTCGGTGGAAGAAGTGAGGTTTTAGTATGGGTAACAATATGGAGACATGTCCCGGTTGCAAGACCGAGGTCGAGTGGTCCAAAGTTAAAGAAAACAACTATGTATGTCCCAATTGCGGCAGACTTTTCCGTGTTTGGACAGATAACAGAATTAAAATGACAGCTGATGCCGGCTCCTTCGAGTCAATGTTTGATGAGATTGGAACCGTTAATGTACTTGATACTCCCGAGTACGAAGAAAAGCTTAAAAAAGCTCAGGATCAGACAGGGCTTAAAGAGGGAGTTACTGTTGGAAAGTGTCTTATAGGCGGACACAAAGCTGTACTTGGAGTAATAGATTCCAGATTTTTGATGGGTAGCATGGGACATGCGGTAGGCGATCGTATCACATCCGCAGTCGAGGTGGCTACCGAGGAAGGGTTGCCTGTAATTCTTTTTTGCTGTTCAGGCGGTGCAAGAATGCAGGAGGGTATCATATCCCTTATGCAGATGGAAAAAACTTCCGCAGCTTTAAAGAGACATTCTGATGCCGGTAATTTATATATCTCCGTTCTTACCGATCCTACCACGGGAGGCGTGACTGCAAGTTTTGCAATGCTTGGAGATATTATACTTGCAGAGCCTGGAGCAATGATAGGCTTTGCAGGCCCCAGGGTTATAGAACAGACTATAGGCGAAAAGCTTCCGGAAGGTTTCCAGAGAGCTGAATTCCAGTTAGAGCACGGTTTTGTGGATAGAGTCGTTGAAAGAAAAGACTTAAAGCCTACTCTGGTAAAGCTTTTAGAGATTCATTCCAAAAAGGACGGCTTTGCTGCTTTTACAGAGTCTGATGAAAAGGTTTATTACGGACCTACGGAACTTATGAGAGAACGCGGAGCTAAGGCGAAAACTCTCTCGGCCTGGGAAAAGGTACAGGAAGCCAGAAAGGTCTCAAGACTCGGAGCTTCTGAATATATCGGTGCCATTTTTGATGATTTTATCGAACTCCACGGAGACAGATACTTCAGAGATGATCCGGCTATTATGGGGGGAGTTGCTTATCTTGACGGACAGCCTGTCACAGTTATAGGTGTAAACCGCGGAAGAAGCTTTGATGAATGCCAAAAGCATAATTTCGGTATGCCTTCTCCCGAAGGATACAGAAAAGCCTTAAGACTTATGAAACAGGCTGAGAAATTTGGTCGACCCATTATTACTTTCGTAAACACATCCGGAGCATATCCGGGTAAGGAAGCCGAGGAAAACGGACAGGGAGAGGCTATCGCAAGAAACCTTTATGAAATGTCCGCTATAAAGGTTCCTATTCTTGCTATAATGATGGGCGAAGGCGGAAGTGGCGGAGCAATTGCTCTCGCGGTCGGAAACGAAGTATGGATGACTGAAAATGCCATATACTCGATCCTCTCTCCTGAGGGATTCTCATCAATTCTTTGGAAGGATGGAAGCCGTAAAGTCGAAGCGTCGGAAGTTATGAAAATAACTGCCCAGGATTTAAAGAAACTTAATGTCATCGAGCAGATAATTCCCGAGTATGGCGGAGCTGATGAGGATGCGCTTTCATCCATGGCCAGTGATATGAAGGGAAGAATAAGAGAATTCCTTACCGGGATGGAAGGGAAAAGCGGAAAAGAACTTGCCGACCAAAGATATGCAAGGTTCAGAAAGTATTGATAGAATATTGGAAAAATATTGAGATACATATAGAAAGAATAAGAGATAAGGGTCATTCCCTTATCTCTTTCTTTTTGAAAATATTCATAACAGAATCATCAATGATAAAGTCGCAATCCGCAACAATGTCTTCCCCACTGCGGATATAAACACAAGGAAGTTCGTGCTTGTAACAACCCCTGATTGACGGGCTTTCGTCAAGGTATTCGGGAATGTGAGAACTCTGCTGTTTGAATATAAACTCAGAGTCTTTTATATTAACCTTGGATATCGGCGAATAATCCTCTCCGGCAATGGTTATGCTGCCTTCACAGGTCATAAATATATGGTCCATACGTATGCTTCGAATCTTTCCCGGAACTCTCTCCACACCTGCTCTTTTTGTCGCTGAAATAAAGATCGGTTCACCGCTTCCCCACCATAGGACAACTCCTCCGCCCCCGCGGCATGATGATGCATAACCTCTGGTGTTTCCGGTTATATGATGAATATTAATGTCGTGAATACAACCGCCGTCTCTGGACCATATAGCAAAACCTCTGGTGCAATCCTCCACGACGCAGTCACTCATTGTTACATGGTGTATATCACCGTGGGTTTCCGTGCCTATTTTCAGGGCGCTGCAATGGCTGCGCATAATGCAGTTCTGAATTAAAATATTTTTGCAATCCCCGTATTTTTTTGCCATGGGCATGGTGGTTTTAAGGACAATCGAATCGTCGCCGGCATATATAATGCAACCGCGAATGATAACGTTTTGGCAACAGTCGGGATCGATTCCGTCATTATTGGGTCCACATTCATTATTATAGATTCGAATACCGTCAATAAGCACGTTTTTACAACCTGCCATATGAAGTGTCCAAAAAGCGGAATCATAGAACGTTACATCCTTAACGGTAAGATTCTCAACATCTTCAAGAAAACTCATTCTGGGACGAAATCCTTTTACGGCCAAAGGGCATTCATGCAGACCGCCGTCAGAATCATCATCATAAAATGATTCCCTGCCCTGTCCGTCAATGATGCCTTGACCGGTTATGGAAATATTTTTTTCATGATAAGCAAAAAGAAAGACGCCGCCTTCCCAACCGGTATCTGCGTTATCGTCCTCAAATTCTTTGGAGAAATCAATCATATCCTCCTGACGAATGCTTGATATAAGCCTTGCACCCTGCTCTAAATGCAAATCTATATTTGATTTGAGACGAATAGAACCGGAAAGAAAATTTCCTGCGGGTATGAGAACCGTTCCGCCGTTTAGCGTAGCAGCGTCAATAGCGGCTTGGATATTTTTTGTACAAAGCGTGCTTCCGTCGCCGACAGCGCCGTAATCTAAGATGTTATAAACCATAATATGCTCCTTTTTGTGATTAAGGAAATTATACCATACACAGGGGGATAACTAAATTTTTTTGTTCTTGAGCCGATATATTAAGTGTAAGTTATAAGGAGGGAGAGCTTTATTCAGTAACAAATTTATATTCAGTGCTATATGTTTAAACTTCATGTTTGTTATCTGCAAGTAGAGTGGGTTGGATTTGTTATAACATGGAGGTGAAATATGAATAAACTGAAAAATAAAGGATTTTCACTTATAGAGCTTATTATAGTAATAGCCATTATGGCTGTTCTTATCGGAATATTGGCACCTATGTTTATTAAACAGGTGGAAAAGTCCAAAAAGTCAAAAGACGTGTGGACCGCAGAGCATATTGCCAAAGCGGTAAATCTGGCATTTGTGGATTATCCTGAGGCGTATGATGCTTATGAGGATTGGGGAGTAAAAAACGGAGGATTGCCCGCAACAGTATCTGTGACGGTTGACGGAGTTACAAGTTCTTATAAAGTTCATTTGGTTGCCTCATCCGGAACTCAGGGAACAAACAAGAAATCAAATTGCTTCAACGGTGGAGCAAATGCATTTTTTGACAGCTACAGAGACGGAAGAGACGGTTTCTACGGCGCTATAAATGAAGAACTGGGTCTTGACTATACCAAAATGAACAGCGCTATAACACCAAAATACAGCAAAGCAAAAACAGGTTCGGGTGCTCCCGGCGGATTCGGCTATGAGACTATAGACAGATATAGAATAGTTAAAAGGGCGGACAACGGTCAGATGGAAATATGGGCAGCACAGCCCGATCCGTACGGAGGATATCCTATTTACAGGTTGTGGCCCGAGCCGGACGATATCTATACAGAATAAAATATTAAACGCACTTATAAAGCACGACGGCAACTTGTAGGGTTGCCGTTTTTGTGTTATTCTAAAGGAAGATTTTTTATCAGAAAATGGCGATTTTTGGAGATTATTTATGCGCTGGATGAGATATAGGATAAAAACAAAGACCGAGGCGGAGGATATTATTGTTTCAACTCTTTATGACATTGGTCTTGAGGGTGCTCAGATAGAGGATAAAATACCTCTTACACCTCTTGAAAAGGAGCAGATGTTTGTCGATATCCTGCCCGAAACCGAGAAGGACGACGGAGTAGCTTTCTTAAACTTTTTTGTTGAACTTGAAGAAAACGGAAAGGTTACTGTCGACGGAGAAGAAATAGAAGCAGAAGAACTCAAAGAGAGAATTCAGTCTGAGCTTGATGAATTAAAGGAGTTCAATCTTGATATAGGCGAGGGGTCGATTGAACTTGAAAGCACTGAAGATATTGATTGGATCAACAATTGGAAAAAGTATTTTCACAGCTTTTACATTGATGATATTCTTGTAATTCCATCGTGGGAAAATGTACCGGAAAAAGATAAGGATAAGATGATCCTCCACATAGACCCCGGTACGGCATTCGGCACAGGAATGCATGAGACCACACAGCTTTGTATCAGACAGCTACGAAAGTTTATAAACAGCGAAACACAGATTCTCGATGTTGGAACCGGAAGCGGTATTTTAGGCATCCTTTCACTTATGATGGGGGCAAAACATGTTGTGGGAACGGACCTTGACCCCTGCGCGGTACCTGCGGTGGATGATAATCTTAAAAACAACAATGTGGATACAGAGAAATTTGATCTCATTATCGGAAATATCATTACCGAAAAGGATATACAAGACAAAGTAGGCTATGAAAAGTATGACATAGTTGTGGCAAATATTTTGGCAGATGTATTGGTTCCGCTCACTCCGGTAATCGTTGATCAAATGAAAAAAGGTGCCATCTATATCACTTCCGGAATTTTAAACGACAATGACAAAGAGTTTAAAGTAAAGGATGCATGTACTTTAGCAGGACTTGAAATAGTTGAGACGACTTATCAGGGCGAATGGTGTTCCGTTACTGCGCGAAAACCTGAGCGTTAAAAAGATTACATTGGTGATAAAAAGGATTATTACCGACTTTTAGGGAGAAAGCACGGCGGACTAAAAATAGGGTATTTGGGAGGTAATTATGGCAGATCAGCTTTTTACAAACACACATATCATTTCATGGCTTCAGTATTTTTCCGAAAATACGGATTTGGATTTAGAGCACGTAAAGCTCCTTGATATTACTAAAAAGAACAAGAATATAATCCCTACCGTTGAAGCGCACAGATGTTGTCTTGTATTTACTGAGGCCGGACATAAAGATATTTTTTATCGCATGTATTCGGCAGGCCTTGGAGAGTGCACCGTTATTTACAACGAAGGAAGCGAGCCCAAGGGAGAGATTAAAAAGAGCAAGCTTTCAGAGATGATCGACCGTGGAATAAATGCTTCCGCGGGAATGCTTATATTAAATCCCAACGCCAGAAGTACTTATAAATTCGGTATGGATAACTCTGTATTTACCCCCGGCTCGGTAAAATATGTGGGTTCTGAAATCAGAGCTATCATACTCTCCAAAATGCAGATAGAAGAGGGGAAAAATATCTGTGTTATATCCGGTGAGTCTATTGTTGTAGAAGCAGGTATACTTAACGGCGACGGAACCATTATTGCCGTGGAGTATAATTCAAACGACCGCCTTGCTTTGGAGGACAATGTTGACAGATTCGGCCTCCATAACATAAAGATAGTGGACCATGTGGATGCTGAAAACTTTAAGGACCTGCCGGTGCCTGACGTTACCATGCTTGTAGCCAGTGCCAGCATGGAACAGGAAATGAAATACATGCTCTCAGTAAACCCTGAGATGGAATTTGTAATTTATACACTTGATTTTGTAACGGCTGCATCCATGGGAGCGCTGTGCTCAAAGCTTGGAATGGCGGATCCTGAAATCATTCAGATTTCCGTATCGAAGCTTGGAAGAAAGAACAATTTCGAAAATCAGCCCGCACCTTGGATCATTACATGCCGCGGCGGAAAGTAATTATATGTATCAGTTTTTTGTGGAGCCCTCACAGATAAATACAGAGCTTAAAAAGGTATTTATTACGGGACCGGATGTTAATCACATAAAAAATGTCCTGCGCATGAAGCCCGGCGAAGAATTAAATGTTTCAAACGGAGCGGACGGAAAAGAGTACAGATGCGCCATCTTAGAGATGACTGAAGATATGGTGAACCTGGAACTTCGTTTTATTAGGGATGACGGAAATGAGCTACCGGTAAATGTAACATTATATCAGGGACTGCCCAAAGCCGATAAGATGGAACTTATAATACAGAAGTGCGTTGAGCTCGGTGTAAACAGAATCGTCCCCGTGTCCATGAAAAGATGCGTTGTAAAACTTGATGAAAAAAAGAGCGCCTCAAAGATATCAAGGTGGCAGGCCATAGCAGAGTCTGCCGCAAAGCAAAGTAAAAGAGGGATCATCCCCGAGATAGCGCCGGTCAAATCGTTTGCTGATGCGATAAAAGAAGCAGCTGATTGTGACGTAAAGTTTTTGCCTTATGAAATGGCGGACAGTGATGCCATGGATAAAACAAGATTGGCATTAGGGGGAATAAAGCAGGGCCAAAGCATATCCGTTTTCATCGGACCGGAAGGCGGTTTTGATGAGGATGAGATTGAAAAAGCCCGGGCAGCAGGGATGGAGATCATTACGCTTGGAAAAAGGATACTCCGTACCGAGACTGCAGGAATGACAGTGATGAGCTGGATAATGCTCTATACGGATGGTAAGGAACAATAAAATGGAAATATATCTTGATAATTCTGCGACCACAAGGGTATTGCCCGAGGTCGCAGTCCTTATGAATAAGGTTATGTGCGAGGATTACGGAAATCCTTCCAGTATGCATCATAAGGGAGTTGAAGCAGAGAATTATATAAAGCAGGCAAAGGATATTTTTGCTAAGATTTTAAAATGCGACAGTAAAAATATATTTTTTACATCCGGGGGAACTGAATCAGACAATCTGGCTATAATAGGCGGAGCAAAAGCAATGGCCAGACGCGGAAAGCATATCATTACAACAAAGATAGAGCATCCTGCAGTGCAAAATACCATGAAGTATTTGGAAAATGAAGGATTTGAGGTAACATACCTTTCGGTCAATAAGCTTGGATGCGCAGAGCCTGAGGATCTGAAAAGCGCGCTCAGGGATGATACTGTATTGGTATCGGTAATGCATACCAACAATGAGATCGGCAGTTTGCAGCCTATTGAAGAAATCGGAAAGATAATAAAGGAAAGAAATCCGGAAATACTTTTTCATGTCGATGCGGTGCAGGGATTCGGAAAAGCGCGAATCTACCCTAAAAAAACCGGAATAGACCTTTTGAGCGTCAGCAGTCATAAAATTCACGGACCCAAGGGTATGGGAATGCTTTATGTAGGCGACGGAGTACGCCTGAAGCCAATTACGTTCGGCGGCGGACAGCAGGGCGGCCTTCGAAACGGTACGGAAAATGTGCCCGGTATAGCAGGCATGGCATGTGCCGCAAAGATTCTGTATGAAAATTTTGACGAAAGTTATGAAAGGCTTTTTACTCTTAAGGAAAAGCTTATAAAGGGTGCATTAAAGCTGGGAGATGTTAGTGTAAACGGCGTGTCTGATGACCTTTCGGATATCAGAAAGACGGCTCCTCATATAGTTAGCTTATCGTTTTCGGGCACCAGAGCAGAAGTACTTTTGCACGCGCTGGAAGACAAAAATATCTATGTTTCAGCCGGAAGTGCATGCAGTACGCATAAACCGGAACCCTCTGCGACACTTAAAGCAATCGGACTTGATAAGGACCTTTTGGATTGCACTCTCAGATTCTCCATGTCTGATTTTACAACCGAAGAAGAGGTGGACGAAACGTTAAACGCGCTTGAGACTATACTTCCCTTACTCAGAAGATTTGTAAGAAAGTAGCACTGAAACTGTTTATAGGAAAATAGCACTGAAACTGTTTGTAAGAAAATGGCGCCAAAATATAATAATGTTGCAAGTATGAGTCGGAAAAACTCTAAAATATACTAATAGAATGTGAGTAATACAGTGAAAAAAGAATTGTTCAGTGATTTTTTAATCAAATATGCGGAGATCGGAATTAAGGGCAGAAACAGATATATGTTTGAGGATGCTCTTGTGGCAAGGATAAAGTCCTCTCTTGAGAATATTGACGGAAGCTTTAGGGTATACAAAACCCCGGGAAGAATATTCGTATCCGCAGAGTCGGAATTTGACTTTGACGAAGTGGTGGATGCTTTGTCACATGTTTTCGGAATTGTGGGAATCTGTCCCGTTGTAAGACTTGAAAAGGATACTCCGGAAAGTCTTTATGAAAGCGTAGTCTCATACATGAAAGAAATGTATGGTGATGAGCTTTGCGCAAAAGGAGCAACAGGTGAGAGCTGCGTGAAAATATTAAAAGAAAGAGGCTTGAATGCCGAAAGCCCCAAAGATGCACTCTCTAATGACAATTTCGGAAAGGTAAAGTGGCAGGAGGCACTCCCTTCTATAAACAGAGGCAAAGACGATACCATATCCTTTAAGATTTTTGCCAGACGCGAAAGCAGGAACTTCCCATTAGATTCAATGGAACTGAATGTTGAAGTCGGAGAAGCAGTGCTCAATGCGTTCCCCGGATTGAAAGTTGACGTTCACCATCCGGAGATGATTGTGTATGTTGAGATAAGAGATAAGATATATCTTTATTCAGAGATTTTGCCCGGCCCGGGAGGCATGCCTGTTGGAACAGGCGGGCATGCTATGCTGCTTTTATCCGGCGGTATAGATTCGCCCGTAGCGGGATATATGATGGCAAAAAGAGGAGTGACCATCGATGCGGTATATTTCCATGCACCGCCGTACACTTCCGAGCGCGCGCTTCAAAAGGTTGTTGACCTTGCGAAAATCATTTCAAAATATACCGGTCCCATCAATATGCATGTTATCAACTTCACCGATATACAGCTTGCTATTTATGAAAAGTGTCCTCATGACGAGCTCACCATAATAATGCGCAGATACATGATGAGAATTGCAGAGCATCTCGCTGAAAAATCAGGAGCTCTTGCACTTGTTACCGGAGAGAGCGTCGGACAGGTTGCAAGCCAGACCTTGGCTTCGCTTGTCTGCACCAATGAAGTATGTTCATTGCCTGTATTAAGACCTCTTATATGCTTTGATAAACAGGATATAGTTGAGATATCTGAAAAGATCGGAACTTATGAAACATCAATTCTTCCGTTCGAGGATTGTTGCACAATATTTGTGGCAAAGCATCCTGTCACCAAGCCGTTAAGAAGTGTTATAGAAAAACATGAACACAATCTCGATGAAGTGATAGATGACTTGCTTGAAAAAGCATACGAAACGGACAGAGTGATAGAGATAAGATAAAGACTTTTAAATTTTTGCATTAGCAAATTATAACTATTAAAAGACAAGTTTAAAGAGACAAAAAAAGAGCATCTCCCCGGAGATGCTCTGAATAATCTTTAGAAGATGAAGTAAAAGGCTTATGCCTCATACTTCTTGAGAACTGCCATAACTTCGTCGGCACCGTCCTCAGTGTGGATGTTAAGGTCGATAGGCTTTGAAAGATCAAGTGAAAAGATACCCATGATTGACTTTGCGTCGATTACGTATCTTCCGGATACAAGATCGAAATCATAATCAAACTTGGTGATGTCATTTACAAAGCTCTTAACCTTGTCAATTGAATTGAGTGAAATTTTAATAGTCTTCATAACTATTTCTACCTCCATTAAAACCTTTTTCTTGCTACGAGTTCATCTTAAGTTAGAAACCGTTTTATGTCAAGAAAAAAAGATACAGAAAAAGGGACAAAGTTTTTGGGAAAAACAATGAAAAAAGTTGCATTTCACAATCTGGGTTGCAAAGTAAATTCATATGAAATGGAAGTAATGCGGCAGATTGTACAAAATAACGGCTATGAAATTGTGCAATTTACACAAAAAGCCGACGTATATATTGTTAATACATGCACTGTAACAAATATTGCGGACAGAAAAAGCAGGCAAATGTTACACAGAGCAAAGCAGCTAAACCCGGTAGCGGTGGTTGTAGCCGTTGGATGCTATGCGCAGACCGGAGCTGATATGCTTAAGGATGACGATGCTGTTGATATAATTGTCGGAAATAACCACAAAACAGAGATTGCCGATATTTTAGACAAATATTTTAAAGACCATCCGGAAATAAAAGATATAGACAATGGTGATTTTAGTATATTGAACGAAGATAAGATGTGTGTCATGTCGGACCTTACCGGACCCTCTGACTATGAAAACGCAATAATAACCGAAGGTGAGAGCAGGACCAGAGCCGATGTAAAAATTCAGGACGGATGTAACCAGTTTTGCAGCTATTGTGCAATACCGCTTGCCAGAGGCAGAGTCAGAAGCCGCAGACCCGAGGACGTAATAGAGGAAATAAAAACTCTTGCACTAAACGGCCATAAGGAAATCGTGCTTACAGGTATTCATATATGCTCCTACGGCATAGATTTTGATGACGAAGCATGGAAAAAAGGCGAGGTTAAGCCCTCAACGCATGAGATTTTTGACAGAGATGGCGACGATGATTCCTCCAACAAAATGATGAAGGATTATCGAGGAAAGACCAAGCTTTTTGAACTTGTAGAGATGATAGACAGTAGGATTCCGAAAGATATGATAACAAGGATCAGACTGGGATCGTTAGAACCAAGGGTTATCACTCCCGAAAATGTAGCGATACTTGTTAAGACGGAAAGAGTATGTCCACACTTTCATTTATCTCTTCAGAGCGGATGCGATGAGACTTTAAAAAGGATGAACAGGCACTATACAACGTCGGAATTTAATGCGGGAGCCGAGCTTTTAAGAAACGAATACAAAAAAGCGGGAAAGAGCGTGGCTATCACAACGGATGTGATCGTGGGCTTTCCGGGAGAAACCGAAGAGGAGTTTGGAAAGACAAAAGAATTCCTTGAAGATATAAAGCTTTATGAGATGCACATTTTCAAATACTCAAGGCGAAAAGGCACTGTTGCGGATAGGCTTCCCGGGCAGATACCGGAACAGGTAAAAGGTGTAAGAAGTGACGCGCTGCTTGAGATGACTGAAAGGCATTCGTGGGAGTACAGAGAGCAGTATTTAGGTAAAAAGCAGAGTGTGCTTTTTGAGGAAAAGAAAGACGGATTTTGGTATGGGCACACGAATGATTATGTTAAAATAGGAGTAAGAGAGAACGAAGAAAATAAAAATGTTTTAAAAACCGGTGCCCTGATAGATGTCATTGTGCAAAAAAGAGGCGATAAGGACGAACTTATCGGAGAAATTTTCAAATAAACCCGGAAAAAAACAATAAAAAGCACGGAAAAATCAATAAAAAATTGCCTGTTTTTCGATTATATAGTACAATAAATTGAATAGGTATTTTTAAAATTACGCGTAATAGCGATTAAAATAGAAAGAGGTAACAACATGGCTGATTTGGGGAACACACAGTATTTTGAAGTTCAGACTGAGCCACCCACAGGGGTGAAGGAAGTACTGGCACTTGTTTATGAGGCGCTTCAGGAAAAGGGATATAATCCTGTCAATCAGATTGTCGGATATATTATGAGCGGTGACCCGACATATGTTACAAGCTATAACAATGCCCGCAGCCTTATCATGAAGGTTGAGCGTGATGAGCTTGTTGAGGAGCTTCTTAACAGTTATATTTTAAATCGCGGTTGGGAGCAGTAATTCATGAGGATAATGGGGCTGGATTTTGGCTCAAAGACAGTTGGAGTTGCTATCAGCGACCCTCTTCTTATCACGGCTCAGGCTCACGAGATAATAAGAAGAGAAAAGGAAAACAAGCTTAGAAAGACTCTTGCACGCATTGAGGAATTGTGCGTGGAGTTTGAGATATCAAAGATTGTCCTCGGAATGCCTCTTCATATGAACGGTGATGAGGGAGTGAGGGTACAACTGTCGAAAGAATTCGGCGAAAGCATAGAACGCCGTACAGGGTTGCCTGTTGTAATGTACGACGAAAGGCTTACTACCGTTGAAGCCGATGAGATTATGAAAGAAGTGGGTATACGCAGGGAGAACCGCAAGGAGTACGTGGATATGATTGCGGCTCAGATCATACTTCAGGATTATCTTGACAATACGGCAGAAAAATAAAACAATCCCGCAGATGGGAGAATTATAGGTAAATTATGAGTGAACACAAGCTGGAAAAAGTTATATTCAATCCCGACGGGGAAGATCCTGTGGAGTTTTTTGTTTTGGAACAGACCAGAATAGGTGGATTTAACTATATTCTTGTCACCGATTTCGAAGAGGGTGACGGAGAAGCACTTATTTTAAAGGATTTGTCCGAGGACGGCGACAAGGAGAGCAGATATGTTATCGTGAGCGATGATGCAGAGCTTGATGCCGTTGCGTCGGTTTTTGAAGACATGCTTGAGGACGTGGATTTGATTTCGGATGAGGAGAGCGAAGTTTAAATCTTTGTCCATACCGGCAAGGAGGAAATTTGAGTAAAAAGAAAAATAAAGATAATACGAAACTGACAGGGCTCAAGATAATCCCTTTGGGAGGCCTTGAACAGATCGGAATGAACATTACTGCCTTCGAATATGAAGACAGTATTATTGTGGTGGATTGCGGATTGTCGTTCCCTGCTGACGATATGCTGGGAGTCGATCTGGTTATCCCCGATGTTACATATTTAAAGGAAAACGCAAGTAAGGTAAAGGGATTTGTAATAACTCACGGTCACGAGGACCATATCGGAGCACTCCCCTATGTGCTTAAGGAGATCAACGCTCCCGTATATGCTACTCGCCTTACTATGGGCATCATTGAAAACAAACTTACAGAGCATGAACTTATGGACTGTACCCGCAGAAAGGTTGTTAAGTTCGGACAGTTCATCACTCTGGGTAAATTTAGGGTTGAGTTTATAAAGACCAATCACAGTATTGTGGATGCTGCGGCTCTTGCAATCTATTCTCCGGTGGGAATCATTGTTCATACCGGAGACTTTAAGGTGGACTATACACCTGTATACGGTGATGCCATAGATCTGCAAAGATTTGCCGATCTCGGAAGGAAAGGTGTCTTGGCGATGATGTGCGACTCAACCAATGCTGAGAGACCCGGATACACGCCCTCCGAAAAAACACTCGGAAGGATGTTTGACAACCTTTTTGAAGAGCATAAAAACACCAGAATTTTTGTCGCAACCTTTGCGTCAAATGTTGACAGAGTTCAGCAGATAATCAATTCCGCTCACAAATTCGGCAGAAAAGTAAGTGTCGAAGGAAGGAGCATGGTAAATATCATTGAAACCGCTCAAAAGCTCGAGTGCATCAGTATTCCAAATGACACTCTTGTAGATCTTGATATGATAAAGAACTACCCGCCCGAAAAGCAGGTGATAATCACCACCGGAAGTCAGGGTGAGAGCATGGCAGCTCTTTCGCGTATGGCCGGAGGTACACATAGAAAAATCACCGTTGGTGCCGGAGATACCGTAATATTCTCATCACATCCTATCCCGGGAAATGAGAAATCCGTTACGAAGATCATTAATGAGCTTTTGGCAAAAGGCGTAGATGTTATATTCCAGGATGTGCATGTATCCGGACACGCTTGCCAGGAAGAGATAAAGCTTATATACACGCTTGTACAGCCCAAGTTTGCCATACCTGCGCATGGTGAATTTAAACACTTAAAGGCTCAGGCAAAAATTGCGGAAGAGCTTGGAATGGACAAGGACCATATCAAGATCCTTTCGTCCGGAGATGTGCTTGAATTCGGTGAGGATTTCGCAACCGTAACGGGGCGCGTACCGGTCGGAGATATACTGGTAGACGGACTCGGCGTAGGTGATGTCGGAAACGTTGTATTGCGCGACAGACAGCATCTTGCGGAAGATGGAATTATGATCGTTGTCATGTGCCTTGATGAGATTTCCGGCGAGCTCGTGGCAGGACCTGATATTGTTTCAAGAGGATTTGTATATATGAAAGAATCTGAGGACCTTATCGAGGAGGCGAGAGCTCTTGTACAGGAAACTGTCGAGGGATATATCAGGAGACATGTGTCAGATTGGGGAAAGATTAAGTCGGGAACCAAGGATGTGCTCAGCGAGTTCGTCTGGAAAAAGACAAAGCGTCGTCCCATGATCCTTCCCGTGATTCAAGAGGTATAGAGACTGCGGGGTGTCATTTATATGAATAAAGAAGTTAAAGACGCACTGGATAATCTTATAGAAGTGATCAAGGCCGATGAGGTTTATAAAGAATATCATAAGCAGCTTGACCTTATCAGACAAAATCCAGATCTGAAACGTCAGGTCGATGACTTCAGAAAGAGAAACCACGAGATGCAGATGAGCGAGGACTTGGATTTTGTCAAGCTGACTGCATTCCAGGACGAATTTAAAATTCTTCGGCAAAATCCGCTTGTTGACAATTTTCTTGCCGCAGAGCTGGATTTTTGCAGAATGATGCAAAATATAAATTTTGATATAGTCGAAGAAGTTGACTTCGAGTAAATAAGGAAAAGATGTTTTTCCGAGGAAAGATTATGAAAAAAAGTACTTCAAATAACGAATTTTTAGGTAGAATAGCGGGAATAGCCGGTAATGTTTTCGATACTGTGTTGCAAATACTCCTTATTGTTGCTATTGTACTGATTATCTCAAGAGGAGCTAAAACGGCATACGATTACGGATACAGGATTTTTACCGAAAAGCCCATGGCTACAACCGTAGGCAAGGAGGTTGAGGTTAATATCCCTCTCGATTTCAATGCTCTCGAGCTCGGTAAGATTTTTGAAAATAACGGTCTTACCAGAGACTCAAAGCTTTTGGCACTCCAATATTATGCTTCGGAATATCGCGATGATATAAAAGGCGGAACCTATACCTTAAGTACCACCATGACTGCGGAAGAAATGTTCGGAGCCATAGCAAATGTCAATATCGAGAAAGAAAAGCTGTTAAAGGAAGCCGAAGAAGAAAAGAAGGCCGAGGAAGATGCTGCAGCCGCAAAGGAGCAGGAAGCGGGGGAAGACGATGAACCCGGAACGGAAGAGAGCGCCGATGAAGGCATCCAGCAGATAGATATGGGCGAAGATTCAGATTCTTTGATGGAGGAGGATGTAAGGTGACGGAAATGGATAGATTATCCGCCTTCATTGACCTCTCAGGCAGAGGAAACAGTCCTTTTTTAGATAAAATCGAGCAGGAGGCTTTAGCGGACAATGTTCCGATAATAAGAAAGTCTGCACAAAGCCTTCTCAGATTTTTGATAAAATACTCCAAGCCGAAACGCATCCTTGAAATAGGGACAGCGGTCGGCTTTTCTGCTTTACTTATGAGTGAAGCTGCGGATGCGGATACAACTATAGATACTATAGAAAAATATGAAAAAAGAATACCGATAGCCCATGAGAACTTTAAGAGAGCCATCGCCGAAAATGCGTGCAACATGAGTGAAGGCAGAATAAAGCTTTACGAGGGTGATGCGTTTGAAATACTCCCTACGCTTTCCGAAGAATATGACATGATCTTTATGGATGCGGCAAAGGGACAGTATATAAACTGGCTTCCGGATATTATGAAAATCCTCAAAAAAGGCGGAATCATCATTTCTGACAATGTACTCAGGGAGGGGGATATCTGCGAATCCAGATTTGCGGTAACGAGGCGGAACAGAACCATTCATTCCAGGATGAGAGAGTACATTTATGAACTTTGTCACAACGACTCCCTCGAGACCGTTATCTTAAATATCGGTGACGGAATGACACTCAGCACAAAACTTTAAGAAAGAATAAGTACGGATAAATATATGAAAAATAAAAAAAAGCCTGAGCTCCTATGCCCTGCAAGCAGCTTGGAAGTATTAAAATGTGCGGTGCGCTACGGCGCCGACGCAATATATATAGGCGGTGAGGCCTTTGGACTCAGAGCAAAAGCAAAGAATTTTTCCCATGAGGATATGGCCGAGGGAATTGCTTTTGCTCATGAACATGGCGTAAGAGTACATGTTACCGCAAATATCTTGGCTCATAACTATGATCTTGATGGCGCGAGAAAATATTTTGAAGAGTTAAAACAGCTCGGTCCGGATGCACTTATAGTGGCGGATCCCGGAATGTACAGTATTTGCCGTGAGGTGTGGCCGGAGGCTGAGATTCACATATCAACTCAGGCTAACAATACTAACTATGAGACCTATAAATTCTGGTGGAGGCAGGGAGCCAAAAGGGTAGTAAGTGCAAGGGAACTCTCTCTTTCTGAAATAGCCCAAATAAGGGATAACATACCGGATGAAATGGAGATAGAAAGCTTTGTTCACGGAGCTATGTGTATTTCCTATTCCGGCAGATGCCTGCTTTCTAATTTTTTTACCGGAAGAGATGCAAATCACGGTGCATGTACCCATCCCTGCAGATGGAAGTATAATGTGTTTGAAAATGAAAACGACGGAGAGCTTCGCTACGCTGTCGAAGAAGACAGCAGAAAAGGAGAATATCTTCCGGTATTTGAAAATGAGAGAGGAACATACATATTTAATTCCAGGGATCTTTGCATGATAGATCATGTTCCGGACCTTGTTAAGGCGGGAATAGATTCATGGAAGATAGAGGGGAGGATGAAGACCGCTCTCTACGTGGCTACGGTTGCCAGAACATACAGAAGAGCGATAGACGATTATTTTGAAAACCCCAAAAAGTATGAAGAAAATCTTCCTTGGTATAAGGAGCAGATAGCAAAATGCACCTATAGAAAGTTCTGTACGGGATTTTTCTACGGAAAACCCGATGAGGACAGCCAGATATATGACAACAATACATATTCAAGCGATGCGATATATCTTGCTATGACGGAAGATACTGCGGTATTTACCGGAAAAGATAAAAAAGAGCACGAGTATATATACTTTGAGCAGAAAAATAAGTTTTCCGTTGGTGACGAGATTGAGATAATGAAGCCGGACGGAAGAGATGTAAAGACCAAAGTGCTTGAGATGTATCATGTCTGTGACGGAAGCAATTTTGAAAAGGAAGCTGAAAAAAAAGTTGTGATAGAGGGCAAAGAGTGTATCGAAGTATCTTCGTGTCCACACGCATGCGAGAAAGTATGGGCCCTCCTTTCGGAAAAGGCTGAGGTCGGAGACCTCCTCAGACAGTAAAAAGAGATTTCTATTACTTGTAACGGATTAATTTTTGATATATTATGAAAAAAGGTTTTAGACCTAAAAGCAACTGAAAGGTAAATGAAAAAAATGAGCGAAGTACTGAATGTTGAAGAGCTTTTCGGCAGCAAAGTTTTCAATCTCGGAAAAATGAGAGAGAGACTTCCAAAGAGCGTATTTAAAGAAGTTAAAAAGGTTATGGAACAGGGTGGAGAACTCTCAAAGGAGTCCGCTGATGTGGTGGCAAAGGCCATGAAGGATTGGGCCGTCGAAAACGGAGCTACCCATTATACACATTGGTTCCAGCCTCTTAACGGTATAACAGCTGAAAAGCATGATGCGTTTGTTACCCATCCTGATGAGGAAGGAAGAATGCTCATGGAATTTTCCGGAAAAGAACTTATTAAGGGTGAGCCCGATGCTTCATCCTTTCCTTCCGGCGGACTTCGGGCTACTTTTGAGGCCAGAGGATACACAGTTTGGGATATTACATCTCCTGCGTTTTTAAAGGAGGATGCCACCGGAGTAATTCTTTGCATCCCTACAGCATTTTGCTCATATACAGGCGAAGCACTTGATAAAAAGACTCCTCTCCTTCGCTCTATGGAGGCGATAAATACACAGGCACTTCGTATAGTAAGACTTTTTGGAAATACCGAAGCAAGAAAGGTTACTCCATCGGTTGGAGCCGAGCAGGAGTATTTCCTTGTGGATCACGAAAAGTATTTAAAGAGACCCGACCTTATTTTTGCCGGCAGAACTCTTTTCGGAGCACCCGCACCCAAAGGCCAGGAACTTGAGGATCACTATTTCGGAGCTATCAGAGAGAGAATCGGCTCCTACATGAAGGATTTAAATATTGAGCTTTGGAAACTCGGAGTTACCGCTAAAACCCAGCATAATGAGGTTGCGCCCGCTCAGCATGAGCTTGCACCTATCTATGAGAGTGCAAATATTGCGGTAGACCATAACCAGCTTGTCATGGAGACTATGAAAAAAGTGGCTACACGTCACGGACTTAACTGTCTTCTTCACGAAAAGCCTTTTGCGGGAGTTAACGGATCCGGTAAGCATGACAACTGGTCACTTTCTACCGATAACGGAGTAAACCTCTTGGATCCCGGAAAAACACCCAATGAGAATGTTCAGTTTTTGCTTGTACTTGCATGTATATTAAAGGCTGTTGACACTCATGCAGACCTTCTCCGCCAGAGCGCGGCAGATGTCGGAAATGACCACAGACTCGGTGCGGATGAGGCACCGCCGGCTATTATCTCGGTATTTCTCGGAGAGCAGCTTGATGATGTGGTAAGACAGCTTATAGAAACCGGAAGCGCAGACCACTCAATCCAGGGTGAGAAGCTTGTTACCGGCGTATCGACACTTACCGATATTGAAAAGGATGCTACGGACAGAAACCGTACTTCACCTTTCGCTTTCACAGGAAACAAATTTGAGTTCAGAAGCGTTGGATCGAGCGATTCCATTGCGGATGCAAATACAACACTTAACTCAATAGTTGCGGAAGCTTTCTGTGAAGCCGCAGATATTCTTGAAAAGGCAGATAACTTTGAACTCGCTGTTCATGACCTTATCAAGGAATATATGACTGAGCACCAGAGAATCATATTCAACGGCGACGGATATGCAAAGGCATGGGTTGAGGAAGCTGCAAGACGCGGACTTCCCAATATTGCGACCACTATCGACGCCGCAAGCGCTCTTACCACCGACAAGGCGGTAAAGCTTTTTGACAGATTCGGAATTTACAGTAAATCCGAACTTGAGGCAAGAGAAGAGATCGTTTACGAGACATATTCAAAGACTATAAATATAGAGGCGCTTACCATGATCGATATGGCAAAGAAGCTCTATATCCCTGCGGTGGTTGATTATACAAAGACCCTTGCGGATACGGTTATAGCCGTAAAGCAGGCGGGTGCATCCGCTGATGTGCAGGCTCAGATTCTGAAGAATGTAACAGGTGAACTTAACGGAGCAAGTGCTGCACTCGAAGCTCTTGAAGAGGCAAATGCCAAGGCTTCCTCCACGAAGAATGCAAAGGAGCAGGCATATTTGTATAGGGATGACGTTAAGGTTCAGATGGAAAAGCTCAGAAAGGCCGTTGATACTCTTGAGACTTTGGTTGATAAGAAGGTTTGGCCCGTTCCCGCATATGCGGATTTGATTTTTGAGGTGTAAATTAAGGCGTTACTGAATCGTTTATGAAAGGAGTCTTCGGATGAGGGACAAAGATAGCATTTCACAAAGCGATAAAGACAGACTCCTTGAAGCAATGAAAGAATTTGCCGACGGTAATTTTGATGCGGTTTCCGAGGAGGATTTTGAAGATCCCATGCTGGCAGCAGGCTTTAATAATATGCTAAAGCGCCAGGTTGAGAGAAATAACAGGTTTCTTTTGAGACTTAACGATGCGCAGTCCAGAATCGGTGATACATCCTGCCTTAAATCCATGTTTGAACAGATTACCGAGCAGGAGGAAGCCATAAAGAAACTTCAGGAGGCCAGACTTGATATTACTCCGGATAATAGGCCGCTCAGTGAAGCCAATCAGGAATTTTTAGCTCTGGCAGCCCAGGTAAGAAATACCTTCAGACCTTGTACGGAAGATTTGGCGGAGGCTTTAAGATGCTATGATATGCTGCGAGTCCCGGACAATGATTCCTGGTCCGAAACCGAAGAGAACGAACAGTATGTCATATTAAGACAACTTCAAAAAAGCATACTCCGTGCGGGTGAAAAGCTCGATTCTATGGAGAGAAGAGTAGTTTCTATAGACGAGGATGCCAGAGGACTTTTTGAAGTAATAGACAAAAAAAGCCGGATGAGCAGCAGTTTTTTGGATGGTGTTGACACTCTTACAAAGAGCTATAAAAACCTTTCTACCGAGTGCCTCGATATGGGCAGGCATTTATATCGTATATCAAGGGATATAGATAATACCAGAAATGATGTTTTCAGGCATAATTCAAATCTGAATATTCATGATAGGCTTAAGATTTATGAAGTGGATCATATAACGGTGGCTTGGAGACTTTACAATAATATTGTAGAGTTTGAATCATTGAAACTCACTCATGTGAACAATCCTGACAGCTGTAAACTCGGTTTATGGATAGCGAATATGAAAGATCCTCTTTTTACAGAGGCTGAGAGCTTTAAAATGGTTGCGGAAATGCACAGAGAATTCCACGCAAGATGTGTGGAGTGCTTTTTGGCAAAACAGGACTTTGATGTGGTTCGTGCCATGGATGAATTTGCAAATGCCATGGATGCTCTGGGCAATTTCCTTGGGGCGATGGATGAGCTTCATGAATATTTAAGATCAAAAGGAATTACAGAAGAAACCGACGTCAGAAAGTACAGAATCTGACGCGAGGTTAAAACGAAATCCGACAGACGGTTAATGCAGTATCTGACGGATTAGAGAACTTTATATACGGTTGATACAAAAGTGCCGACGGTTATTCCTCCGGCACTATTTTTTCTTGTGGAAGCCACTTTAGAAGCTTTTCCGTAAGTGTTTTTACTTCTATGGGCTTTGGTATGATGTCACTCATTCCTTCGGAGAGGAACATTTTTTTAGCATCTTCCATAACATTTGCGGTAAGGGCTATTATGGGAGTATCGTTTAATCTTGAGTGGAAACGTCTTATAAGTCTCGTGGTGTCTATTCCGTCAAGCCCGGGCATCATGTGATCCATAAAAATGATATCATAATCATTGTCCGAAAGAAGATCGAGCGCCTCCTGACCGGAGGATGCGAGCACTGCCTTAACCTCCATTCTGGCAAGAAGTCTTTCGGCGAGTTTTAGGTTCATCGGAATATCATCCACAACCAGGACTTTTGCGGTTGGAGCGGTGAATTTGTAAATATGAGGTTTTACAGGCTCTTCGGCTTTTTCTTCTTCCGTGAAGCTTTGTATGATCGCAGCTACGCTGATGGTGGTGATAGGGCATTTAAGAATCTTTGCGCATTCCGGAATCATAGTTTTGATATCGTCGGAATATGCTTTTGTGATGATTATAAGCTTTAAATCGTCATATTCGAAAAAATCTATATCTGCCTTTTCCAAGGCACCCATTTTTATAGCTTTTTCATCTAAAATCAGATAATTTGAATGCCCCTTGTGATCATAGACCCAGTTAGTTATTGCGGATTTTGAAATCTCCGAGAAATCTATTGTCATCGGAAGGAGCCCCAGTTTGTCACAATCTTCGTGGAAGGATGTCAAAATATTATCGTCTTCTATGTCCATGAGGAACATTATTTTTTGGGGATCGGGAATGCCGCAAATATTGGTAGAATTGTCAGCCTTCTGGGGAATTTCAAAATAAAAAGTGCTTCCTGAACCGTAAACACTGTCCAATCCAACAGTTCCATTCATGAGAGATACAAGCTGTTTGACTATTGCAAGTCCCAGACCGGTGCCTTCCACATTCCTGTTTCGCCTGCTGTCAACCTGGGAGAAGGAATTGAAAAGCTTTTCTTTGTCTTCGTTTTTTATACCTATACCGGTATCTTTTACGGTTACCTTAAGGGTTATTCCATTTTCTGTTTTATCTGAACATTCATATGAGATACGGATAAATCCGGATTTCGTGAATTTAACCGCATTGTTTGCGATATTGATTATTATCTGGGATATACGGGACATATCACCTATGAGATATGCCGGCAGAGCAGGGTCCACATCAACATAAAAAAATACCGATTCCTGTTTTTCACGCAGCCTGTTTACAATGATTGAAGAGACATCCCTTATAAGCGATGCGGTGTTATAACGGTCTTCAAAAATAGACATCTTACCGGAAGAAATCTTTGAATAATCAAGTATGTCATTAATTATGTGGAGAAGTGTTTTGCCGGAGCTTTGAATATTGTCGAGATATTCTTTTGCCGCAGGTGATATTTCCTCATTTGAGGCAAGTTCTGCCATACCTATGACTGCGTTCATAGGGGTCCTGATTTCGTGGCTCATATTAGCCAAAAAGTCATTTTTCATTTGGGCGGCTTTTTCGACCTCTTCCTGAGCTCTGAAGGTGCGAAGGCGGCTGTCAGCAGATGCGGAAAGAATAGAGGCGTAGTTATACAGACCTTCTTCGGAACGCTCAATTATGCTTTGACTTTTAATGGGAACCTTTTGAGCAGCCTCCCACAAAAAATCGGGATCCATGCCGTATCTGGCGGCGTATAATCTGATCTCACGCTCCACAGGGGGCTTATCAAAAACCATTCCGGTGGACATATATGCTATCATTTGTCCGTTAATCATAATGGGCGCCGTGATCTCTATAAGTCCCATATGACAATAGTAGTGTGTTCCGCGTTTTAGATTAAGGCACTCCCTTGCTGCATATAAACGACATTTTTCACATAGCGAATAAACCGATGATTTCTGAGCTACCAGAATATCACAGTAAGTGGTTCCGCCAATCTTTGGTATCAGGGGCATGCCGTCCATAGAGTAAACACAAACAGGCAAACCCGAAATATGGTTGAACGAAAGTATTATGCTTTTAATTTCGTCGATGTCAAGCCAGGACATCAAATCTTTTTCATCCATACCCTCATACCCGCTATATAAGTGCCGATTTCTTTTTGTATTATATCATAAAGCCATCTTATGTGCTATAATGTCGCAAGATACATAGCAGAGAGGATCGGTAATGTTACTTTTAAAGCAAATGGCAATTCTATTTGTCATAATGATAATAGGTTATATCTTAAGAAAGATAAAAATGATAAATGATGCGGGGTCCAAGGTTTTATCTGCCATAGTAGTAAATGTGGCCAATCCATGCCTTATTCTATCCGCAAGCATTAATAAAGAAAGCACGATAAAAGGGGCTGAACTGGGGAAAACCGCACTTTTGGCCTTGGGAGTTTTTGCGTTTCTTATAGTTATCTCACTGTTTTTGCCCACTCTTATAAGGGCCAGGGTACAAAACAGGAGCGTATACCGTGTTATGACTATATTTTCCAATATAGGATTTATGGGGTTCCCGGTAATATCAGCCGTATACGGAAGTGATGCACTTTTATATGCATCGATTTTTTTGATTCCCTATAATGTTTTGATATATACTTACGGTATAGCGGCGCTTCATGACGAAGATGAGTTGAAAAAAACAGATGCCAAAGATACGGTGACAGATAAGTCCGCTTATGAAGACAGCGCTGATGTAAAGACACGAGACAAAAAAGAAGGAAAGAAAAAATTACCAATATCTAAAATACTTAATGTAGGTGTAATAGCTTGCGTGCTTACGATAATAATATATCTTACCGGAGTAAAAGTGCCAACGGTTATAGAAGAGATAACTGCTTCTCTAAGCAATCTTACCGCGCCGCTCTCAATGATAGTAATAGGATCGTCCCTTGGAAAGATAAGCTTGAAATCTTTGTTTACCGACCTTAGGCTGCTCCTTTTCTCTGCGATAAAGCTTATCGTTATCCCGGTCATAGGGATGTTTATAGTAAGCTTTTTGGGACTGGACCCTAAATTAAACGGAGTTATGCTTATCATGCTGGCTACACCTGTGGGAAGCATGACTGCGATGCTGGCGGAGCAGTATGGAGGAAACGTGGATCTGGCTTCCAGAGGAGTGGCACTCACCACAATTTTTTCAGTAGCTACCATTCCTTTTGTTTCCTGGATAGTATCTTTTATAATGTGATAATCATAAAACGATAAGCATAAAATATAATGATAACCATAAAATGATAATCACAAAACGATAACCAATGGATGTTGCACTGCCTATAATCATTGCCGGTATTGCTTATATGTGAGGTATAAATGAAAATACTGATTTATGAATGGGAAAATTTTGGAGGATATGATATTAAGGAGGCCTTTGAAAAAGAAGGCTTAGAGGTGAGCGTTGTAAAAACGACGCAGGAAGAGCTTTTGTCCGAGGGGATAAAAGAAAAGATTAAAGCCGACGCTAAAATATATTCTCCGGATATTTTTTATACCTTTAATTATTTTCCCATGGCGGCAATGTCGTGTAAGGATATAGGACTGGAATATTATTCCTGGGTTTATGACAATCCCGCTGTATCATTGTTCTCTTTTACTGTTATATATCCCACAAATCATATTTTCGTTTTTGATTCAGATACATATCTTTATTTTAATCAAAGAGGGATAAAAACTATAGAGTATCTGCCTATGGCGGTAAATCCCGACAGGATAGAAAGACTTTTATCCGAAAACAAATCTGCTGCAAAAGCAGGCGGTGAGTCCTTTTACAGGGCTGATATTTCTTTTGTGGGATCTCTTTATACAGAAAAGCATTGTTTCTATGACAGGATGAATCTATCGGGATATACTGATGGTTATGTCCGCGGAGTGATGGAAGCCCAGAAAAAAATATACGGTGACAATATAGTCGAGAAGCTTCTCACAAAAGATATAGTAGATGATATGTATAAGAGTCTGCCCTTAGAGCCTGCGGAAGGTTCTTGCGAGAGCAAAGAGTATTTGTTTGCGCAGTATGTAATAAACAGAAAAATAACGCAGGAAGAAAGGCTGAGTGCCCTTACAAGGCTGGGTAAAAGCTTCAAGGTGGATTTATATACTCCGGACAAAAACAGAGCGATAGAAGGCTGCGAAAATCACGGCCCCGCAGATTTTTTTGAAGAGACACCGAGAATTTTTGCTACATCAAAAATTAATCTAAACATAACGCTTAGAAGTATAGTAAACGGAATTCCCTTAAGATGCTTTGATATTATGGGAAGCGGCGGCTTTTTGCTCAGTAATTATCAAGAGGATTTTTTAAGGTATTTTGAGCCTGATGCCGATTTTGTATACTACGACGGTGAGGCTGACATGATTTCAAAGGCCGAATATTATCTTTCTCATGATGACGAGAGAGAGGCCATAGCTGCCTGCGGCTTTAAAAAAATAAAGGAAGCACATACTTTCAGACACCGCGTTAAACAGATGCTTTTACAAACTTAAAAAAAATATAAAAAAAGACTTGCATTTAGTCGTTTGTTCGTGTATACTTCATTAAGTCGCGCGGATATATGACGCGGTAAAGGGCTATAGCCAAATGGTAAGGCAGCGGATTCTGATTCCGTCATTTGGAGGTTCGAGTCCTCCTAGCCCTGCTTACGATCCTGTGAGTTAAGCTCACAGGATTTTTTTAGCACTTAAATATAACCCGATAACAAAAGCACTGAATTTGGAAGCACTTTTAAACGAAAGCTTACACTTTGGACAGAGGGATTGAAAATGTATTCTTTTGACTCAAGAGTCGGATTCAGCATGGTGGATGCGGACAAAAAAATTACGGTTAACTCTATTGTTGATTATTTTCAGGATGCCTCAACATTTCACTCCGAGGATCTTGGAGTGGGATATGATTATCTTCTTCCGAGAGGCATTTGCTGGGTTATAAATACCTGGCAGATAGATATCATCAAGTACCCTAAGTATTTGGACAGAGTTAAGATTTATACTTTGCCGTATAAATTCAGAGGTTTTATAGGATACAGGAATTTCTGGATCGAAAACGTAGCCGGGGATATTTTGGTAAAAGCTAATTCCATGTGGAGTCTTATAGACTTAAATAATATGAAACCCGCAAAGGTTCCGGACGACCTGCCGGGGGTATACGGAAGCGCCGAGCCTATAGATATGGATTACGAGAACGGCAAGATAAGAGTTCCGGAATCTGCGGAGAGTAAAGGTTCGATAATGGTAGAGGGACATTTCCTCGATCCCAATAAGCATATGAACAACGGACAATATGTAAATATTGCATCCTCGTACCTGCCTGATGGATTTGAAATAAAAAGATTGAGAGCCGAGTACAGAAACCAGGCTTTTTTAGGAGACAGGATTAACCCGGTATTCGGATTTGCTGACGGGAAATATGTGGCATCACTTAATAATGATGAAGGTAAACCCTACTCGGTAATAGAGTTTTCATAGCATATATTTTTATATTGATTATTTAAAAGAGGACGGAAAAACATGATTAAATTAGGACAGTATCAGACTTTAAAGGTCGTTAAACAGGTGGAGTTCGGTGTATATCTTGCCGAGGAGAACGTAAAAGACGAGAGAGTGCTTCTCCCCGCAAGGCAGGTACCCGAAGGACTCAAAGTCGGTGATGAAATAGAAGTATTTTTATACAAGGATTCTGAGGACAGACCCATAGCTACCACTTATAAGCCTCTTCTTACCATGGGAGAGGTAAAAAGACTTAAGGTATCACAGGTCACCAAGGTCGGTGCATTCCTTTCCTGGGGACTTGATAAGGATCTTTTTTTGCCTTTTAAACAACAGACAGTGAAGGTCTCCGAGGGTGATGAGGTCCTTGTGAGTATGTATATGGACAAAAGCAGCAGGCTTTGTGCGACAATGAATGTGTACGAAGCACTCAGAAATGACTCTACATACAGAAAGGACAACACCGTAACCGGTACGGTTTACCAAATCAGTCACAATTTCGGAGCTTTTGTGGCGGTGGATGATATTTATTCCGCACTTATTCCGGCAAAGGCAATGTATGGCAGTGCCCAGAAAATAAAAATAGGTGAAGAGATAACCGCACGTGTTGCAAGTGTGCTCCCCGACGGCAGATTGGAGCTTGCAGTGAGGGACAAAGGTTATCTTCAGAGAAACGAGGACTCCGAACTTATTATGAAGCTTATAAGTGACGAAGGCGGAGTACTTCCTTTTTCCGACAAAGCCTCCCCTGAACTTATCTTAGAAAAAACCGGCATGAGCAAGGCACAGTTTAAGCGTGCGGTCGGAAAGCTTTTGAAAGAAGGCAGGATCAACCTCGGCTCGGATAGGATAGAACTCAGAAAATAAATTGATAAAATACAAATAATCGAATATAAGTTCAAATTATTATAAAAAAATAAAGTTATGTTAATTTAACTTGATTCTTTTACCTACTATGTTATAATATTTTTTAACTAAATGGATTTAGTTGCTTTAGGTTAGATTCAAGGAAGAATCAGGAGGTGATAATATGGATTTTTCAATTACACAGCTTTCACCCGCAATCAGTCAGGCAAATCTTTCTACCGATTACGGAGTTGCAATGCTTGCAAAAACCATGGACAATAATGAGCAGATTGGTCAGAATCTTGTAAATATGATAGATACCGCTGCTATGGAGAGAAGCGTAAATCCCGCTGTTGGCGGAAACTTCGACATGTCCGTCTAAAATTTTAAAGTATTAAGACCATTAAAGAGCCTAAGATTTCCTTGGGCTCTTTGTTATTTTTTAACAGTAAAATCTTTGCTAAAATATCTTTATATAAAAGAATTGACGAAGAAGTCAAAAAAATGACCAAAAAAGAGTTGATTTTTTGGTCATTTTTTAGTACAGTTTATATAGTGCCTATGTTGTGGGCATTTGTGTTCTTATTTGGAGGAAGATATGATTTCTAATCAGATTTTACAGAATACTCTGGACGGACTCAGTTCTATTTCGGGAGCGGCTTTAAGCGTTATGGATCCCGAAGGAAAGGTGGCCGCATCTACAGCTGACTTGTCGGTATGTTCACATCCTGCCGCAGAGTTCGCGAAATCCCCTGCCGATTCACAGGAAATTTCAGGTTATCAGTATTTTAAAATATACGACGAGCAGAGCCTGGAGTATGTCCTTGTAGTCGGAGGAAGCGGCGAGGAAAAGTATATAGTCGGCAGAATGGTGGCTTTCCAGATTCAGAGCCTTCTTGTTGCGTACAAGGAGCGTTTTGACAAGGATAACTACATCAAAAACCTTCTTTTGGATAACCTGCTTCTCATCGATATTTATTCGAGATCAAAGAAACTTCATATCCAGACAGAGGTGCCCAGAGTTGTTTTTGTAATAGAGTGTGCAAAGGGCAAGGATAACAATCTTTTAGACCTTACCAAAACTGCGATCAGCAGCAGCAAGGACTTTGTCACTGCGGTCGACGAAAAGAATGTTATAGTAGTAAAAGAACTTGCCTCAATGGATGCATCCAAGGAGATTGGAAAGACTATAAAGGCACTTTCTGATTTCTATCATAAAGAGGGTGTAAAGGGACTCCGTATCGCATACGGAACCGTTGTGCCTGAGATCAAGGAGGTTTCCCGTTCATATAAGGAAGCTCGCATGGCAGCCGATGTAGGAAGGATTTTCTTTGAGGACAGAGAAGTTGTTGCGTACAGCCAGCTCGGCATAGGAAGACTTATTTATCAGCTTCCGATTCCTCTTTGCAAAATGTATATTGAGGAAATATTCGGTACAAAATCTCCCGACGATTTTGATGAGGAGACCATTACCACAATACAGAAGTTCTTTGAGAACAACCTGAATGTGTCCGAGACTTCAAGACAGCTTTTCATCCACAGAAATACTTTAGTATATCGTCTCGACAAGCTGCAAAAGAGCACCGGACTTGATTTGCGTGCCTTTGAGGACGCCATTACATTCAAGATCGCACTTATGGTAGTTAATTACATGAAGTGCATCGAAGAAAATGATTATAGATAAATTAGTTTCGAGGCTATTATGACATCTAAAGAGAAACAAAGGTTAAAAAGAGAAAAATTCGTTGAAGAAAACGGAATTATTCTCCTTGAAAACGTCAGTATGAATTATCCTGAGCAGGGAGCACCCGCGATAGATAATATTTCCCTTCGTATAAACAAGGGGGAGTTCGTTTTTATCACCGGTGACAGCGGATCCGGAAAATCCACTATGATTAAGCTCCTTTTGAGAGAGCTTAAGTGTACAGGCGGAAATGTATACGTTAACGGATACAATACCAAAAAGCTCAGGCATCGTCAGATCCCCATGTTTCGCAGAAGCCTTGGGGTTGTGTTCCAGGACTTTAGACTTCTAAGAGACCGCAACGTGTATGAAAACGTTGCGTTTGCTCAGAGAATTATAGAAGTGCCGTCAAATCAGATGAGGCGCAATGTACCCAGTATTCTATCCATGGTGGGACTTGCCGGCAAATATAAGTCCGATGTGCGAAAGCTTTCCGGAGGAGAACAGCAGAGAGTTGCACTTGCGAGAGCTTTGATAAACAAGCCCTCTATTTTGCTTGCCGATGAGCCGACCGGTAACCTCGATCCCAACAATTCATGGGAGATCATGAAGATGATCGAGGAAATCAATGAGATGGGAACAACAGTTGTTGTCGTAACCCACAGCCCTGAAATCGTAAATGCCATGAAAAAACGTGTGGTTACGATGAGAAAAGGCATTATTGTCAGCGATGAGGAAGAAGGACTTTATATAAATGAAGATTAGTACATTTTTCTATACATTGTGGCAGGGCGTTCGCAATCTTTTCAGAAACGGATGGTATTCCCTTGCTTCCATATCCACCATTGCAGCATGTCTGTTTTTGTTCGGCCTTTTCTTTTCGGTGGTTTTCAACATAAGAAATATTCTTCTTACGGCGGAAGAAGCGGTATCGATCACTGTGTTCTTCAATGAGGATGTCAGTGATGAGAGAGTTGCCGAAATCGGAGAAGAGATTAAAAAGCGCTCCGAGGTTTCAAATGTAATATTCAAAGACGACGACGAAATATGGGCCGAGTTCGGTTCGAGCTATTACGGACCCGACTACGCCACCGGATTTCCCGAGAATCCCTTAGCGGGTGACCACAACTACGAGGTTTTTTTAAGCGACGTATCGATGCAGGATACCCTTGTAAGCTGGCTTCAAAGTAAAAGCGAGGTCAGAAAGGTCAACTACTCTGAGGTGACTGCTGATACGCTTACAGGTGTTAACAGTCTTATTGCATATGTATCCATAGCGATCATTGCGATTTTGCTGGCTGTAAGTATATTCCTTATAAGCAATACAGTGCGAGTGGGAATATCTGTCAGGGCGGAAGAAATCAGTATTATGAAATATGTCGGAGCGACGGACTTTTTTGTAAGAGCTCCTTTTGTGCTTGAAGGTATGCTTATCGGCCTTATAGGGTCAGTGATACCTCTTGCGCTTATTCACGAGCTTTATGACTATGTTATAAACTACGTGACCGACAGGTTTGCCGTACTTAGCAGTATGCTTAATTTCCTTTCAATCGATGAGATATTTAAATATCTTATGCCGGTATGTTTAATTGTCGGTGTCGGAATCGGATTTATCGGAAGTTTGGCAACAGTGCGTAAACATTTGAGAGTATGATATGAATAATAGATTTTTTAAGAAAAAGAGTGATAAAAGAGCTGCTGCAGTCTGTCTGTTTATGACGGCTGTAATGGCTCTTTTATGCGTAATTCCAATAAGGGCAGCCCATGCTGCGCCCGCTTATTCAAGCATTACATCCGATTCCATAAAACAAAAACAGGCCGAGATTGAAAAGGCCAAGCAGGAAAAATCGGAGATGCAGAATAGGAAGTCCGATGTGGAGGGGATTAAGAGCAATCTCGAAAAACAGAAAAATGATATAAAGGCATATATTCAGGAGATTGATACAGCTCTTGAGCAGATGAGTTATAACATTATGGACCTTGAGGACCAGATTGCGATATTGGAGGTTGATATTGCAAGGACCGAAGAGGAGTATAACGAAGCAAAGGCTAACGAGGAAGAGCATTACGAGGCCATGAAAGCCCGTATGAAGATGATGTACGAAAAAAATGAAGCAGGTATCCTCACCAGCCTTCTTACATCTACAAGCCTCAGAGACCTTTTAAACCGCATGGACTATATAGAGGCCATCATTGCCTATGACAAGGCATCCTGGGAGCAGCTTAAAACCACCAGAGCATATGTGGATTTATGCTGGCAGGAGCTTGAGATGTCTAAAGAGACCGTGGCTGAAGCAAAACAGAGCGTTGAAGTAGAAAAGGCAAATGCTGAGGCGCTTCGTGAAGAGAAAAAGGCTCAGCTTGAGGAGTATATGAAAAGTATTGCAGCTTCTCAGGCTCAGATAGATTCGCTTAACAGCCAGATTAACGATTGCGACGATGAGATTGAGGCATTAAATAAAGCAATTGAGGTAGAACAGCAGCAGATATGGCTTGCGCAGCAGGGTAAAGGAAAGACATATGACGGCGGAAGCTTTGTATTCCCCATAGCATCATATAAATATGTTTCCAGCAAATACGGTTGGAGAATCCATCCTGTATACGGAACTCAAAAGTTTCATTCGGGTGTTGACCTTGCCGCTTCTTACGGAACTGCAATCTATGCTGCTTACGCAGGTGTTGTGGCCGGCGCGGGATACAATTCCTCGATGGGTAACTACGTAATGATCAATCACGGTGACGGACTGTACACCGTTTATATGCATGCTTCAGCACTCTATGTAAAAGAGGGAGATGTGGTGAGCACGGGCCAGACAATAGCTGCTGTTGGAAGCACCGGAGTATCAACCGGCAACCATTTGCATTTTAGTGTCAGACTCAACGGAGAGTATGTTGACCCGAACAATTATATTTATTTTTATGATACGTAAAGGCAAGTAATCAAAGATGAAGGAAAAATCAGATAAAAAGCAACTTATAATCGGAATTTTAATCGGTGCCCTTGTTATGGGTATCGCAATGCTTATAGTCGTAATCGGAGTAGTCAGAAAGGCTAACAGAACCTACTTACAGGAAAGTACCTTTGTCAGTACGACAGACTCTGTTTTAGATGAGGAAACCGTTAAAAAAATCGAACAGGTTCAAAGCGTTTTTGACGGTAAATCCGTATATGATGTCGATAACGAAAAACTTAAAGAGGGTATGATAGACGGACTTGTCGCCGGAAGCGGAGATGTTTACGCCGAGTATTTAACCCCTGAAGAGCTGCAGGACAGAGTATCAACATATAACGGAACCATATACGGTATCGGAGTTTTAATGGGACCCGATGAGAACAAGAACGTATATATACACAAGGTATACGATGATTCTCCTGCCGAAAAGGCCGGCATTCATGCGGGAGACTATATCATAAAGGTTGATGGTGAGGACGTAAGTTCACTTTCATTGGACGATATCGTCTCGAGGGTTCGCGGAGAGTTAAATACAAAGGTTGTAATAACCGTATACAGAGAAGATGACATGGCAGAGCATGATATTACCGTTATACGAGGGGAGATTCCCGTTGAGGTAATAGATTATAAAATGCTTGATGATGAGATAGGGTATATTCATATTGAAGAGTGGTATGATACCACCTCCGGCCAGTTTGAGAAAGCATATTCGGATTTGGAGAGTCAGAATATGAAGGCGCTTGTCATTGATTTAAGATCAAATACCGGCGGACTTGTAAAAGCTGCGGTTGACGTGCTTGAGCAGTTTTTACCTCCCTGCGATGTTTTATATATCGAGGACAACACGGGAAAGAGAACGTATTACAAGGCTTATGACAGCGACGAGATAGATGTCCCTATCGTAATTCTTACAAATGCGTACACGGCAAGTGCATCGGAGATTTTTGTGGGTGCGCTGAAGGATTACGACAAAGCGGTTACAATAGGAACCAAAACATACGGAAAAGGAGTTGTTCAGTCATTTATTTCACTGTATGACGGTTCGGCGCTTAAGCTTACAACCGAGAGGTACTTTACCCCCAGCGGTACGGCACTTGACGGAAACGGGATAGATCCCGATATAGAAGTGGAGTTTGATTCTGAGGCTTACTATGATGAGGAGAATCCGGTAGATAATCAGCTTGAAGAAGCTGTTAATTATTTAAAGGACAAAGGAGGGTATTAAATTGAGGAAGTTTGTAGCAGAATTTGTGGGTACCATGGTGCTTGTGGTTTTGGGATGCGGAACCGCAATGCTGGTGGGATGTGATGCCGGAAGCGGATGTGGGTACATTTTAACCGCTCTTGCATTTGGTCTTGCCATTGTAGCTATGGCTTACAGCATCGGAAACATTTCGGGGTGTCATGTAAACCCTGCGGTATCTCTCGGAGTGCTGATCAGTGGCGGAATGACAGTAAAAGAGTTTTGCGGATATGTAATTTCTCAGTGTCTTGGAGCATTTGCAGGATCCGGAATTCTCGCACTTATTTTCAGAATAGGCTATATCGATGATGCGACAGGAGGATACGGAAGCAACGGACTTAACGGCGTAGGAGGAAATCCTGCGGCAGGACTTCTTGTAGAGATAGTTCTTACCTGCATTTTTGTACTTGCAATCCTCGGCGTTACATCAAAGAAGGCTTCACACGGTTCATTCGGAGGACTTGTGATCGGACTTACACTCACCGGAGTTCATATTCTCGGAATCGGACTTACAGGTACCAGTGTAAACCCTGCAAGAAGTCTTGGACCCGCTCTTGTAGCACTTATTGGCGGAAACACAATACCTATAGCTCAGGTTTGGGTATTTATCGTAGGACCGCTTGTTGGTGCAACTATTGCGGCGTTTTTATACAAATTCCTTGAAGGAAAGAAGAATTAATATTAGAATTAAGGGGTGCTCTTATTGAGCGCCCCCTATTTTTTTTGCAATTAATACCTTAAGCATGACAAAGAAATAGGAACATAAAAGACTTGGAGGAATGACATAATGGTATCATTTGAAAGCGACTATATTGCGGGAGCGCACCCTGAGATATTAAAGCGTTTTATGGAGACAAATTTGGAGCCACAGCCCGGATATGGTAGCGACGAGTATTGTAAGAGCGCAAAAGAAAAGATAAAAAAGGCTATCGGACTAAAGAGCGCGGATGTCGAATTTTTGGCAGGCGGAACCCAGACAAACGCTGTTATAATATCAACCATGTTAAAGGACTACGAAGCCGTAGTAAGTGCAAAAAGCGGACATATCAGCGCACATGAAGCAAGTGCGGTGGAGTACACCGGACATGAGGTGTTGACCATACCTCAGGGAAACGGAAAAATGAAGGCTGAGGATTTAAAGAGCTTTGTTTCGGATTATTATGCCGACGAAGCTCATGACCATATGCCCTTTCCGGGAATGGTATACATATCACATCCCACAGAATACGGAACCCTTTATACCAAAAAGGAACTCGAAGATATCTCTGCGGTATGCAAGGAATATAATATGACACTTTTCATGGACGGAGCCAGACTCGGATACGGACTTATGAGTAAATGCACCGATGTAACCATTGGTGACATAGCAAGGCTTTGCGATGTGTTTTATATAGGCGGAACAAAGGTTGGGGCTCTCTGCGGAGAAGCTGTGGTATTTACCAAAAACAATAAGCCAAAGCATTTCCTTACCTCTGTAAAAAAGCGCGGAGCACTTCTGGCAAAGGGAAGGCTTTTGGGAGTCCAGTTCGACACGCTTTTTACGGACGATTTATATTTTAAGATAAGTGCACATGCTATAGACATGGCGGAGAAACTTAAAAAGATGCTTGAGAGCAAAGGAATGAAGTTCTTTATCGATTCCCCCACCAATCAGCAGTTCGTCATACTTGAAAATAATCAGATGGCAAAGATACGTGAAAAGGTTTCATTCAGTTTTTGGGAAAAATATGATGAAAACCATACTGTAGTCAGATTTGCCACAAGCTGGTCTACAACAGATGAGGATCTGAAGGTCTTAGAGGATGCTTTGGGGTAGAACTTAGGATAAGATTTAAGATAAAAACATAAGATAAAAACTTAAGAAAAATCTTAAGATAAAACTTAGGATAAAACTAAAGATAAAAACTAAAAATAAAACTTCGAAAGCAACAAAGCCATTTCACCTATAACGGGAGAATAAAAAAGCAGATGATAACCGTCGGTGAGTATTTAAAAAGCAAATACGGTTGTAAAGTATATCGCATTGCCCTTGACGGTGGATTTACCTGCCCAAACAGAGACGGAAAAGTCGGAAAAGGCGGATGCATTTTTTGCTCTGCCGGCGGGAGCGGTGACTTTGCCGAAAGCAGATTGCTTTCGATAACGCAGCAGATTGAAAAAGGCAAAGAAAGGGTAAAAGAAAAAATAAAGTCCGGAAAGTACATAGCCTATTTCCAGGCTTTTACAAATACTTATGCCCCGGCAAAAAGATTAAGAGCGATGTTTACGGAGGCCATAAACCATCCCGATATAGTCGGGCTGTCTATCGCGACAAGGCCGGATTGTTTGCCTGAGGATGTATTAAATCTTTTGGAAGAGCTAAACAGGATAAAGCCCGTATGGGTGGAGTTGGGACTTCAGACCATACATGAAAATACGGCTAAATATATTAGACGCGGTTACCCTTTATCAGTATACGATACTGCGGTTTTGGAATTAAAAAAGAGAAATATAACCGTTATAACTCACGTAATAATCGGTCTTCCCGGTGAGAGCGCTGAGGACATGGAAGAGACGGTGAGATATGTCTGTAAAAACGCCGACGGTATTAAGCTTCAGCTTTTGCATGTATTGAGAGGAACGGACCTGGCTAAAGATTTCGAGGACGGAAAGTTTTCGGTGCTCAGCGAAGATGAATATATGGAAGTTTTAAGAAGGCTTGTTAAAATAATTCCCGAAAATGTGATTGTTCACAGGCTCACGGGGGACGGCCCCAAAAAGGACCTGATAGCTCCGCTTTGGAGCGGAGACAAAAAGCATGTTTTAAACCGTATAAACAGAATGCTTGAAGATTTCGGTTAAAGATATAAACAGATTTAAACTATGGGTGTTTTATACATCTATTTACGGAGGATGTTTATGAAGGGATATAAAATGGAAATTGCTCAGACGAAGCAGGGCGTGCCTGTTTCTACGGGCAAAGCGGATGCTGAGGCCGAAAAGAAAAGAGAAAATGAAAATGAGAAAAAACTTCTCGAATCTCTTGTTGCCGATGATCTGGAAAACAAACCTAACCGTTGTAGGATCTGCGGAGCAAAACTAAGCTATGACGGATTGGGTGAATATATATGTCCCGATTGCGGCCATAAAGAGTACGATGATTACGGTATAGTCAGAAATTTTCTTGAAGAGCATCCCGGCGCCACTGCCATTCAGGTTGAGAAGGGAACCGGAATATCGAGAAATAAGATTACAAGGATGATTGCGGACGATAAGTTCAGCGTGAAAATAAAGAACTAAATGGAGCCAAACCAAAAGAGGTTTTAATCGATATGGATTTTAAATTACACTCCGATTATCAGCCTACAGGCGATCAGCCGCAGGCTATAAAAGAATTAGTTGAGGGTTTCAAACAGGGCAACCAGTTTGAGACCCTGCTTGGCGTTACAGGCTCAGGTAAGACTTTTACCATGGCCAATGTCATTGCGGCTTTAAACAAGCCTACGCTTATCATTTCCCACAATAAGACTCTTGCGGGTCAGCTCTATGGTGAGATGAAGGAATTTTTCCCGGAGAACGCGGTAGAGTATTTTGTGTCCTACTATGATTATTATCAGCCTGAAGCTTATGTGCCTCAGTCCGATACATATATCGCAAAGGATTCATCGATAAATGATGAGATAGATAAGCTCCGCCTTTCCGCAACGGCTTCACTTTCAGAGAGGCGCGATGTGGTTGTGGTTGCTTCCGTATCATGTATATACGGACTGGGCTCCCCCGATGAATATAAGGGTATGATCCTGTCGCTTCGCCCCGGTCAAAGTATCGACAGGGATGATGTGGTAAGGGCTCTTATAGATATGCAGTATGAGCGAAACGATATGGAAAAAAAGCCCGGAATTTTTACAGTTCACGGAGATGTCGTCGAGATTTATCCCGCACAGGGCGGGGATTACCTGATCCGTATCGAATGGTTTGGAGATGAGATAGACCGTATAGTCGAAGTGGAACCGATGAACGGCAGAATGAAAGCTACCCTGGAACACATTGCGGTATTCCCGGCTTCTCACTATGTTGTATCACCCGACAGAATAAAGATTGCATGTAATGATATTGAAAAGGAACTGGAAGAGAGAGTCAAATACTTTAAAGGTGAGGACAGACTCATCGAGGCACAAAGAATTTCCGAGAGGACCAATTTTGATGTTGAAATGCTCAGGGAAACGGGCTTTTGCTCAGGTATCGAGAACTATTCAAGGCATCTTTCCGGTATGAAGGCCGGAGAGCCTCCTATGACGCTTATGGATTTCTTCCCGGAAGATTTTCTCATAATCGTTGATGAGTCGCATATGACGATTCCGCAGATAAGGGCGATGTACGCCGGGGATCGTTCAAGAAAAACCACTCTTGTGGATTACGGCTTCAGACTTCCTTCGGCACTTGACAACAGACCTCTAAATTTTGATGAGTTCGAGGACCATATCAATCAGATGCTTTTTGTATCCGCAACGCCCTCCACGTATGAGGCTGAGCATGAGCTTTTACGCACCGAACAGGTTATAAGGCCTACCGGACTTCTTGACCCCGAGGTGGATGTAAGACCTGTTGAGGGTCAGATTGATGATCTTTTGGGAGAAATAAGAAAAGAGGCCGATAAAAAGCATAAGGTGCTGATCACCACGCTTACTAAGAGGATGGCGGAGGACCTTACCGATTATCTAAGAGATGCCGGGGTGAGAGTTAAATACATGCACTCTGATATCGAGGCGTTAGAGAGAGCAAAGATCATCAGAGATATGAGACTTGATGTATTTGATGTTCTTGTCGGAATCAATCTTTTGAGAGAGGGTCTTGATATTCCTGAGATTACACTTGTTGCAATACTTGATGCAGACAAGGAAGGATTTTTAAGAAGCGAGACCAGCCTTGTCCAGACAATCGGACGTGCCGCACGTAACAGTGAAGGACGGGTTATCATGTATGCTGATGTCATGACGGATTCCATGAAAAACGCTATTGATGAGACAAACCGCCGCAGAGAGATACAGGACAAGTACAACAAAGAGCACGGCATCACTCCCACGACCATCAGAAAATCAGTCAGGGAGCTTATCAGTATATCCAAGGAAATTGCAAAGGAAGAGGTTCGCTTCGAAAAGGATCCCGAATCCATGAATCCCGCGGAGATAAAAAAGCTGGCTGAGAAGCTTGAAAAGCAAATGCGCAAGGCTGCCGCCGAGCTTGACTTTGAAACTGCCGCAGAGCTGCGCGACAAGATAATAGATCTGAAAAAACAGCTTAAGGAGTGATTTTGATCAATTAGTCGCATTAACGCAATGATTAAATGAAGTAGTTGCTTAATGCGGCTTTTTTATGTAAAATAGAAATGTTGCAAATGTGAATATGGGAGGTTCATGTTATGTCTGATTATTTTATTGATATGCTCTCACCGGAAGAGCAAAAAGTTATTTATTACGTACCTACTTTTGCTGAAATGCTAAAGAAATTCGAAAAGGATTTTGCTGATAATATAGCTACTACCGATGGAAATACGTCTTACACCTTTAAAGAACTTGTAAGCCGCGTCGCAAAAAGACGCGCCGTACTTGCCGCTGCTGGAGTAAAGCAGGGTGATAAGGTCGGCGTTATGGCGAGAAACGATCTCGATGCCATGGAGTGGTTTTTGGCCGTCCCTTCGATGGGGGCAGTTCTTACAATGCTTCCCGTACAGCTCGGAGCAGAACAGATCACCGGTATTTCAATGAAGTTTGGATTTACCGCTATGGTTATGGCCGATGAGTTTAAGCCACTTGCTGAAAATGTAAAGTGCAAGATTATCTCTCACAAAGAGATTTCCGATACAGAGGCTCCTTACGGAGACGTTAAAAAGGAATCCGTTGCCGCTATATACTTTACCGGCGGTACAACAGGAGCACCCAAGGGAGTAATCCTTACTCACGGTGCTCTTATGAGAGGAGCATTAAACGGCTCTTATCAGCCCGGCGGAGTTTTCGGACACAGGGTTATGGTCATTCTTCCCATGTCCCATATATTCGGCTCTGTTATGGGATTTTTATCGGTACTTTACACCGGATCTACCGTTATCGCATGCCCCGATATGAGAGCTGCGGTAGGACAGATTCCTGCACTCCGTCCCACCGCTCTTGTACTTGTGCCCGGACTTGTAGAAATTATACTCGGCCTCGCAAAAATGAAGGGCAAAGGCTTTTTGGGAGATTTAAAGAAGATGATAGTAGGAGCGGCTCCTGTACCGCCCAGGCTTATAAAGGACGCGGCCGCATTTGACATAAAGCTTTACCCCGGATACGGACTTACCGAGGGAGCTAACCTTACATCGGCTAATATTGATATTGATAAAAAGCCCGAATCCATGGGTAAGATTTATCCCGAGCAGGAAGTTAAAGTTGTCGACGGAGAGCTTTGGATAAAGGGTGATAATGTGATGGTAGGATATGCGGGCAATCCGGAAGAGACCGCAAAGGTTATGGAAGACGGATGGCTAAAGACAGGCGATCTTGTCCGCTTTGATGAGGAAGGATTCCTCTATATCACGGGCAGAATCAAGAACCTTATCATATTATCCAACGGTGAAAATGTATCACCCGAGGAACTTGAGGAATTTTTCTATAAAGACCCCAGGGTTAAGGACGCGCTTGCAAGAGAAATGCAGGTTGGCGGAAATACTGTAATTGGTATTGAAATCCTTCCTCTCGAGCCCGCTGTGGCCGGCATGAGCGCCGAGGAAGTGCAAAAGGCTATGGAAGCTTTGACCGAGAGCATAAACGCAAAGCTCCCCAGCTACATGAATATCACAAAAACCATCGTCAGGACCGAAGATTTCCCTCGTACCGGTGCGATGAAGATAGACAGAAACAAAGTAAAATAATCATGGAATATCATCCGTTTTACGGGTGAGATAGGTGAACCAATGGCTTCAAAGACAGGACTTATTCTTGAGGGTGGTGCGATTCGCGGAATTTTTACCGCAGGCGTTCTTGATTGCCTTCTCGATAAAGATGTATATTTTCCTTACGTATCCGGCGTTTCGGTCGGAGTAAGCAATGCATCGGGTTTTATCTCAAGACAAAAAGGCAGATCCAAAAAGATTTTGACTCATGAGAATACCAGAACCTTTTTCGGACTTCCAAATATATTAAGAACCGGTAAGGTGCTTGATCTTGATGAGTGTATTGTAAAATATGCTTACGACAATTTCCCTTATGATTTTGAGACTTTTCACAAATCGGACGTACTTTGGGAGGCTGTTGTGGCCAACTGCGAGACCGGTGAAGCAGAGTATGTATCGGATTTTCAGAGCGATATGGAGACACTGGAATTTTGCAAAGCATCCTGCTCGCTTCCCTTTATATGCAAGCCCATAGAACTCAGAGGAAAGAAATATCTTGACGGTTCGTTGGCGGATTCGATTCCTTTTAAGCGCGCTCTTGATATGGGATGTGACAAGATATGTCTCGTACTTACAAAAGCGGATCTCCATGAGGCTACCGATTACAAAAAGCTTAAGTTTTTGGTGGATATGTTTTACCGCAGAAAATATCCCAAGCTTGCGGATACAATTCTCGGACGTAAGGATCAGTACCTGCGTCAGATGGAAGAGATTGAAAAAATGGAGCGTGAGGGAAGGGCGATGATCATAAAGCCCGATGAGACTACGGTTGCCCATTTTGAAAATAATAAAGAAAAGCTCGAGAAGTGTTATAATGATGCATATAAGCTGATGGAGAGAAGATACGACGAGCTGATGGCATTTATGAATGAATAAATTTGTAAATAGGGGCGATATGTACGCCCCTGTTTTTACATTTTGCATTATTTTAGACGGACGGTTAGGGATTTATAAATAACTTGCAGGCGTTGCAAAAAAGCGGGGTATTGGTATGGAACATTATGCAACCGAGATTGAGAGGCAATTCAGGAACTGGCTTAAAAAACAGGTCTACGGCGATGGAATGAGGGTATTTACCGACAACGAGATCAGTGCATATTCCTATGCAATAAGAAACTCCTGTGAAAAGGTCAGAGAACTTACGTTTAAGAATCTTTTCTCGTACAAAACCGCAAAAGAACTTGGCGAGGAGATAGACTGGCTTAAAATAGACTCCGAATATATAAGTATTGACCGCGCCGGAAACGGTACTTTAAGCACGGCCCTAGAGCTTTATATGTTTTATCTTGAAAACGGTTCCGAGAGTGTTGCACCTGAAAAGCATGCACAGTTTTATCTATCCGGAGAAGCCTCCGAGATTGCAAGAAAGGAAGCTTCGCCTTTGGAGTTTTACTATCATGAAGTGCCAATGAAGCCGATTCAAAGGGTTTACTACGGTGCGCCGGGAACCGGAAAGTCCTATAATGTACGTAAGCTTTTGGAAAAAGAGTTCTCCGATGAGGAGCAGCTTCGCACACATATTAAGAGAGTTATTTTTCATCCCGCATATACCTACGGTGATTTTATAGGAGCCATAAAGCCGCTTATCTCTCTCGAAAAACCTCTTGATTACGTATATGTGGCAGGACCTTTTTCAGAGCTTTTAAAAGCAGCTTTTTTAAACCCCGAGGAAAAGTATTATCTCATAATAGAGGAGATAAACAGAGGCTATGCACCTTCGATATTCGGCGATGTATTTCAGCTCCTTGACAGAGGCGATAACGGAAAAAGCGAATACCCTATAGTCAACAGAGACCTTGGTGCATATTTTTCAAGAGATCCCTGGATGAAAAATATTTTCTATGACGGAATGATATGGATTCCCGCAAACTTTAATATTATTGCCACAATGAATACGGCGGATGAAAATATATTCGTTATGGACAATGCTTTCAAACGAAGATTTGAGCTGGTGTACGTGCCGATAGATTTTGATATTTTGCCTGATGGTATGAAAGAGGAAAAGAAGATTTTCTCCGGAGACAAAAGCTTAGAGGAACTGTTTATGAATTCCGAAGTAAACAAAGAATTTGCAGAAAAGCTCTCCGCATCGGGTAATTTAAAGCGTAACTGGGGAACTTTTGCGGCTATCGTAAACAATACAATAAACGCTGAAAATCTTAGCGGTAAAAAGCAGGGGATGCCGCATGGAGCTCTTATAGCCGAGAACAAAAAGCTCGGTCCGTTCTTTGTAAAGCCGGAAGAACTTGAGGATGCGGATCTGTTTTTTAACAAGGTTATATTTTATTTAAAGCAGGATGTATTCTGCGATTCGGCTAGATTTTTTACCGGATCGTTTGAAGAGATTTACAATAAATACAATAAGTCCGGGGGAGATATATTTGAGCTTCTTGTGTAGGGGCAATAAATATGTATTTGTCACACAAGTACGGAAACAGGTAAGAAATGAAAAAGACAGATAAAGAAACAAATATTAAAAACAACGGACAGGCCCTTAAAATGCTCCCTAAAAATACAATAAGGGTTAGGGGAGCGAGAGAAAACAATTTAAAAAATATTGATGTGGAGATTCCCAGAGATTCCCTCGTTGTAATGACGGGCGTATCCGGAAGCGGTAAATCTTCACTTGCTTTTGATACAATCTACGCTGAAGGACAGAGACGCTATATGGAGTCACTGTCCTCTTACGCCAGACAGTTTCTCGGACAGATGGAAAAGCCGAATGTTGAAAATATCGAAGGACTTTCTCCCGCGATTTCCATAGACCAAAAGTCCACCAACAGAAACCCCAGGTCCACCGTGGGTACGGTTACTGAGATCTATGATTACTTCAGACTTTTATATGCGAGGATCGGTATCCCCCACTGCCCCAACTGCGGCAGAGCTATAGAAAGACAGACTGTGGACCAGATGGTTGACAGGATATTAGCGCTTCCGGAAGGAACCAAGATACAGGTCCTTTCGCCTGTGGTAAGGGGCAGAAAAGGCCAGCATGAAAAGGTCATTGAACGCGCAAGAAAGGGAGGATATGCCCGTGTTCGCGTGGACGGAATACAGTATGATCTGTCCGAAGACATCAATATGGAGAAAAACAACAAGCATAATATCGAGATTATAATCGACAGACTTGTTGTAAAAGAAGGTATTGAGACCAGACTTGCAGACTCGATTGAAAATGCGATCAAACTGGCGGAGGGGCTCCTCTATATCGATGTTATAGACGGTAAAATGCTTACCTTTTCCACGAGCTATGCATGCCCGGATTGCGGCATAAGTATACCTGAGGTTGAGCCCAGGAGCTTTTCTTTCAACAATCCTTTCGGAGCATGCCCTGTTTGCGCGGGACTTGGATATAAAATGGAGTTTGATGTGGATCTGATGATTCCGGATCAGTCTCTGTCAATTAACGAAGGTGCCATAACCGTTTTGGGATGGCAGAGTGCAAACACAAAGGGAAGCTTTACTAACGCTGTCCTCAAGGCACTTTGCGAGGAGTTTAAATTTGATCTGGACACTCCTTTTGAAAAATATCCCGAGAAGATTAAAAAGATTTTAATCTATGGAACAGACAAAGAGGTAAAAGTAAAATATACCGGACAGCGCGGAAGCGGTGTGTATCCAATCACTTTTGAGGGACTTATCAAAAATGTAGAGAGGCGCTATCGTGAGACCTTCTCCGAGACCTCAAAGGCAGAGTATGAGACCTTTATGCGCATCACACCCTGCTCGGAGTGCGGCGGAAAGAGACTTAAAAAAGAATCACTCGCTGTAACCGTTGGTGATAAAAATATTTTTGATGTCACTGACATGTCAGTACTTGATCTTAACGCCTTTTTGAAGGGATTAAAGCTTACAAATCAGCAGTCTCTTATCGGCGAACAGATTTTAAGAGAGATAAATGCGAGAGTCGGATTTTTGATAAACGTAGGTCTTGATTATCTTTCTCTTTCTCGTGCAACCGCCACATTATCGGGTGGTGAAGCACAGCGTATAAGGCTTGCTACTCAGATAGGTTCGGGACTTGTGGGCGTATGTTATATTTTGGATGAGCCCTCTATCGGACTTCATCAAAGAGACAATGACAAGCTTCTTGCGACGCTTAAAAATCTTAGGGATTTAGGCAATACGCTTATAGTGGTTGAGCATGATGAAGATACCATGCTTGCTGCGGATTATATCGTGGACATCGGACCGGGCGCAGGATCTCACGGAGGAGAAGTGATTGCTACAGGTACTGCGGAAGATATAATGAAGGTGCCCGAGTCGATAACAGGTCAGTATCTGTCCGGCAAAAAGAAAATACCTGTGCCTGATAAGCGCAGAAAACCTGCCGGATGGCTCACCGTAAAGGGAGCTCAGGAAAACAATTTAAAAAACATAGATGTGAAATTTCCGCTCGGAGTATTTACATGCGTGACCGGAGTGTCGGGAAGCGGCAAGAGTTCTCTTGTGAATGAGATTTTATATAATCAGCTTGCAAAGAAACTTAACCGTGCTCATACCATTCCCGGAAAGCATAAATCCATTACCGGAATAGAAAAGCTCGATAAGGTTATTTGTATAGACCAAAGCCCCATCGGAAGAACTCCACGCTCCAATCCTGCCACATACACCGGAGCTTTCGACCTTATAAGAGATTTGTTTGCTTCGACCGTAGACGCAAAGGCAAGAGGATACAGCAAAGGAAGATTCTCTTTTAATGTAAAGGGCGGAAGATGTGAGGCTTGCTCCGGAGACGGTATCGTAAAGATTGAGATGCATTTCTTGCCTGATGTATATGTTCCCTGCGAAGTATGCGGCGGAAAAAGATACAACAGAGAAACTTTAGAGGTCAAATACAAGGGTAAGAGCATATATGATGTTCTTGATATGAGAGTCGAGGAAGCGCTGGGATTTTTTGAAAATGTGCCTTCAATCAGAAATAAGATTCAGACCCTCTATGATGTTGGACTCGGATATATCAAACTTGGTCAGCCTTCCACGGAATTGTCGGGAGGCGAGGCACAGCGTATAAAGCTGGCGACAGAGCTTTCGAGACGCTCTACCGGTAAGACGATCTATATCCTTGATGAACCGACCACGGGACTTCATTTTGCCGATGTACATAAACTTGTGGATATACTTCACAGACTCGCAGACGGCGGAAATACCGTTGTAGTCATTGAACATAATCTGGACGTAATCAAGTGCGCGGATTATATTATTGATATGGGACCCGAGGGCGGAGACAGAGGCGGAACCGTTATCGCCGAAGGAACCCCCGAGCAGATTGCAAAATGCAAAGAGTCTTACACCGGATTGTATGTAAAAAAGATGCTGGAGAAAAAATAATTCTCAGTCGGAGAAAACTATGACATTACAACTTCTTGTATCCTGCGTAGGGCAGGATGTGCCTGCTTTATGCAAAAAAATGAATATCGGAAGCGACGCAATTATAGTAAATCAAAAGTCGGAATATAAAACTGAGATATTTAACCACAACGGATATCTTATAAAGGCTCTTTCCATGGATGAAAAGGGAGTGGGACTCTCGAGAACTACGGCTCTTCAGAGAGCTACGGCCGATATTGTTCTGTTTGCCGATGAAGATATTGTTTATGAAGACGGTTACGAACAGATGGTGCTCGATGAGTTTGAGAAATATCCTGACGCCGATATGATTTTGTTTAATGTAAATGTCTGTGAAGAGAGGCGCACCTACTGGAATGAGAGTGCTCATAGGGTTCACAGATGGAACTGCGGAAGATATCCCGCATACAGTATTGCCGCAAGAAGAAAAAAACTTCATGAGCTTGGAATCACATATCACCTTTGGTTTGGCGGCGGCGGTATTTTTTCAAACGGTGAAGACAGCCTTTTTTTAAACGAATCTTTGAAAAAAGGTATGAAACTCATGGCTGTTCCCACGTGCATCGGGGAAGAAAAGCCCAGGGAAAACGGACAGCTTTCAACATGGTTTAACGGATATGACGAAAAGTATTTCTATGACAGAGGCGTGTTATATCATTACCTGTACGGAAGTCTTGCGCCAATAATGACATTTAGATTTTTGATGAAAAATAAAAATACAATGTGTAAAACAATACCGGTAAAACGGGCAAAAATGCTTATGAGGATGGGCGCAAAGATGCTGGTTCCTTTTGATGAAGTGTGAGGAAAAGATACTAATTCCTTTTGATGAAGTGTGAGGAAAAGATTATGTGGGAGACAAGTTACTCCAGAGAACCTGTAAATTACAAATTATTCTTTTTGAAGGTATTAAAAAAGCTGTGGCTTATTCCGGTGTCGGCTATTATAGGAGCCGTATTGATAGGCGGAATATATTGCATTGTCAAATTCGGCGTGGGCGACGGTTATAAATATACCGCGCGTACTATTTATCATGTGACATTTGCAAGTGACGGTGCGGATAAGGAATATGAATACTATAATTACTATACATGGCAGGAACTAATTCACACGGATTACTTTGTGGAGGGGCTTAAAGAGGCCCTGGGAGATAAGTATTCTTCTGAGGAGATTATAGCAGCAACATATGCAACGATAGAGTCTGACTACAGGTATCTTTATACCAAATCCACTACGGGCAGCCCTGAGGCATCTGTCGAAATGGAAAAGGCAGTTTCCGAGCTTGTCACAAAGTTCCCCGAGGATAAAAAAGAGATAGAGGCAATAGAAGTTATAGATGCTGCAGACCTTAATGATACCGAGGATGTGTCACTTATTTTTGTAAAAAGGGCATTTATTTTCGGCGCAGTTATCGGTGTACTCTTTTTCTGCCTTTTCAGTGTGTTTTATGCTTGCATAGATTCCTCCGTTTATCTGCCGGCGACTATAGAAACCAGATACAAGATAAAGTGCCTCGGCGCTCCTTCCATGAAGGATTTTAAAGTCAATGCAGATCATATACTCACCGGAAAAAATAAGCTGGCATTTGTTTCGGCAGACGGAGACAGTTCGAGAAAAGATCAGCTTTTTTCGGGAAATGAGGATGTTTCTTTCAGCGTCAGAAGCATGAAAAAACTTGCGAAGGATTCTTATGCCGATGCATACAGGGAAGAGTTTTCCGGGAATTACGAAAACAAATTTTTTGATTACAATGATTTAAATCTGGATGGATTTTATGATGAACTTCGTTCAGCTCATGCGGTAATTCTTGTCATTAGATCCGGAAGTCACAACGGAGCAAGGATTGAGCGCATTCTAGAGCAGTTAAAACGTCAGGATATAGACGTGACGGCATCAATACTTGCCTGTGAAGACACATGGCTTTTGCGTATGTACTACGGTAAGAACATTTAAGCATAGCAAAACTTTTTAAGATACATAGAGCAAAGCTTTTTAAGACACACAGTCTATTTCTTATGATGGGATTGGTATGGTATATTACATTTTCTTAACTGCGGTGTGCGTGTTTATGGCTTTTTTTGTAAACGGTTCATATCGCAGACAGGCAAATTTAATAAATGGTAAAGAGATTAAAACCGCTCTTCCAACCAGACAGGAGACGATAAACAGGTGTATCCTGGTGGGTATATTTCTGGTGCTGTTTTTGCTCTCTGCGTTAAGGTACGGAATAGGCAACGACTATTGGACTTACAGATATGAGTTTTTGGATATTCACCGTGCGGATACCAAGATTTCCTACGAGATCGGATTTCAAACCTTTGTCAGAGTGATGCAGTTTATAGTCGGGGTCGACAATTATATTCCGATATTTGCGGTTATGGCTTTTTTTACCTGCCTGTTTTTCTTAAAGGGGCTTTATGATACCTCTGACTGGTTTTTCTTAAGCTTTTTTATCTATATGGCAAACGGCTTTTATTTTATGAGCTTTAGCAATATCAGATACTATTTTGTACTGGCTCTTGTGATGTATTCCATGAAGTATCTGTTTAAAAGGGAGTTTGTGAAATTCTGCCTGATAATATGTTTTGCGGCATTTTTCCATATGACGGCGCTTTTGGTTATACCGGCGTATTTTGTCGCATACTGTTTAAAGTGGTCAAAGAAAACCATTTGGCTGATACCGGCAGTATCGCTGATACTTATATTTGGCAGAATTCCCATAAGGAGATTGCTTTTTGTATTTTATCCGTATTACGAGGGAGATAAAATACTTGATGTCACCAATATTTCCTGGGTAAATATTGCCAAGTGTGCAGCAATACTGATTTTCTGCCTTATTTTTTACAAAAAGGCCATAAAGGGAAACGAAAAAGCGGAGATGTATTTCAATCTCAACTTGTTTGCACTTATTTTGTACAGCTTTGCAACCTATGTACCGGAACTTTCAAGAGTTTGCTATTATTTGATTATTTCTCAGGTATACCTTATTCCCATTGTTATAAAGGGTATAGAGTCTAAAAAACTCAGAAGAATATGTCTTGTGGCTGTGTGCGCAGCTTATTTTGGATATTTTATGATCTTTTTAAAGCAGGGATATGACCCTGTAGTTCAGATTTTGCCTTATTTTTCATGGGCATTTATATAAGTGTTTATATATGCACCAAAAGCACTATGGACGGCGGTCGTAAGAAAAACGACCGCTATTTTTTTATTGCCCTAAAGTTTTGATACCATCAAGCCGAAATATACATAAATTATAGGATAATGCTAAGAAATTTTAATATTTTCCCCCTATGAAAAGAAGCGCATTTAGATTATAATTATTAAATGCGGGCTTATGGCTGAGCCTAAGCGGTATAATAATAAATTATTAATCCTAAGGGGAAATTAAAATGCAGGCAACAGATATTGGAATCGATCTTGGAACAGCAAGTATCCTCGTTTATATAAAGGGCAGAGGAGTAGTTTTAAAGGAGCCCTCGGTTGTGGCTCTTGATAAAACCACAAATAAAATAAAAGCTATCGGAGAGGACGCGAGACTTATGCTCGGTCGTACTCCCGGAAATATTGAAGCGGTTCGTCCCATAAAGGACGGAGTTATCTCCGACTACGACGCAACCGAAAAAATGCTTAAGTACTTTTTGCAGAAGGCGGTAGGCCATAGATTTTTCAAGCGCCCCCGTATTGCGGTCTGCGTTCCCAGCCGAGTTACAGAGGTTGAGAAAAAGGCCGTTGAAGATGCTACATATCAGGCAGGAGCCAGAGAAGTGATCATTATCGAAGAGCCCATTGCAGCCGCTATCGGCGCAGGCATCGATATCGGAAAGCCTTGCGGAAATATGATCGTTGATATCGGCGGCGGTACAACAGATGTAGCGGTTATATCACTCGGCGGCACCGTAGAGAGCACTTCGATCAAATATGCGGGTAACTCTTTTGATACCGCAATCATTAACCATTTAAAGAATAAGCACAAGCTTGTTATCGGTGAGAGAACGGCTGAGGAAGTTAAGATTCGTGTAGGCTGTTGTTTCAAGCCGAATAAAGAGAATGTGATAGATGTATCCGGTAGAAGTACCGATACCGCACGCTACGGACTCCCCACCACCGTTCAGGTTACCAGTGAGGAGACTGAGGAGGCTTTAAAGGAGCCTACTTCAAAGATTGTTGAAGCTATTAAAAGCGTGCTTGAGGTTACGCCTCCGGAACTTGCAGCCGATATAAAAGACAGAGGAATAGTTCTTACCGGAGGAGGAAGCCTTTTAAGCGGACTCGAAGACCTCATCAGCGATGCTACGGGAATCACCACAATGACAGCTGAGGATCCCATGACGGCAGTTGCTATCGGAACCGGTAAGTACGTTGAATTTATCGCAAGCTACAGAGGATAACATCACTGCGAAATAGTGACAGGGTGAATATCTTTTGAAGGCAGTAAAGAGGATGGACTATGGTAAAGGGTTTATATACGGCATACACAGGTATGTTAAATGAGCAACATAGAATGGATACACTCTCAAACAATATGGCCAACGTTACCACGGTGGGCTTTAAAAAAGAGGGTACCACAAGCCAATCCTTCGATGATGTACTTGCTGTCAAAATAAAAGATTCAACCGTTGGTTACAATCTTGTAACGAGAGAGGGCAATATGCACCCCGGAGTCAAGATCGGCGAAAACTATATCGACTGGTCTGAGGGCTCCTTTAAAGTAACCGGAAACACCTATGATATCGCCATCGGAGGTGAAGGCTTTTTTGCCATTGAATTTACCAATAAAGCAGGCGAGACGAGCACCATGTATACCAGAAACGGTGAGTTTAAGTTAAACACCGACGGTTATCTGGTAAACTGTGACGGAGATTATGTGCTCAGTTCAACAGCTAAAAGAATACAAATAGATACCTCAAAGGAATCTTCCATAGACAAGAACGGAAATATTTTTCAGGACGGTGCGCTTGTGGCAACTATAGGACTTACCGATTTTGAAGATTACGATTATCTTGCAAGATACGGTGAGAATTATTTTACACCCGTTGAGGGTGCCAAGACGACGGCGGCTTCCGGAAAAATGTACAGCGGATATTTAGAGACTGCCAATGTTTCCGTTGTTCAGGAGATGGTTAACCTGATCTCCATTTCAAGGCAGTACGAGAGTAACCAGAAAATAATCCAGACTATGGATAATACGCTCGATATTGCAGCTAATCAGATCGGCAGAGTTTAATTTTTATTATTGAGAGGTAAATGGTATGGTAAGAAGCTTATGGACCGGCGCGACCGGTATGATCGCACAACAGACAAATCTTGATACCATCGCTAACAATCTCGCGAATGTCAATACAACCGGATACAAATCCCAGAGTAATGAATTCAAGAGTCTTTTATATCAGACAATTCAGACGGAGACTACCTCCGCAAACGGTGAGGTAAAACCCACCAGCGCTCAGGTAGGACTCGGTGTTCGCAATGCAGCCATCAATACAATATTCAAACAGGGTTCTCTTCTTGCATCAGAAAGTGATACGGATTTTGCCATTGACGGTAAAGGATTTTTCGCTTTAAGAGGTGAGGATGGAAATACATACTACACACGTAACGGATCGTTCCAGTGGAGCGTTGCTCCGAACGGTGGACATATGCTCTGCGATTCCCAGGGCCTTCCCGTTCAGGACTCTACCGGAAAGGATATAGTATTGGGAGAACAGTACATTACAAGTCTTATCTCAATTGATAAGGATGGGTATGTAATGTATCCCGATGCAAATAACAATCCTCAAAGGATTGGAGTAACCATTGGCCTATTCCAGTTCAACAATCCCGGAGGACTTAAAAGAGAAGGAGACAGCCTCTTTAGCCAGACCGCTGCCAGCGGACAGCCTTTAAATGAGGCCACCAATCCAAATCTTCCCAAAAGTAATGTGATCCAGTCTTATTTGGAGGGATCAAACGTAAATGTTGCCGATGAAATGGTAAATATGATTACTACTCAGCGAGCATACGAATTTAACTCAAAGATAATTACCACAACCGATACAATGCTTGAAGAGGCAAACAATCTCAGAAGATAATAAAACATAGTATTTGAAATCGATATTTCCTAGAATAGAAAAAGGGTGATGACGATGGACATTAATTCAACAACTAATCTATCGGATTATTATTCAAATTTAGCTGCAAATGCGGATGCTTCCGCGTTATCCTCAAAACTGAAAGCGGCTGATGGCAAAAATGCCACGGACGATGAACTCATGGATGTCTGTAAACAGTTTGAGAGTTATTTGCTCGAGCAGGTATACAAAAACATGGAGAAGACAGTTTCCTTTGATGATGAGGAAAAAGATAATCAGTTGGTGGATTATTTTAAGGGACTTACGATTCAGGAAATCGCATCCCAGGCTACGAATCAGCAGTCTTTGGGCCTCGCACAGATGTTATATGACCAAATGAAAGTAAACATGGGAGTGACCGCGGAAGAACTTTCCGAGAACGCAGCCGAAAGCGGCACGGTGACTTCTGGAGAAGAATAAAAAACTCAAAAAACTCTTATATTCGTGATAGGATATAAGAGTTTTTTTATTATGTAAAGTAAATTTATTTTTTGAATGAATATATTCAGAAAAATATGTATAATTTGATGAAATATTAGCAATAAAAACTTGTATTATCATTCAAATTGCTATAAACTAAATGTGTAACTGTACATATATTTCATTAACGTTATTATAGCACACGGAGGTGCTGTATTTACTGACGGGAAAGGAGTCCGAAAATGAATGTTGGAATAGTTTCAGCAACAGAGAATATTAGCTATAGCACGAATGTTAAGGCTGCATCCGAAACTGAAAAAAAGGTTTTGGACGTGGCGGAAAGCAGTGCGGAAAAAGCAGGAGCAACATACGAAAAATCAACAGAGGGAAAGTCTTCTTTGTATTCGATAAATAAGATGAGTTCCGAGGAGCGAACAGCTCTTGTAAATCAGCTTAAAGCGGATCAAGAGGCCAGAGAGTCACAGTTTACTCAGCTTGTTACCAAAATGATGACCGGTCAGGCGGGGGCTGCGGCTAAAGCGGGCAATATGTGGGAGTTTTTGGCTTCCGGTGAATTTACGGTCGATCCTGCTACAAAGGCTCAGGCACAGGAGGACATTTCCGAGGACGGTTACTGGGGAGTAAAACAGACTTCACAGAGACTTTTTGATTTTGCGTCTGCCCTTGCCGGTGATGATGAAGAAAAAATGAAAAAAATGCAGGAAGCCATGATGAAGGGATATGAAATGGCGACCGGCACATGGGGAAGGGAACTTCCCGAAATCAGTAAGCAGACTATAGATGCCGCAAATAAGCTTTTTGAAGATTATTACGCATCTAAGGAGTCAGTGTAGTAATTTTCTTGCATTATTGTATAGCATTCAGTTTTGAGATGAGGTATTTGGAGATTTCATGAGAGGCTTTTTTAAAGTTTTCAAATGGATAAGTAAAATCGGTGTCGGATACGCGATATTTTTGGGTGTGATACTGACCGTTTTGACGGTTATCATTGCGGTAGATACAAATATCGGTACAGGCATGGCTGAGAATGAGGCAATGAAAAATGCCGAATTGGTTGCCGCTGAATCGGAAAATATCATCGACTCGTACATGCAGACATGCATGGAGGCCGTAAAGCTTACTTCTCATGGGGTGGAGTCCCTTATGAGCCAGTCCGCATCCGTAAAAGATATCAAGTCCCTCATCATAATGCAAACCGAAAATTATGCTGAAGTTATAGACAGCAACTACACCGGTCTTTATGGCCTTATAAGAGGCAGCTATGTAGACGGAGTGGGATGGGTGCCTGATAAGTCATACTCACCTAAGAGCAGGCCCTGGTATACAGATGCCGTGAAGGCGCATGGAGAAGTAGCACTGGTAAGCCCTTATATGGATTCTCAAACCAAAAAGGTTACCATGAGCATGAGTAAGCTTCTCCGTGACGGACAGAGTGTTGTATCAATCGATTTAAATCTTGATAAGGTTCAGGAATACACCGAGACCATCGCTAATAATAACAAAAATGCAGATGTGGCGGTGATTACCTCTGACGGAACGATAGTAGCTGACTCGGTATCATCACGTACTCTTAACAATATTTTTGGAAAAAGTGAGTTATTGCATGCCTATTCCATCGACGATCTTACAGCTGAAAAAGAAGGCTTTATGAAGATCAGACATAAGGGTAAGAGCTATTATGCATTTTATTCCGAGGTTTATAATGACTGGTATGTTATCACTTCAGTGTGCGTAGACAGTATGAACAACAGGCAGGCTACCATTTACACAGTACATATGATAGCCATTATAGTTATATGGGCCGGACTTTTGGCGCTGTTTTGTGATATCGGTAAAAAGAGACACGAAGCATCAAAGAATTACTCTCAGATGTATTCAATCTCGGGTATTTACTCTACCATGGACCTCATAAATCTGGAGGAGGATACCTTCCAGATGGTAAGGTGTGACGGTAAAGAACTTCGTGATTCACAGGAAGGTATGACCGTCGGAGCACATCGTATTATGAGAGAGACAATGTGGAGTTGTACTTCCGAGTCGTCTCAAAATAAGCTCTTTACCTTTATTGATTTAAAGACATTGGATGATCGTATGCAGGATACGGATACAATCAGTATCGAGTATCTTGATAATAATAATAAGTGGTGCCGTGGCCGTTTCACCGTTGTTGAGAGAAAGAGAAATAAGCACCTTAGAAGTGTGCTTTGGATGATTGAGCCTATCGACAAGGAAAAGAGAGAAAGGGAGCATTTGGAGTGGCTTTCCGAGACCGACAGATTGACCGGCATAATGAACCGTGGCGGAGGCGAAGCAAAGATTCGTCAGATTATCGAAACCGGCGGAACAGGAATGCTCGCCATACTTGATGCCGATCACTTTAAGTCAATAAACGATACCTTTGGACATCAGGTTGGTGATGAGGTTATTATTGCGATAGCAAATTGCCTGAAGAAATCTTTCAGAGATGTTGATGTTGTAATGAGGCTGGGCGGTGATGAATTTGCGGTATTCGTCAACGATATGAAGGATCAAAATATTGCAAAGCAGATCATCGACAGGTTTATCGAGAGAGTTCACGAAATCGATATTCCCCAGATCACCGATCGAAAGATTGAAGTCAGTGTCGGTGCCGCGTTCCTTGATCAGACAGAGATTAAAGATTTTGAAAGCCTGTACAAGAAGGCGGACAGCGGAGTATACAGAAGCAAAAAGATTGAAGGAAGCTTTGTAACATTTGTATAGAGAAAGATATTATCGCTCGCAGTCAAAAAAGGCTGCGAGCGTTTTACGAGGTGAGATAAATGAGTGATATAAAGAAAAGTGCGGTTGAACTTATAGGAAACACTCCTCTTATGGAGGCTTCAAAGTATGCAGAAAAGTCGGGAGTCACACAGGCTAAAATATTGGTTAAGCTTGAGTACTTAAATCCTGCAGGTTCTGCAAAAGACAGGGTAGCGCTTGCGATGATTGAGGATGCAGAGAAAAAAGGGCTGCTTAAAGAAGGAGCGACCGTTATAGAGCCCACAAGCGGAAATACCGGTATCGGTCTTGCATGCGTAGCTGCAGCAAAGGGCTACAGAGCCATCCTTACACTGCCGGAAACCATGAGCGTAGAAAGAAGAACTTTTTTAAAAGCCTATGGGGCTGAGATAGTGCTTACAGAAGGATCTAAGGGAATGACTGGAGCCATAGAAAAGGCTAAAGAGCTAAACGAGCAGATCCCGGGGTCGATAATACTCGGACAATTTGATAATCCTGCAAATCCTGCGGCACACAGAACTGCTACAGGCCCGGAAATATGGAATCAGACTGACGGAAAGGTTGATATTTTTGTTGCCAGTGTAGGGTCCGGCGGAACAATAACCGGAGTGGGAGAATTTTTAAAAGAAAAGAATCCTGACATAAAGGTTGTTGCCGTAGAGCCGGCTTCAAGTCCTTTATTATCTAAAGGCGTCGCGGGACCTCACAAGATACAGGGAATAGGTGCAAATTTTGTTCCAAAGATATTAAACACAAATATTTATGACGAAGTGATTGCCATAGAGGATGATGATGCATTTACCGAAGGTGCAAATTTTGGCAGAAGCGAGGGGCTGCTTGTCGGTATTTCATCGGGCGCTGCGTTAAAGGCTGCTCTTATTTTGGCAAAAAGACCGGAGAATAAAGGGAAAAATATTGTAGTTTTTTTACCGGACTCCGGAGACAGATACCTTTCAACACCGCTGTTTAACAGAGAATAACCTATATGAACATTGCAAAGATATGTGGACTAAAAACCGAAGACGAGATCAGATGGACTGCGGAGGCCGGAGCGGACTTAGGCGGCATTGTAGTCTTTTACGAAAAAAGTAAAAGAAATGTTGATATTGACAGAGCAAAAGAACTTGTAAGCTTTGCGCGTGGTCTCGATAAGCCGCTTAAAATGGTGGCGGTATGCGTATCCCCGAGCGAAGAACAGCTTGAAGACATGGCAGACGCAGGATTTTCGTATGTACAGATTCACGGTGAGCTTAAAAGCGAAGTTCTTTCAAATGCGCCCGTTCCGATTATCAGGGCCTTTAATGTCAGTAATATGGCGGAGTTTGAAAAGTATAAGGATGACAAACGTATTGCCGGCTTCATATTTGATGCCGGAATCCCGGGAAGCGGAATAGGGTTCGATTATGAGCTTTTAAAGGCATTGAATCTCGGCGAATATAATGATAAGCCATTATTGCTCGCAGGTGGATTGTCTTCTGAAAATGTAGGGCATGCACTGGGCGCAACCGGGCTTAAAGGTGCGGATACTTCATCGGGGGTTGAAAACGAGACCGGTGAAGGAAAAAGCCGGGATAAAATTTTTGCTTTTGTTAAAGAGGTAAAAAAATAGCAAATTGCTAGATTTATTTTTTTTTGACCATATTCTATAATCGGAAATCGCGGGCAAGTTCTGCCCGCAAATACTCAGGGAAGAAAATAAAATATGGAAAACGTGAAACGAATGCTTCGTTTGGTCTCGGATTCTGTTTATGAACAGGCCAGACGGGGACATATCGGGAACGTTTTGAGTAGAGTAGTAGGAAATATAAGGCTTGTTGTGGTGAAAATGCCTGATAGCATCACACCAGAAAGCATTTGTTCGTTGACGGAAAGGGACCTTGATTTTGAGACCCCTTTAGAGCCACGTGAGAGAAAAAGTGTTTTTGAATATGCGGCTCTCAGAACCAGTAAAATGCTTCCTCCAAGGATATTCTTTTCGGAATCGATTGAGGGAAAAGACATGTATAACAGTGGGATGTTTATGGATTACGATGAGGCTGCCGGAAGGCATATAGAGACCATAGACAAAAAAAGAGCCTTGAAAGGAATAAGGCTTACCACCACCGGCTGGTTTGGCGGAGCAGTGGCGGTTTTTTACCCCGGCGTTGCAAAGAGACTTTCCGAGCTTATGAAATCAGACTTTTACGTGACATTTCCTTCTGTGCATGAGGCGAGGGTTCACAGCGCCTCATGGAGCAATGTTCATGAAGTACACAGAGCCATAAGCGAGTGGAACCGGCTCGGCAAAATGCGTGATACAGATGAATATGTGGGCGATGTTGTGCTCAGATACTGCACTGTCAGGGACGAGTTTTTGCCGGTGGAGTATCCCGACTGGAACAGTTAGCTCAAATATGGTATTATACCTAGGATGCTTTTGATAAAGCGAAGGAGGGAATATGATACCTGAATCAGTAAAAAACAAGCTGTCTGAGTACGGACAGGAACATGTACTTAAATACTTTGATGAGCTTACGGATAATGAGAAAAAAGCTCTTCTGGATCAGATTGAAGCTACGGATATGAGCATACTTTCCGCAGTCTCTAACCCCGATACCGCATCTTCAAAGGGGAAAATATCTCCTTTAAAGTGCATGGAGCTTTCCGAGATAAAGGAAAATGAGGACAGCTTTATAAGCACGGGACTTAAGGCCATAAAGAAAGGCGAGGTAGGAGCGGTACTGCTTGCAGGCGGTATGGGAACAAGACTCGGCTCCGATAACCCTAAAGGAATGTACAATATCGGTCTGACAAGGGATCTGTATATCTTTGAATGCCTTATAAACAATCTTACGGATGTGGTTAAAAAAGCCGACGCTTATATTCATCTTTTTGTGATGACCAGTGAGAAAAACCATGAGGCTACCACTTCTTTTTTGAAGGAAAAGAATTTCTTCGGATATCCCGAAAAATATATTCATTTCTTTAAGCAGGAGATGGCGCCCGCAACAGATTACAGCGGAAAAATCTACCTCGAAGAAAAGGGCCGTATGGCAACATCACCCAACGGAAACGGCGGATGGTTTATTTCGCTTTCAAGAGCGGGACTTTTGGAGAAGGCAAGAGAGTGGGGAATCAAGTGGTTCAACATCTTTGCGGTTGATAATGTGCTCCAAAAAATCGCAGACCCGGTATTTGTTGGAGCTACGATAGAGAAAAACTGTGTAGTCGGCGCAAAGGTCGTTAAAAAGAATGCGCCGGACGAAAAGGTAGGAGTAATGTGCCTTGAGGACGGAAAGCCTTCGATTGTAGAGTACTACGAGCTGACAGACGAGCTTATGAACGCAAAAGACGAAAAGGGAGATCCGGCATATAATTTCGGTGTTATACTTAATTACCTTTTCGAGGTAGATGAACTGGAGAGAATCGTTAAGGAAGAGCTTCCTCTGCACATAGTTAAAAAGAAAATACCTTACCTTAATGAGTCGGGTGAGCTTGTTAAGCCCGAGGAACCCAACGGATATAAATTTGAAAACCTTGTTCTCGACATGATTCATCAGATGTCTTCATGCCTGCCTTTTGAGGTTGTCAGAGAAAAGGAGTTTGCTCCAATTAAAAATAAAACAGGTGTGGACTCCGTAGAAAGCGCAAGAGAGCTTTTAAAGAAGAACGGTGTTACATTATAAATGAGGGATCGTCATTTAACATTTTGACAAATAGTCAAAACATTTATGCGTTGTTTTTAACAGGGCTATAAAGTATGCTGATAGCGTAACAGCAAACAAAGAATATGTTTTGCTTGTATTCTGTTTAAAGCGAAGGGGAAAAATATGGGAAAGATACTAGTTACCGGCGGTGCCGGGTTTATCGGAAGCCATACGGTTGTTGAACTTCAAAATGTTGGCAAGGAAGTTGTTGTCCTTGATAATCTTTCAAACGCCAGTGAGAAATCATTGGAGAGAGTAAGCGCCATAACGGGAAAGAAAGTTCCTTTTTATAAGGCTGATATTCTGGACAGAGAAGCTTTGGAAGAGATTTTTTCCAAAGAGGACATAAGCGCGGTAATCCATTTTGCCGGTCTCAAAGCTGTCGGAGAATCCGTAGCCAAGCCCTGGGAGTATTATGAGAATAATATTGCCGGTACTCTTACTTTGGTAGATGTCATGAGAAAGCACGGATGTAAGAATATCATTTTCTCATCCAGCGCTACGGTATACGGAGATCCGGCGTTTATTCCGATTACGGAAGAGTGTCCTAAGGGAGTATGCACAAACCCTTACGGATGGACCAAATCAATGTTAGAGCAGATTTTATCCGATATCCAGAAGGCGGACAACGAATGGAATGTCATTTTGCTTCGCTACTTTAATCCCATCGGAGCGCATAAATCCGGAACCATGGGAGAAAATCCCAATGGCATTCCCAACAATCTTATGCCATACATCACACAGGTTGCTGTAGGAAAAAGAGATCACTTGAATGTATTCGGAAATGACTACGATACACATGACGGTACCGGAGTAAGAGATTATATTCATGTTGTCGATCTCGCTGTGGGACATGTAAAGGCGCTTAAAAAGATTGAGGAAAAAGCGGGACTTAAGATTTATAATCTCGGAACCGGTCAGGGATACAGTGTGCTTGATATTGTGAAAAATTTCGAGGAGGCTAACGGAGTAAAGATCCCCTACGAGATTACCGAGCGACGCCCCGGAGACATTGCCACATGTTATGCGGATGCCACTCTTGCAAAGAAAGAGCTCGGCTGGGAGGCCAAGTACGGAATTAAGGAAATGTGCGAAGACTCCTGGAGATGGCAGAAGAATAATCCAAACGGATATCAGTAAATCCGTAATCGCAGATTGTCAAATAAATTGTCCGGACGGAAGCTGATAAAAAAGCATCCGTCCGGATTTTAGTCTTCTTCTATGACTCGGACCTCGAGATAGTCAAAGGGAACCTCTTCTATAAAGGAGTCGCTGCCAAATCTTACAACCCCGTTTCTTTTAAATGAATTAATATTGCGATCAAGCCATATCGGTTGCGGCAGATCCATTTTTTTGGCGATATCCTCAATGGCACGAAAAACCTTATGTGTTCTGGTGTCCTTGCTGTTATCGACAATAAGCTCATCACAGAGCATATGCGTATCTTTAAACTGTCTAGCCCAAATTCTCATATTTTTTCCAATCAAAGTAAACTAATAAAAAACGTTTTTTTATGCAATTATCACAAAAAATCAACTTAAACGTTTAACAAAATTTAATGTTTATGATAATTGGCTAAAATTATGGTATTATTATAAATGATAAAGGATTTGAGGACAAGCAGACAATGCTGGGGGAAGGAAAATAAAAGGATTTAAACACAAATGGAACTGGTAGGCGACAACGACGGAATAGAGACATGGCAGGAAGTTAGTCTTTTGTACAGTGCAGCTCTTCATCAGATGGAGACTAAAATGGAGATCCTCAATGAGGAATTCCAGCATGTACACCAATACAATCCGATAGAGCACATTAAAGCAAGGATTAAGACTCCTGAAAGTATCGTTAAAAAACTGAAAAGAAACGGCTTTGATTCTACTATAGAGAATATGGTTAATCATGTTAACGATATTGCGGGTATAAGGATTATATGTTCCTTCACATCCGATATTTACCGTATAGCTGAGATGATAAAGCATCAGCAGGATATACAGGTGATAAAGGTAAAGGACTACATTACCTACCCTAAGGCCAGCGGCTATAAGAGTTATCACATGATTATAACAATTCCGGTTTATCTCTCGGACAGAAAGGTGGATACCAAGGTGGAGATCCAGATCAGAACGGTAGCGATGGATTTTTGGGCCAGCTTGGAGCACAAGATAAATTATAAATTTGAGGGAGATGTTCCGGCTCATATTTCTCAGGAACTTGTTGACTGCGCTAAGATGGTATCGGATCTGGATGACAAAATGTTGCAGCTCAACGATGAAATTATGGATTTGGGCCGTAAATGACTTTTATTCGTAGACAATTGATTTTGTAGCGTAAATGGCAATAGGCTTATCGAGGAAAGGCTCCGATAGGCCTATTGTTTTTTGCAAAAATTTCAGTTTAAGCTTCGAGGAGTGTTTATATCAGTGAAATCCCCCCATAAATGAGGAGTGCCCGAATTCCTTTCGGAACCCGGGCGATTATGAAAAAATGATCGAATAACACTTTGCTTTGTTCTTGAGACAACTATACCAATTAAATGTTAACAAAATATGAACGCACTGTAAATGATTGGTAAATATTTACAGTGAAGTCAAAAAAATAGACAAAAAATTATGCAAAATGCACAAAACAAAACAGGTATTGTAATGCACTTGCAAAAATGATAAAATTTAAAAATGTCTGAAAGTATGTAAATGACTGTATTTTCGATTTTTAACTATCGGGAGGATAATGATGGATACCTTGATGGACAAGCTTGCTTCTAAACTCAATGCTCAGGAAATGATCAGGGCAAACGGAGAAGCACAGGCTCTTCAAATGGATTATTTAAAGACTCAGGTGAGTGAATATCAGGGATGCCTTGACAGGCTTTCACAGGTATGCGACGAGCTCGGAAACCTCGAGAACAGAATAGGAAATCTTTCACTTCCCGAAAATACGAAAAACGATGAGGCGATCGAGGATATAAAAAGTAAGCTCGAGGGACTCTCGGAGTCCACGGAAAATCAGTTAAAGAATCTTTCCGAATCAACTGAGAGCAGGCTTAAAAATCTTTCTGAGTCTACTGAGAGCAAACTCAACGATCTGACTGAATCTTTGGGTAAGGCCAGCACAGAGGAAAACCTTCATAAAGAGGGCGTGAGAATATACAAAAATATTCAGGCTTCTATGGTCAATGAACTCGAACCTATAGAGGAGGAGATAAAGATAACCGGTAAAACTCTTGGTTTAAAGATAGGATCGATTAAGGCAATAGCTATAATTGCGCTTTGTCTGTCGGGAGTTTCACTACTGCTTCAGATATTTAATGTATTAAGGACTATGGGTATTATTTAATGAGTAAAGAAATCTGGAGACCGGGCAACATGCTTTATCCGCTGCCTGTTGTTATGGTCAGTGTGGCAGATGAGAACGGAAAGCCCAATATTATAACTATCGCCTGGGCGGGGACTGTTTGCTCGGATCCCGCTATGGTTTCAATATCGGTGAGGCCCGAGAGGTATTCATACAATATATTAAAGACAACCGGCGAGTTTGTTATTAATCTTACAACGAAAGAACTTGCGTACGCTACCGACTATTGCGGTGTCAAGAGCGGACGCGATATCGATAAATTTAAAGAGATGAAGCTTACCCCCATGCCTGCGGAGCATGTTAAAGCGCCGCTTATCGCCGAAAGCCCGGTGAATATTGAGTGCAGGGTAAAGCAGATTATTCCTTTGGGAAGCCATGATATGTTTGTGGCGGAGGTCCTTGCGGTTCACGCCGAGAACTCATACAAGGACGAAAAAGGAAAGTTCTGCTTGGAGAAGGCCGAGCCCATTGTATATTCACATGGTTCGTACCTTACCTGCGGCGAACAGATCGGAACCTTCGGGTACAGCGTAAAAAAGAAATAAGAGACTTACTATTAACTAATGAAAAACAGAATAATTAAGCGAACACATAAAAGAATAGAATTATCATTTATATTTTCATCGCTGATTGCATTTGTAGCTTGCCTGTTCTTCCTTGAAGCGATTCCGGGGTTTGAGCATACAGGTGATAATACCTTCTATATATACCTTAACGGGGAGATGGTCGGAGTAGTGGATGATGAGGCAAAGGCCGAGCATTTACTTATAGAGACCAGAAGGCAGATTGCGGCAAAGAGCAAGTCACTTATATTCATGACCGATGAGCTTTTTGTCAGAGGTGAAGAGAGGCTTTTCGGAAAGGTCGACTCTGACGGCAAGGTAATGGAAGCCATGGGCAAGGTCCTTAAAAAGACAGTCGACGAGACCATGCAAAGGACTTGTACCGTTAAAATAGAAGAGTACATGGTTACATTAAAAAGCCTTGATGATGTAGAAAAACTTCTGCAGGCGGCACTGGATTTATATGATCAGTCCGGAAGGTTTAAAGTTGAACTTTCAAACTCTAACGACAGAGATTTCAATGTTATCACACCAAAGGTAATTGATACATTTTCCGGGGAGGAGATAACTGAGGAAGAAGTTAAGCTTCCGTCGGTTGGCGCTTCGGAATATATCGGCACACTCGGACTTACCGAGATTGAGGATGAAGACAGCAAGGACTTTGAGGATTATGAACTCGGAGTATTGTCCATGAATTTCCTTGAGGAGGTTGAGATAAGCCAGGGATACCTTCCGAGCTCGCAGGTTATGGACCTTAATGAAGCGATAGAAAACGTCACCAAGGAGCAGGAAACACCCGGTGAATACGAGATCAAATCCGGAGATACGCTTTCCGGCATTTCCATGGCGGTAAATATCCCTATGGAAAATCTGGTTGCGTTAAATCCCGATAAACTTGAAACCGTAAATTCAACTATCCATGTAGGTGATATCCTTACAATCACTGTTCCCGAACCGGAGCTTTCCGTTGAGAGAGTGGAAAGGATTTATGTTGAGGAAGTATATGATGCCGATGTTATATATGTAGACAACGATGAATGGTATACTACTCAGACAAAGATATTGCAGCAGCCTTCAAGCGGATACAGAAAAGCTATTCTGGATAAGCATTTTACAAATGAAAAAGAGATTTCCAGAGAGGTTATAAAAGAACAGATACTCCTAGAGGCGGTACCAAAGATCGTTGAAAGAGGAACCAAGATCCCTCCGACATACATCAAGCCGATTTCCGGCGGACGTATTTCTTCGTACTTTGGCTACAGAAAGTCACCCGGAGGAATCGGAAGTACATATCACAAGGGCGTTGACTGGTATGTTCCTCTCGGAACTCCTGTATATGCTTCGAGCGGCGGTACGGTAAGAAGCGCCGGCTGGGGCAGCGGTTACGGATATGTTGTTTATATCGATCACCCCGACGGACGTCAGACCAGATACGCTCACTGCAGTAAACTGGTGGTATCGGCCGGACAGTATGTAAACCAGGGAGACCTCATCGCATACAGCGGAAGCACCGGTAACTCGACCGGACCTCATCTGCACTTTGAGATGCGTATAAACGGCACTGCGGTCAACCCGCTCGATTACCTGTAAAATCATATAAAAAATATGTTGACTTGCCCTGATTACTGTGTTATAGTAATCGGGCGAGTCAAAATAGGACTCTTTTTTTAGTGCATAATTTGTAATCATTTTAAAGATTACCATAAAGAATTTTGGAGGAAAAACAATGCGTACCAAGATCACTCTTGCCTGCACCGAGTGCAAGCAGCGCAACTACAATACCACAAAGGAAAAGAAGACCATGCCTGATCGTATGGAAATCAAGAAGTATTGTCGTTTCTGCAAGAAGCATACTCTTCACAAGGAAACCAAGTAATTTTTTGATAATCGGAGGTCAAAATGGAAGATTCCGCAAAGAAAAAAGCCCCCGGATTTTTCAGTGGGGTAAAGGCTGAGTTTGGAAAAATTACATGGCCTGATAAGAAAACGACCTTAAAACAGTCGGTTGCTGTTGTCATTATATCCATCGTACTGGGAGTTATCATTGCAGTCCTTGACTATGGGGCTCAGAATGGTGTCAACTTCCTTACCCGGCTGTAAGGAGGAAAGTAAATGGCAGAAACAAAATGGTATGTTGTACATACATATTCCGGATACGAGAATAAGGTTAAAGCTGACATCGAAAAGACCATCGAGAACAATAAGGCTCTTGCAGAGCAGATTCTGGAAGTGCGCGTTCCCGTGGAGGATGTTGTTGAGATCAAGAACGGTAACAAGAGAACCGTTCAGAGAAAGCTTTTCCCCGGATATGTTCTCGTCAATATGGATATGAATGACGAAACTTGGTATGTTGTCCGTAATACACGTGGCGTTACCGGATTCGTAGGACCGGGAAGCAAAGCAGTTCCCCTTACCGATGCTGAGATGAAACCTCTCGGAATCCGTACAGACAGCGTTAGCATTGACTTCGCTGAGGGCGATTCCATCGCGGTTGTTGCCGGCGTTTGGAAGGATACTGTCGGTGTTGTAAGAAAGATTGACTACAACAAGCAGACCGTTACTATCAAGGTTGAACTTTTCCAGGGTAGTGAGACTCCTGTTGAACTCAGTTTCGCAGAGGTTAGAAAACTCGGTTAAAATTATGCTGCGATTTCGCAGCCGTAAAGAAGTTATGTCCGGATTTGATCCGTGATATATTCTCGTGAAGCAATTCATGGGATTGTTCCGTCGTGGGAGTGTACTTAAAAAGGTACACGCCTAACCACATTTATTTTAGGAGGTGCCAATCATGGCAAAGAAAGTAGAAGGCTACATTAAATTACAGATTCCGGCCGGCAAGGCAACACCCGCGCCCCCGGTAGGTCCCGCACTTGGTCAGCATGGTGTTAACATCGTAGAGTTCACCAAGCAGTTCAATGCTAAGACAGCAGATAAGGGAGATACCATTATCCCCGTTATCATCACTGTTTACTCAGACAGAAGTTTCAGCTTCGTAACCAAGACTCCCCCCGCTGCAGTTCTTCTTAAGAAGGCAGCTAACATTAAGAGTGGTTCCGGAGTTCCCAACAAGACTAAGGTTGCTACTATCTCTAAGGATAAGGTTAGAGAGATTGCAGAACTTAAGATGCCCGATCTCAACGCAGCAAGCATTGAGGCAGCTATGAGCATGATCGCAGGAACCGCACGTTCCATGGGTATTGTCGTAGAGGACTAATTCGGATAACCAACAATAATATTTTAATGGGAGGCAATAAATATATTGCCGCTTGAACCTAGGAGGAAATTACAATGAAGCACGGAAAGAAATATACTGAGGCAGCAAAACTTGTTGACCGCAGCGTAGCATACGAGCCCGCAGAAGCTATCTCTCTTGTAAAGAAGACCGCTACTGCAAAATTCGATGAGACTATTGAAGTACATATCAGAACCGGATGTGACGGTCGTCACGCTGACCAGCAGATTCGTGGCGCAGTAGTTCTCCCTAACGGAACCGGTAAGACAGTTAGAGTACTGGTAATCGCTAAGGGTGATAAACTGGCAGAAGCTCAGGCAGCAGGCGCAGACTTCGTTGGAGGAGAGGAGCTTGTTCCCAAGATTCAGAATGAGGGATGGCTTGAATTCGACGTAGTAGTTGCTACCCCTGATATGATGGGTGTTGTTGGACGTCTTGGTAAGGTTCTCGGACCTAAGGGTCTCATGCCCAACCCCAAGGCAGGCACTGTTACCATGGATGTAACAAAGGCTATCAACGATATCAAAGCAGGTAAAATTGAGTACAGACTTGACAAGAGCAATATCGTACACGTTCCCGTAGGAAAGGCTTCCTTCACTGAGGAGCAGCTTACTCAGAACTTCGATGCTCTTATGGAAGCAATTTCTAAGGCAAAGCCCAGCGCACTTAAGGGCCAGTACCTTAGAAGCATTACTCTTACCAGCACCATGGGCCCCGGTGTAAAGGTTAGCACTGCAAAGTATTAATTTTTTAAAGGTGGCTTGACATAAAAAAAATAATATGGTATTTTATCATACGGTTTAATACCAAGCCGAAGACAGCTGGTGTGCGAAAGCACGTAAATCCCGCCGAGGTAGATTATTTAAGTAATTATTTACGAAATTCTCTCCCATGCTGTCATCAGTATGGGAGTTTTTTCTTTGAATAATCTTTAAAGATTCGGCTCCATTCTATAAGGAGGTAAAAAGAAAAAATGGCTAAGGTTGAAATTAAAGCACCCATCGTGGCAGAGATTTCAGAGTGCATCAAGGACGCACAGTCAATGGTAGTTGTAGACTATCGTGGACTTACCGTTGAGCAGGATACTCAGCTCCGTAAGAGCCTTCGTGAGGCAGGTGTAACCTATAAGGTATACAAGAACACCTTCATCACCAGAGCTATCAAGGGAACTGATTTCGAGTCTCTCACCGAGTATCTTGAAGGACCTACCGCAATCGCTGTTTCAAAGGATGATGCAACTGCACCCGCAAGAGTACTTGCTAAGTTTGCAAAGACTGCAGAAGCTTTGGAAATTAAGGCAGGTGTTGTAGAGGGAACCCTCTATGACGCAAAGGGAATGGGAACCATCGCAAGCATCCCTTCAAGAGAGGAACTTCTCTCAAGATTGCTTGGAAGCTTCAAGAGCCCCATCACCAATTTTGCTCGTGTTATCAATCAGGTTGCAGAAAAAGGCGGAGCAAGCGCTTGTGAAGCTCCCGCAGCTGCTGAAGAAGCAGAGGCACCTGCAGCAGAAGTTGCAGAAGCACCCGCAGAGTAATTATTTTAAAACAAACCAATTTATTTTGAATTTTAATGGAGGAAATTAAAAATGGCTAAGTTATCCACTCAGGAAATTTTAGATGCTATTAAAGAGCTCACCGTTCTTGAGCTCAATGATCTTGTAAAGGCAGCAGAGGAAGAGTTCGGCGTATCTGCAGCAGCAGGCGTTGTTATGGCAGCTCCCGGAGCAGCAGCAGGCGCAGCAGCTGAGGAGAAGACCGAGTTCGACGTAGAGCTTACCGAGGTAGGCGCAGAGAAGGTTAAGGTTATCAAGGTTGTTCGTGAGGTAACCGGACTTGGACTTAAGGAAGCAAAGGATCTCGTTGAGGCTGCTCCCAAGGTTGTTAAGGAAGGCGCTTCTAAGGACGACGCTGAGAACATCAAGAAGTCTCTTGAAGAGGCTGGCGCAAAGGTTACTCTTAAGTAATTTTAAACCGGTAAAATATTGCGCATTATGCGCGTGAAGATAAGCGGTTGCCTGTGAGAAGGTTCACTTTTCTCCGGGCAACCTGTTTACATTTTAGTCTATATTCTAAATTTCTATCAAAAAAATATCCAATATTTACAAAAATATCCTTGACCTATTGACATTTGCGTGTTATTATGGATGATGCGCTATTGTGTGGAGCTATGCACAAAATACAGAAAGAATGAGGTGTTAGGTCAATGGAAAAGAACAGAATTCGTCCCTCCAGCGGTCCTAGAGTCGCACGTATGAGTTACGCGAGACAGAAGGAAGTTCTGGAGATGCCTAATCTTGTAGAAGTTCAGATTAACTCCTACAAATGGTTTCTGGAAGAAGGACTCCAGGAGGTATTCGACGATATTTCCCCTATCTCTGACTATAGTGATTCACTTAGTCTTGAGTTTGTAAGCTATGAGCTCAAAGAGGAAAAGAAGAATTATACGATTGAAGAGTGTAAAGAGCGTGATACTACATACGCAGCACCCCTCTTTGTTAAGGTACGTCTTCGCAATAAGGAAGACAGCAAGAACATCCAGGAACATGATATTTTCATGGGTGATTTGCCTCTTATGACTGAGACCGGAACCTTTGTTATAAACGGAGCTGAAAGAGTTATCGTCAGCCAGCTTGTACGTTCCCCCGGTATCTACTACGGAATCGGACACGACAAGATTGGTAAGGAGCTTTTCAGCTGTACTGTTATACCCAATCGTGGCGCGTGGTTGGAGTATGAAACAGATCCCAATAATGTATTTTACGTTCGTGTAGACCGTACCAGAAAGGTACCCGTTACCGTTCTCCTTCGTGCACTCGGCCTTGGTACTAACCAGGAGATCAGAGAAATGTTCGGAGACGAGGAGAAGATTGAGGCCAGCCTTTCAAAGGATCCTTCCATCACTGAGAAGGCACCCGAGGGAAGCTATGAGACCGGTTTACTTGAACTTTATCGTAAGATTCGTCCCGGTGAGCCTCTTACAGTAGAGAGCGCTCAGAGCCTTATCAATGCTATGTTCTTCGATCCCAGAAGATATGACCTTGCTAAGGTTGGACGTTATAAATTTAATAAAAAGCTTTCTTATAGAAATCGTATTCGCGGACAGGTTCTCGCTGCTGATGTTATTGACCCCAGCACCGGAGAGCTTATTGCTGCTGCAGGAACTAAGGTTGATATGCAGACTGCTGACCTTATCCAGAACAGTGCAGTTCCTTTTGTAGTTATTCAGACTGAGGAAAAGAATGAGAAGGTTCTTTCCAATATGATGGTTGAGCTTACTCATTTCGTTGATTGCGATCCCGCAGATTACGGAATCCACGAGAAGGTATACTATCCTGTACTTAAGGATATCCTTGATGAGTTTGGCGAGGATCCCGAAGCTCTCGGCGAAGCTCTTAAGAGAAACGCACACGAGCTCGTTCCCAAGCACATCACCAAGGATGATATTTTTGCATCAATCAACTACAATATGCACCTTGAATACGGAATCGGAAACGATGACGATATCGACCACCTCGGAAACAGACGTATCCGTGCCGTAGGTGAGCTTCTTCAGAACCAGTATCGTATCGGTCTTTCACGTATGGAGCGTGTTGTACGTGAGCGTATGAGTACACATGACGCTGAGGATGTATCTCCTCAGAGCCTTATCAATATTAAGCCCGTAACTGCAGCTGTTAAGGAATTCTTCGGATCTTCACAGCTCTCACAGTTCATGGACCAGAACAACCCTCTCGGTGAGCTTACTCACAAGAGACGTCTCTCAGCACTCGGCCCCGGCGGTCTTTCTCGTGACCGTGCAGGATTCGAGGTACGTGACGTACACTATTCCCACTATGGAAGAATGTGTCCCATTGAGACACCCGAAGGTCCTAACATCGGACTTATCAACTCACTTGCAAGCTATGCACGTATAAATGAGTATGGCTTCATTGAGGCACCTTATCGTGTCATTGACAAATCCGACCCGGCTAACCCTCGTGTAACCGATGAAGTCGTCTATATGACAGCCGATGAAGAAGATAATTATCATGTAGCACAGGCTAACGAGCAGCTTGATGAAGATGGACATTTCGTAAGAAAGTCTGTATCAGGTCGTTATCGTGAAGAGACTCAGGAATATCCCAAGGCTATGTTCGATTACATGGACGTATCTCCTAAGATGGTATTCTCAGTCGCTACAGCACTTATTCCTTTCCTTCAGAACGACGATGCTAACCGTGCTCTGATGGGATCAAACATGCAGCGTCAGGCAGTTCCTCTTATGCTTACCGATGCACCTGTTGTAGGTACCGGTATGGAAGTAAAAACTGCAGTTGACTCAGGCGTGTGCGTAGTAGCAAAAGAAGACGGTGAAATAACATACGTTTCAGCTGATATTATCCGTGAAAAGGTAAAGGGCGGAGATGAGATAGAGTATAAGCTCAGCAAATTCGCTCGTTCCAACCAGGGTAACTGCTACAACCAGAGACCTATCGTATTTAAAGGCGATAAGGTTAAAAAAGGCGAGGTTATCGCCGACGGACCTTCCACTTCACAGGGTGAACTCGGACTTGGTAAGAACCCTCTTATCGGTTTCATGACCTGGGAAGGTTACAATTACGAGGACGCGGTTCTTCTTTCAGAGCGTCTTGTAAGAGATGATGTATATACTTCACTTCATATAGAAGAATATGAGGCAGAAGCTCGTGATACCAAGCTCGGACCCGAAGAGATCACCAGAGATGTTCCCAATGTCGGCGAGGATGCATTAAAGAACCTCGATGACAGAGGAATCATCAGAATCGGTGCTGAGGTTCGCGCCGGTGATATCCTTGTAGGTAAAGTTACTCCCAAGGGAGAGACCGAGCTTACCGCAGAGGAGAGACTCCTTCATGCAATCTTCGGGGAGAAAGCAAGAGAGGTTCGTGATACCTCACTTAAGGTTCCTCACGGAGAGTACGGTATCATCGTTGATGCTAAGGTATTTACAAGAGAAAACAGTGATGAGCTTGCTCCCGGCGTAAATATGTCGGTTCGCATCTATATCGCACAGAAGAGAAAGATTTCTGTCGGAGATAAAATGGCAGGTCGTCACGGTAACAAGGGTGTCGTTTCACGTGTGCTTCCTGTTGAGGATATGCCTTTCCTTCCCAACGGTCGTCCGCTTGATATCGTGCTTAACCCCCTCGGCGTTCCTTCCCGTATGAACATCGGACAGGTGCTCGAGATTCACCTTTCTCTTGCTGCAAAGGCACTTGGATTTAACGTTGCAACACCTATTTTCGATGGTGCAAACGAGAAAGATATCCAGGATACACTGCTTCTTGCTAACGATTACGTAAATCTTCCCTTCGATGAGAAGGAAGCTAAGGAGAAAGCTGAGAAGTCCGGCGAGAAATTCGATAAGAAGGCGCCTACATTCTCAAGTCTCCATAAAGATGAGCTTCTCCCCGAGGTTTATGATTACCTCTCAGAGAACCGTGATCACAGAAAGCTTTGGGAAGGCGTTCCCATTTCTGCAGACGGTAAGGTACAGCTCCGTGACGGACGTACCGGAGAGCCTTTCGATGGCCCTACCACTATCGGTCACATGCATTACCTTAAGCTCCATCACCTTGTTGACGATAAGATTCACGCACGTTCAACCGGCCCTTACTCACTGGTTACCCAGCAGCCTCTCGGCGGTAAGGCACAGTTCGGTGGACAGCGTTTCGGAGAAATGGAAGTTTGGGCCCTCGAGGCATACGGCGCTTCCTATACTCTTCAGGAAATCCTTACCGTTAAGTCCGATGATATCATCGGTCGTGTGAAGACTTACGAAGCAATTATAAAGGGCGAGAATATTCCCGATGCGGGAATTCCCGAATCCTTCAAGGTTCTTCTCAAAGAGCTCCAGGCTCTCGGACTTGATGTCAGAGTGCTCGACGAGAACAGAGAAGAAGTTGAACTCAAGGAAAACATTGATTACGGTGATAACACCGATCCTCGTTTCGATACCGATTTCGATAACAAGTACGATGCTGATGCAGGTTCTCTTGCAAGAGGCGGTTATCAGACTCAGGAGTTCGAGGGAGAAGAGCTTGTCGCTGTTGAGGATGACAGCTTTGAGGGCGATTATGACGGAGAAGATTTCTCCGACGAAGACGATCAGTAATTGATTGCAGCATGCCCTTCCCGTTATCACATTTTTAGAAGGAGATTCAAAAAATGCCCGAAGCAATGAATTATCAGCCTATTACATTTGATGCAATTAAGATAGGCCTTGCATCACCTGAGAAGATTCTTGAATGGTCACACGGCGAGGTTACCAAGCCTGAGACCATCAACTATCGTACACTTAAGCCTGAGCGTGACGGACTTTTCTGTGAGCGTATTTTCGGTCCCAGCAAGGACTGGGAATGTCACTGCGGAAAGTATAAAAAGCTCCGCTACAAAGGCATTGTCTGCGATAAGTGCGGCGTTGAAGTTACAAAGTCCAGCGTACGTCGTGAGCGTATGGGACATATCAAGCTTGCAGCACCCGTATCACACATTTGGTACTTTAAGGGTATCCCCAGCAGAATGGGACTTATTCTCGATATCTCTCCCAGAGACCTTGAGAAGGTTCTCTATTTTGCATCATATATCGTTCTTGATCCCGGAACCGTAGAAGATTCCGATATCAAGAAAAAGAAGATTCTTTCCGAGACTGAATATCAGGCAAAGAGAGAACAGTACGGTAACGAATTCCGCGTAGGAATGGGAGCAGAGGCAATCAAAGAGCTTCTTGCAGAAGTTAACCTCGAGGAAGAAAGACAGGCTCTTCATGACGAACTTGAGACTTCTTCAGGACAGAAGAGAGCAAGAGTTATAAAGAGACTCGAAGTTGTTGAAGCTTTCTGCGAATCAGGAAACAAGCCCGAGTGGATGATCCTTGATGTACTTCCGGTTATTCCTCCCGATCTTCGTGCCATGGTACAGCTCGACGGCGGACGTTTTGCTACTTCCGACCTTAACGATCTTTACCGCAGAATCATCAACAGAAATAACCGTCTTAACAGACTTCTTGAACTCGGTGCTCCCGATATCATCGTCAGAAA
>JAIKXH010000108.1 GCA_024684215.1 Lachnospiraceae bacterium
TGATATATTTCAAGAAAAACTTGATATTTAGTCCTTTATGATATATAATTATTTTGGGTATATATGAGAATGTGGAAGGAGTATTTAGATGCAAGTAAGTTATAATAAGCTTTGGAAGCTCTTAATAGATAAGAATATTAACAAAACACAACTTCATGAAAAAGCTAAAGTGAGTACAAATGCTATTGCCAAATTAGGAAGAAATGAGTCTGTTTCATTGGAAACGCTTTCCAAAATATGTGCGGCACTCAACTGTGAAATAGGTGATATTGTTGAGTTCACAAATCTTTCTGAGGAATGAGGTCCATTTATGTTAATTATTACAGAGTTCCGGATCCTTGACTTGTTTTGTGTAGCTGGTGGTTTTCTTATGGAATGCATCGTAATCCCCATTTTAAGACTGTTGTAGCTTTAGACTTTAATGATAAGGCTGCAAATAAATTCAAAATGAATATGCTCGATGCCGATGTTATTACAGGTGATATTACTGACGCTGATGTTAAGAAGATGATTATTCAGAAGTCTATTGATAATAAAGTAAATATGATAAGCGGCGGTCCGCCTTGTCAGGGGTTCTCAATGAAGAGGAAGAAATTAGGCTTAAACGATCCTCGAATTTATCTATTTATGGAGTATCTGCGTATCGTAGAAGCTATCTCTCCCAAAGTATTTATTATCGAGAATCTTAAAAGCCTGCTTTCAACGGCTGGTGGTTGGTTTAAAGACGAAATCTTATCTTATGTAAAAAAAACTTGGATACGAGGTCGATTATGGCATATTAAATGCCAAGAACTTCGGCGTTCCACAAGGCAGAGAATGTGCCATTTTCATTTGCTCTAAGAAAAAAGGCGTTTGTCTGCCAGTAGGAAACGATGATATTGTAACTGTAAGAGATGCTATCTCAGATTTAGCATACTTCAACTCAGGAGAAGGAGCTTTTGAGTTGGAATACACCACTAAAGCTGAAACAGATTATCAGCGAGAAATGCGAAAAGGCAGTTAAAAACTGTATAACCATAAAGCATCAAATCATTCTGAGGTTGCTATCAGCAAGTTAAAAATGATACCGCCAGAGAAAGGCAAGGAATACTTACCTGATGAATTGCTCGGCAATCAGAAGTTTAATACTACTTGGGGAAGATTGACTTGGGATACGGTTTCGCCTACTATTGATACAAGGTTTGATACACCGTCAAATGGTACTAATTCTCACCCCGTTTTACATAGAGCTATCACTCCTCGTGAAGCTGCAAGATTGCAAAGCTTTGATGATCGCTTTATTTTCTATGGAAGTAAGTTCTATATTCGTAATCAAATAGGCAATGCTGTTCCGTCATTGATGGCAGAGGCTATTGCAAATGCAATTTGGGAGTCTTATAATGAATAACAGTTTATTTGATATTGCTTTTTCCGAGTCAAGCAATAGTTATGAATCTTCTCTTGACGAAGATTTCAAAAAAGATCATGGTATATTCTATACAGACTTGGAATTAGCGGATTCAATGGTGAAATTCTTAAGGATACCAAAGAAATCCCGCCTTATTGATCCATGTTGTGGTACTGGCAGTTTTATACATACACTTTTTCAAAATGGCTGTGATAATGTAGTCGGATGCGATTTTGATTATGATACTGTTCAGACTTGTAAAAGACTTACAGGAACAAGTAAAATCTATCAAGCAGATACACTTGGTAAAACAGGGCAGGAAACACTTTCGATCATTGGTTCTGAGCCTTTTGACTATGTGATAGGTAATCCCCCATATGCTCCTATTGGAAAGAACGTCACCTTAAACGGAGACAGTGATTTTGTAAATAAAGTAAATGCTTCGGGAAGTAATCTTTTTATAGCTGCTTTATATCGCTCTTTTGAGCTTTGTAAAAATAAGGGCTATATTTCCTTTATTATCCCCAAAAACTTGTTGCATATATCCTCGTACAAGGAGATAAGACATACCCTTCTAAAAGAGAAGCGTATTGTATCCATTGTCGAGTTAGGCATTCACTTCAAAACCGTTAGAGGGGAGCAAGTTATTCTCACTTTACAGAACAGCTATAAAAAAGGGAATAAGATTAAATTTTACACATATAACAAGGGCGAAATTGAGTTCCTGAGTGAAGTGGCTCAGAGTTATTATAAAGATGAGATAATAGTATTTACAGGTAATGATGAAGTGCCGATTTATGATATGCTCCGTGAACAGTATGGCACATTACAGTCAGTATGCTCTGATACTATAAGGCGTGGACACGATACCTCCAGCGAAGCACTGAGAGGTAAACAGATTAGGAAATTTGGGTTTAAGGATAGAGCGTTACCACATGTAGGCACTCAGATTTTCATTCAGAACATTTTTAGTGCTGAGGCAGGTATCACTGCAAGCTATGCAGGTGATCTTAAGCCTTCTGAAACTATTACTGTCGTTAAGCTTGATGATGAAAAAATGTGTAAATACGTTCTTGGTTTGCTTCATTCTCGTTTATGCAACTATTTCTTGATCAGATTCGGATTTAATAACTCACGCTTAACAATACATACTGATGCAAAATATCTTAATAAGATACCTATTGTCGTTGATCATTCAAGTATGTATAATCAGGTTATTGATTTGGTAGTTAAGATCGAAAACACACCGTATATGTCAAGTGTATGGTTCACTCTTAATGAGCAACTCAATGAACTTGTATATAAAATATATAGCTTAGATCAGCATAGCATTAGCTATATCGAAAAGGAAATGAAAAAAATTAGTGCCGCTAAATGGTACGGTGTTTGAAAGGAGTATGGTTATGTACAATGATTTGTTGGCTTTTCTTGCTACGGAAAGATGCTTTATTGAAGCAGAAGCTCAACCTGATAAAATGATTAGATTTTTAAACGAGTATAATAGTGCATATGGTGAATCGTTAACGCTGCAATCCAATGGACTCATTGTACTCCAGCCAGATGCCGACAAATGGGCAGTTGAATTGAGATTATATGTAAATAACTGTCCGAATACTATTAAGACTCAGTATGGTTTTTGTGGTAATCGTGCATATAGACCTGAGTATTCTTTTCGTATGAATAATAATACTGTAATCAAACAATTGTTCAAATGCGGTTATAGGATAGGACAAAATGGCTAACAAATTAGGAAAGGAGTAAGCTTATATGACGCTTGGCGAATTAATGAATATCCGTGGAATCAGATACAACTCTATATTTGGTCATAGAGCAGAAGATATTGATTTTGATAATCCTGAAAGAATTTTTTACTGTCTTGGTTATATTGTAAACCATTGTAGAAGATTTGAGTTTGAAATTCCAGAAGAAAGAACCCAAACATACGGATCATACCCTATTGCCAATGGATTAACATCTGGCGGGCACACCATGAAGCAATCTAATCAATATAGAATTTATTTTGATACGCTAAACAATATGCCCCCTGAATTACGTAGCAGATTACAGCATGACAATAACAAGAGAATAACAGGAAGCCGTTTTATAGAAGCCTGTTATTATCTCGGATTTGTTGCCGGAAGCTATCAGGATTCAAGAAACATACTAATGAATATTCAGAGTATAGTAAATACCCCATCAGAAAATCAAGCTCTGGGATTAGGCCTAAGATTATAGAAAGAGGTATGAAATGAATAGTGAAATGGCATATATGCTCGGTATGATCTGCGGAAATGGTCAGATACAAAGAGGAGCAAGTGAAACAACAGTTTCTATTGGAATTCCCCATAAGAAATTACAGACCGAGGATATGAATGACGTTACAATATATGTAAAAGCAAGTTTGATGGATATAAGAGGAGTTTTGGAGCCGCTAATCGGTTAAGGAATTTCCTTTATCCAGAACAAAGCTGTAACCGTACTATCTTTCTCCAAGCCCAATTCGGATTACCTTATTCGTGAAATCCTGCGATTCACTGGTTCGGCTGTATCTCATGAAAATATGAGAATACATGAAGATGTGTTTTCTTTTTCAGCAAGTGAAAAAAGCAGTTCCTAAGAGGTTTCTGTGATGTTAATGGTTATATACGTCGTAGCAATTATTTTATAGACAACTATAAACATAGAGTATATATCGAAATCCCACAGAATTGGTTCATGGTGGTCGATATATGTAATCTGCTCAAATCTATTGATATTCCTGTTCAGAATATTGACTGGGGTCACCCAAATATGCGAGACGGAAACCTCAAAAAACATAATGAAGGTAAACCGATGTTTTGGAAGAAAGAGCATCAAATCAAAATCTTTGCTAATGAGTTTCTTCCTATCGGATTCGGAGTAATCCATAAGAATAAAGCTCTTACCGATTTTGCAAATGAATTAGTAGATGGGTTTAAGAAAAATGGTGTTGATGCATCTGATTTTACACATCGTTTCTATTGGGACTTTGATGGTAAGAAAAAAATCAAGCCATCGCATCCATGTGAAAATGATACATTCATTCCTGCCGAAATAAGAGGAAATCATTACGATTCGTGGAAGGAGATCGCAAGAGATTTAGGTTATGGTAAATAATCACAACGTAAAAAAAGAAGAGGAGTTATATGAGCCTATGAGATTATGGTTACACGAATATCTCACAAGCAAATATAAAACCTCAGAGATAATAACAGTAGATGCCTATAGTGAAAGGCTCGACAAGGTACTCAATAAATATGGTATTGTCAATGATACCGCAATAGGTGTAGACATCCAGATTGATGTGCTCGGCATCGTTAGGAACAAGAAAAACAGTGCAGTTAAACTGTTTTTTATTGAAGTAAAAAAAAACAAGTCTTACGCTGCGTGATTTAGGTCAATTATGGGCATATTGTAGACTTATTGATCCAGATGAAGCCTTCTTACTTACCTCAGCTGATCTCGGCAGCCTGAATAAACTGCTGAACACCTTTAAGCGAGAGGATTTGCTTGATTTTGGTGATGGAAAAAGAATAAAAAAGATGAAGGTTGCTATATGGAATCTAAGCACTTCATTACCTGAGATGTCAACAATGATACCCAAAATATAAAGAGGAGAGATTTATTTGGCGGGTAGATTATTAAGAATGTTCTTTACTAAAGATGATACAACTAGCTTATCGACTTTTGAATTTTCAAATTATACGGTTCAGGGTATTATGTTTCTAAGAGCAGATCTGGCTGATTTTAAAGCGAGAACGGAAAGTAATAAGCCAGGTGTTTATTTGATATTTAACGATAATAATGATGACGGCTTATTATATATAGGTGAGGGTGACCATGTAATACCACGACTCATAGATCACAATGCTAAAAAGGATTTTTGGACTCATGTAATAGTATTCACATCAAAAGATGAAAATTTAAATAAAACGCAGATTCAGTTTCTCGAAGCAAAGTTAATTGAAAAAGCTGATACCGCAAAACGTATTAAACTTGATAATACACAAAGACCTGCTATCCCCTCTTTATCTGAAAGTGGATTGAGTGAAGTAGAGTTGTTTTTAGATATAATATTGGATATGCTTACTGCACTGCGTTTTTTATTCTTTGAACCATTAAGTACTGTTGTAACAATATCTACTACAGATATTATATATGAATTAAGAGTAAAAGAAGCATTTGGAAAAATGGTTGTAAAAAACGGAAAATATATTCTTTTAAAAGGCTCAACTCTTCAGAAAAAATATGGGACACGTGCAAAAGATAGTATTAAAAAAATGCGCTAGCAACTTATTGATGGTGGATATATAGTCCAACATAGCGATGATTTGTTAATAGTGACGGAAGATATTGAGCTTTCAAGTGCATCATATGCTGCAAATGCAGTTGTTGGTTATAATCTTAATGGCTTAGATGTTTGGAAACCTAAAGATAAGTCGTTGAAAGAGATAACATCTGAAGACTGACCAATTATACATAGGAGACTATAAACATGAAGATAACAAGAATAGTTATCGAAAACTATAAGAGCATAAAACATATTGATATAAAATTTTCATCAAAAGTAAATGCTTTTATAGGCGAAAATAGTGTAGGAAAGAGTAATATTCTCTCTGCTATCGAGTGGATGCTGGGACCGGTTTACCCTTCGTTTAATAATTTTTCGATGGAAGATTATTATAAAGGTGATACTTCATTACGGGTTAATATCGAAGTTCATTTTGATGACGGGAATTATCTGCAGCTCACAAATAAATGGTATTATTATAATAATGAAAAATCAGGGTTGAACATTAATGGAAATCAGTACATATCGGATGACGTTAGGCAAAGATATACATCTGCTTTCATAGGTGCTGATAGAAAAGTGAATGATAACCCAGCCTCTAATAGATGGACTTTACTCGGAAGGTTACTAAGAGATATTAATGAGCGTTTTTCCACCGAAACAATAATCAATCCAATTACTGGAGAACAGTTAAGAAAATCAGATTATTTTAAACGCAATATGGAAACAATGCGTGATAATGTCTTATTTTCAGTTGAAGATGATGATGGAAATAATATGATGGAACAATTTGTTAATATTCTTAGGACGGAGACTGCTTCACAATTGGGACGTGAACCTTCTGATTTTAATGTAGACCTTAATATGTATGATCCATGGAATCTTTTTCGCACATTACAGATAATGGTTAACGAAGAGGATACGGGCTTAACATTCAGAGCTTCTGAATTAGGTATGGGTGTACAAGCCAGTATAACGATAGCTATATTAAAAGCGTACTCCAAATTAAAGCTCAACAATAATACTCCCATAATAATTGATGAGCCTGAGCTATTTCTTCATCCACAAGGACGACGAAACTTTTATAAAATCATAACAGAACTTGCTGATTCGGGAACACAAGTTATACTTACGACTCATTCGTCTGAATTTATTTCTCTTGCAAGATTTGATGAAATATTCGTTGTACGAAAAAACAAAGAAAAAGGAACCTATATTAGAAATGCAGATCCGCAACGTTTTCTCGAAGACTTAAAGCAGAGACATCCACAAGTAAAAACGAATACTTCAGACTTAATGTTAGAATATCTTAATGCATACGAAGGTACGGGGGATTCGCAGAGAGCGAGTGAAGCTATGTTTGCAAGAAAAGCAATTTTAGTTGAGGGAGAAAGCGAGGTATTGATATTACCGTATTTCTTTGATTTATTAGGATATAATTATATCAGAAAAGGCGTTACAATTGTAAGGTGTGGAGGGAAAAGTGAGGTAGATCGCTTTTATCGTCTATATAGTGAATTTGGAATTCCTTGTTTTATAGTATTTGATGGTGATTATCAAAATCTTGGTGGTGGCGATGAGAAGTCAACCATTGACAAGAATAAAGGAATACTGGGTTTGTTTGGAATTACAGATGATTTTCCAGATGATAATGTACATGACAGATTTCTGGGTTTCAAATATAGGTTGGAAGAAAACTTGGGCATCGGAGACGTTGGTAATGCTAAAGCATTAAAACTCTATAAGCGTGTAAGATTATCTATAAAAACAAAGGAGCAGGTACCTGAATGGGTAAAAAAAGTAATTGCTAAAATTGATTCATTACCATCAGAAGCGTCGTCCATACTCAAAGAAATACCAAAAGATGACTCTAATTCAAATGCGCTGTTTGGCTTTTAAAGACTTATTTATATGACTTAGGGGAGCATTACAATCATTGTAACGCTCCCCTAAGTTTACTTATTCATCCTCGTCGCTTCACTCGTCCAGCCCGTGCAGAAGCTGAATGTAAACGCATTCTGCTCGGTTATGTTCCTCGCCGTCTATTGACATCATCATTTCAAAGAAATATGACTGCCTTTGTCAATAAAAAACTGAGCCACAGCGCTAATAAAAAAGTGAGCCGGTTTTGATAAAAAAATAATGAGCCACTAATCATTATTCATGGTCGAGTCGATGCGGTAAGATGAGCTGCAGTTCATATTAAGAACGAAG
>JAIKXH010000114.1 GCA_024684215.1 Lachnospiraceae bacterium
CTCATAAGCCATCCAAATCCTGCAAATAGCACTGATTTGTTAATAGGACCATCCGCATAGTTTTTACCAAAGTACACGGCACAGAATGAAATTCCCACACCTGCGGCAAGTACAAACAGCAATACGAAATACTTCTTCAGCATCTCGATTACTTCATCATGTGAGAACACAAAATATCCAAGCAGGAATGCAATACCGTAATATCCGAACCTATATACCACAACAACCGGAGTGTTAAAAATCTGCGCCGCGCCCCATATTACTATAGTCATCAAAAATATGGCTATGATATTAGTCGTTCTTCCCAGTTCCCACAGTCTATCCTTCTCGATTTTTCTGACAAGCAAAAGCACCATCGAAAACAGCCACAACAGCTGTATGTACCAAAGAACTCCGGTTCCGCTTAACGCCATGATGAAATACTTGATTACACCAGGTACTTCCTGCATAGAATCGAAAGCGTCGCTGATTGACATACTGACATATCCCTGGATGAACTGAAATACAAATAATCCTATTGTAGAAGGGATCAGCAGTTTTCTTGTCCTGCTTTTTGCAAATTCCTTTGCGGTATGATTATCCAAATAATATCTGGAGCAAATTCCCGATATAAGGAACAGTAGAAGCATAAACCACGAATAGACCGCATACAGGATAATGTCATAATACTGCACATCAAGAGTGGTAATCTTTCCTAAGCCACCAAGAATACCTTCGCCATTATACATGTAAAGCACATGATAAATGACAACCAGAACTACAGTTACCCATCTGATATTGTCTAGGTAGTATTTTCCCATAAATGCCTCACCTTTGCAATTATTTTTAACATTATCATAATTGTAAGGCAAGGAAATGTCCACCAACCAAACTGAACATTTACATAGGTGAAATGTTAAATTTGGTTGCGAATCTAATTAAATTCAAAACAGATGCTGAAGCTTAGAAGGCTCAGGAGCTGTTTGAACATATAAAGATGATATGTGATGAATCTGATCAGACAGGATTATTCCGGCTTACCGGTTCTTTTGTTATGAAGCTTTTCCCTTATAAACAATTAAATGATGTTTATTACTCATTTCACACCCAGGATCCTGAATGGTGTGTAAAAAATTTATTGGAGATGAATGGCCAAAGAGAAGATATATTTGATAATAATCTGAGGCTTAAAGCTGTGATATCAGCCAAGGGTGAGTATTGAAATCGTTTGTATTGATCGTACAAATAATATGGATAAGTTAAATGCTGCAGAATGGCATCTGCACTTTATATCAAAAGACAAAGAAAAAGGTTGTTTTATAGTACCGTAAACACAAATGATTTTTACATTAAGTTCGCAGCGCCCGTCAATGTCAACGGCAAGCGCGCCAATCTGCAATTTTTATTCTTTGGTAGTAGAGCGAGTCTTGACTTTAACAGTCAACAAAAAGTCCTATGATATTCGTTGTTATATTTGCAAATGTCATAGGACTTTTAATATAATTGTTTCATAATCAATATAAGTTGGGACCAGTTAGGATTGGAAAATATGATAAAAAAAATATTTTTTACAGATATCAAAAATTTAACAAAAAGCTTTTTTGCTATGGTAATCGTGATAGGAGTGTGTATCCTGCCTGCTTTATATGCATGGCTTAATATATATTCCAATAACGATCCTTACGGAAGTACGGGGAATCTGAAGGTGGCGGCTATTTCTCTTGATAAGGGTTTTACCGATGATAATAACAAAAAAGTGAATGTGGGTGATACTGTGATAGAAAACCTTCATGACAATACAGCTATTAACTGGCAGTTTGTAACTTCGGAAAAGGAGGCTATAGAAGGTGAAGCGGGAATGAAAAGTACAAACACCAAGATAGAAGCCGTAAGGACGATAGTGGAAACCAGGAAAAACCAGTTTGATACTATCCGCAGGTATATATCGAAGAGCCCGGTTTCTATCTCCGGAAATGTCAGGGAAGCTGCGGATACAGTGGATAATGATTTGATCACCTCTCTTACAGGTATGCTTAAGAGTTATCCGGATATGATGTCACTTGGCAGGGATAAGCTGATAAAAAGCAGAAAAAATATAGTTAAAATGCAAAAGAGGATCCGAAAGATACGGGAGGGCAGTG
>JAIKXH010000134.1 GCA_024684215.1 Lachnospiraceae bacterium
GAAAGGAGGTTGTGGCAATGAGTGCTGTTCGAGATACTATTCTTAACAACTATCTACAGACATATCAGCCGAGTATTACGCGATACGACTCTCATAAAAAGAGTGATCTGCGCAATACTTATAATTCCATTGTCAAATTAAATAAAGAATCTCCTTGGTATCTTCCTGTGACAAACAAAGATGCCCAAGCTTTTGCTGTGGGATTAAAAGAAAATGCCAGAGAACTTCGAAGCGATATTGCGCAGCTCGGAGGTCTTGAAGAAAACGGTCTTATAAGCGGTAAGAGTGCTTATTCATCTGATTCTTCCGTCGTAAGTGCCACTTTCGTGGGCGATGAGAATAGTGTTGACGATATCCCTTCCTTTGAAATAGAAGTTAAACAGCTTGCTACTTCTCAGGAAAACATAGGCAATTACCTTCCTTCTTCCGAAGTTTCGTTACCGGAAGCTACATACTCGTTTGACGTTAGTATCAACGGAATGAACTATGAGTTCCAGTTTTCAATTACCGAAGGCGAAACGAACAGGGACGTACAGGACAGACTTGTCCGTCTGATCAACAACTCCGGAATAGGACTTTCCGCCAAAGTTGAAGAAAAAGGCTCTGAATCCGCTCTGATGATATCATCGGAAGCCACCGGTATTCCTCACGGCAAGGAATCAATATTTAAGATTTCCGACGAGCGCACCAGCAAAGAAAAAGGTGCAGTTGATTATTTTGGTCTCAGAAATGTTGAAACCGAGCCCACAAATGCGATTTTCTCTATCAACGGCGAAGAAAGGGAAACCAACTCCAACCACTTTACCGTAGGTAAAACATACGAAATAATGCTTAACGGTGTAAGTGAGGAAGGCAAACCCGCCACCATCGGGCTCAAGACCGATACAGAGACCGTAACGGACAACCTTTCAAAGCTTGTCGGAAGCTACAACAATTTCCTCAAAGCCGTGAGCACATATACAAGTTCAATGGCAAGAAGTAAACAGCTGACCGGTGAAATAAAAGGAATCGGTTCTTATTACGGAAATCTTCTTTCAAATGTCGGAATTGATGTTGACGAGGACGGAACGCTTTCCGTCGACGAAGAAAAGTTAAAAGAATCAGCCAGAGAATCAGGAGATTTATCTTCTACCTTCTCAGCACTTAAAGATTTTTCAAACTCACTCCTCAGAAAGAGTAACCAGGTTGCACTCGATCCTATGGAGTATGTACAAAGGACTGTTGTAGCATATAAAAATCCCGGACACAATTTCGCCAGTCCTTACACGACAAGCTCGTATTCGGGAATGATGTTCAACTTCTTCTGTTAAAAAAGCCGCTGCAATTGATGCAACGGCTTTTCTTATGTCAAGCTATTCTTTATGTAACTTATTTCTCATGCTTATTTAAGCAATACTACTTTGAGTATATACTTTAGCAAGCTACTCTTTAGATGTACTTTTTAAGTACATCTGCCTTATCGGTCTTCTCCCAAGGAAGATCGATATCGGTTCTTCCGAAGTGTCCGTAAGCAGCGGTAGCCTTATAGATAGGTCTTCTAAGATCAAGCATCTTGATGATTCCCGCAGGTCTTAAATCAAAGTTTTCTCTGATGATATCAACAAGCTTCTCATCAGAAACCTTACCTGTTCCAAATGTATCAACCATAATTGAAGTGGGCTGTGCTACACCGATAGCATATGAGAGCTGAATCTCACACTTTTCAGCTATTCCTGCTGCAACAATGTTTTTGGCAACATATCTTGCCGCATAAGCTGCTGATCTGTCTACCTTGGTGCAATCCTTTCCTGAGAATGCTCCTCCGCCGTGACGAGCGTATCCGCCGTAGGTATCGACAATAATCTTACGTCCTGTAAGTCCGGCATCACCGTGAGGTCCGCCGATTACAAATCTTCCGGTAGGATTGATAAAGAATTTTGTATTGTCATCGATCATCTCCTTGGGGAGGATGGGATCAAATACATACTTCTTAATATCAGCGTGGATCTGCTCCTGAGAAACGTCTTCATCATGCTGGGTTGAGCATACAACTGCCTCAAGTCTGACAGGTTTTCCGGCCTCATCGTACTCTACGGAAACCTGAGTCTTTCCATCGGGGCGGAGGTACTTAAGAGTACCGTCCTTACGCACTTTTGTAAGCTGAAATGCAAGCTTATGTGCAAGAGATATAGGATAAGGCATAAGCTCGGGAGTCTCGTTTGTAGCATAGCCAAACATCATACCCTGATCTCCGGCGCCGGTATCAAGGTCGTCCTTTAAGTTTCCTTCCTTTGCCTCAAGTGCTTTGTCAACGCCCATAGCGATATCTGCAGACTGCTCATCAAGAGCTACAAGTACCGCGCAGGTATTTCCGTCAAATCCGTACTCGGACTTGGTATAGCCAATCTCCTTTACAGTCTCACGTACGATATTCTGGATATCGATATAAGCCTTTGTAGTAAGCTCTCCCGTAACGAGTACAAAGCCGGTGCATGCTGCGGTTTCGCAGGCAACACGGCTCATAGGGTCTTCCTTCATGCAAGCATCAAGGATTGCGTCGGAAATCGCATCGCAGACTTTGTCGGGATGTCCTTCCGTAACGGATTCGGATGTAAATAATCTTTTTTCCATACTTCCTTCTTTCTGTGCCTTAGCACCATTTGTCAGATTACGTGTTCTCCGTTTATAACAATCGCAAAATAAATTATACGTATAAAAAACGCTTCCTGGTTTTTCAATCAAGAAGCGGATTTAAATGCGTTTGTCAAATCCTCTTATCGATCGAATTATTCGCTCAGGTTGGCACCTTCCTAAAAGGGGTTGCCGTGGCTTCATAGGTCCTATGTACCTCCACCAGCTCTGAATAAGAGAACACTATTTACTTGTAATGATAAAGTACCACCTAAGCGATACTATGTCAATCAAATTCATCTATTTGATTACAATAATCAATAGCAATAAAAGATTAATAAACTGCATTATTCAGTTTAATAAGAGTCATAAACTACACGACTTTAATCTTAAACTTGCTTATATCTTTTTCAGACTCCACAAGTTCGATGTCGGCTCCCAGTTTTTTAAGTTTAATGTGGAAGTCCTCATATCCTCGCTGGATATATTTTATCTCATCGATAGTACTGATTCCATCCGCAGCAAGTGCCGCAAGCACGAGAGCTGCGCCGGCTCTGAGATCCGGAGCGGAAATATCTGCTCCTGTATATCCTGAGCAGCCGTCGATAATAGCGGTACTGCTCTCAACTTTGATATTGGCTCCCATCCTGGTGAGCTCATCAACATATTTGAATCTGTTTTCAAATATACTCTCGGTTACAATACTGGTTCCTTCCGCAAGTCCGAGTGCGACCGTTATCTGGGGCTGCATATCTGTAGGGAATCCGGGATAAGGAAGAGTCTTGACATGAGTATGCTTAAGCTGCTTTGAAGCTACAACTCTTACGCAATCATCCTCTTCCATGATCTCACATCCGATTTCGATAAGCTTAGCAGAAATTGACTCAAGGTGCTTGGGAATAACATTTTTAACCATTACATCACCGTGGGTGATTGCTGCACCAAACATAAATGTTCCGGCCTCAATTTGGTCGGGTATGATAGTATAATCCGTTCCGTGGAACTTACTTACACCTTTAATCCTTATAACATCGGTTCCTGCGCCTTTAATAGACGCTCCCATACTGTTGAGGAAGTTAGCCACGTCAACAACGTGTGGCTCCTTTGCCGCATTCTCTATAATAGTCTTACCCTCAGCCATTGATGCGCTCATCATTACATTAATGGTCGCGCCTACACTGACAAGGTCCATATAAATATGGCTTCCCACAAGCTTATCACTGTGGGTGCGGATCATACCGTGGTCTAAATTGACTTCTGCTCCAAGGGCTTTGAATCCCTTAATATGCTGATCGATACCTCTGCATCCGATGTCGCATCCGCCGGGGAGAGTTACTTCAGCATTTTTGTATTTACCTAATAAAGCGCCTATAAGATAGTAAGACGCACGAATTTTTCTAATATTGTCATCGTCGACTACAAGACTATTGATATTAGCACCGTTAATAGTTACACTGTGCCTGCTGTCACGCTTGACCATAACGCCGATTGATTTCATTGCATCCAAAAGCACGTTTATGTCTCTGACATCAGGAATATTATCAATATGGACAGTCTCATCAGTCATCACCGCTGCCGCAAGAATAGGAAGGGCCGCATTTTTAGCTCCTCCGATTTCAACCTCGCCTACCAGCGGTGTGCCGCCTTTTATAGCATACTGCTCCATTACACACCTCTGTTAGTAACACTTTCCCATACTTTCAAAAAGGTTACAATTATTAAGCGCGCAGTACACGCACTTAACATACTTATACCACATTTAATTTTTATTGTAAATATTAATTAGGTTTGTCCCTCTACGTCAAAAATGTTATACTTACAAGAAAAAACGAAAGTGAGAAGGTCATGATCAGACTAATTCTTGTAAGCATTTTTCTTATTATATTTTTGGTACTTAGCCTTCCTGCCATGCTTGTCACATGGATCATAGGGCGTTTTAACAAGCATGCGGGAGATGTCTCTTCACTTTGGATAGTAAACAAAATAGGTTTCAGAAGTGTGCAGTTTCTCGCCGGTGTAAAGACAAAAGTCATCGGACATGACAGGATTCCCGATGAACCTGTCCTCTATATATGTAACCACCGTGGTTTTTTTGATACCATCACTTCTTATCAGCTTGTCAAAAATCCAACCGGCTATGTTGCAAAAAAAGAAATACTCTATGCTCCCATTCTAAACCTTTGGATGATTCTCTTAAACTGTCAGTTCCTTGACCGCAAAAAGCCCAGGTCCGGAATGGATATGCTCCTAAAGTCAATCGAACTTATTAAAAACGGCATATCCGTATGTATCTTTCCCGAGGGAACACGCAACAGAGATGCCGAGAGCGATGAGCTTCTCCCTTTCCATGCCGGTTCCTTTAAGATTGCCACAAAAACAGGCTGTCCTATAGTTCCCGTCACTCTTATCAATGCAGGAAAAGTCTGGGAGGATCATTTCCCATGGATGCATGGTAAAAACATGGTCATCGAATATGGCGAGCCCATTTATACAAAAGATATGACCAAGGAAGAATTAAAAAATGTCTCTGAAACTACCAGAGACATTATCCAAAAAACCTATATTAAAAACAAAAAAGAATATGCGGAATTTTTAAACGCAAGATAGTTTGTCTACAAAATTCTTAAACTCAAGATAGTTTATCTGCAGAATTCTCAAACTCAAGATAAATCATTATCTGCAGATTTCTTTAAAAGTCTTGACTATTTCCTCAAAGTGCATGCCGTGAGAAGCTTTCACGAGCACTGCACTT
>JAIKXH010000153.1 GCA_024684215.1 Lachnospiraceae bacterium
ATAAGCATCCTTATGGGACCGAGGACGGATACACAGCAACCGGATACAAAACTGATGCGTCAGGATATAAAGATGCAGGAGTTACTCCAAGCGGAACATCAGGAGGATATATAAGCAAAATGAAGTTCACTGAAGACGGAGTATTTTCAGATACTATATCCGGATCCTCAAGCACCTATTTTTGTGATGGAACCTGGTATAACAACGATGGAGTCCGGTTTGCTTTCCTCGGCGGCGCTTCGGGCGTTGGCGCTCATGTCGGTGCGTTTTGCGCGACTTTGAGCGTCGCCGTTTCGGCTGCCGCCTGGAGCATCGGCGCCTGCCTCTCTTGTAAGCCACTTGTCTAGGGGTGAATTTGCGAAGCAAAGAGGGGGCTTCCCCTATAAATAAAATGAACGAAATTATATTACAACAAGAAGAAACCATTGAAAGCCTCATAAAGCTCAATAAGTTAGTAATCGAACTCCTCGCTCAATATATGAGCGTTGAGGAGTTCGAAAACCAGCTTTTGAAAATGCAAGAGATAAATAACAAATAGGGTTATTGCGTGCGCCGGTTTGCTTTACTCGGCGGCAATTCGAACAATGACGCTCATGTCGGTGCGTTTTACGCGAATTTGAACAACACCGTTTCGAATGCCAACTGGAACATCGGCGCCTGCCATTCTTATCTAAAATAGATCAACAACAAAATGCACTCAATAATCCTTGCCACTAGGCAAAAATTAACTCATTAGCAAGCAACTGTGAGTAGCAAAGCGAAAATGGTTGAGAGGATAAGAGAAATGAAGTCATATAGTCATTTATGGGAGGATTTTATTTCAGACGATAATATAGAACTCGCTATCAGAAATGCATCAAAAGGGAAAAGAGACAGGCCATCAGTTAAAAGAAAGCTTGAAGATCCTCGGTTTAAGGAAAGAATGAAACAATATGCAATGCATTTCAAGAATAAAAAGCATAAGCCGAGAGAAATTTATGATGGAATTCAAAGGAAGAAAAGGACAATTATAGTACCAAGCTTTGAAGAGCAAGTGATCCATCACATGACAGTCAATATATTAAAGCCTATCTTTATGCATGGAATGTACGAGCACTCATACGGATCCATTCCAGGGAGAGGAGCACACAAAGGAAAGCAGATTATTCAGAAATGGATAAGGAAAGGTGGAAAAGACTGCAAATATTGTCTCAAAATGGATATATCTAAATATTTCAATACTATTCCGCATGACATATATTTAAGCAAACTAAGCAGCATTATCAGAGACAAAAGGTTTATGTCGGTAATAGAAGAAATTACAGGAGTTGCAAAAGCCGGGCTTCCGCTCGGCTTTTATACTTCGCAATGGGGAGCTAACTGGTATCTTCAAGAATTAGATCATTACATAAAAGAGCAATTAAGAGCCGTATATTACATAAGATATATGGACGATATGGTTATATTTGGACCAAATAAAAGAAAATTGCACCGGATGAGAGAAGAGATAGATGCTTATCTCAACAATAATCTCGGATTAAAAATGAAAGGGAATTGGCAAGTATTCCGCTTTGATTTTAATAATAAATATAGATTCCTTGATTTTATGGGATTTAGATTTTATAGAAACAGAGTGACTCTCAGACGGAACATTATGCTTAAAGCAACAAGAAAAGCACATAAAATATACAAAAGCGAAAAAATAACAATATATTCAGCGCGGCAAATGCTTTCGTATTTGGGATGGATCAAGCATACCGACACATACAACATGTACCGCGAACATATATATCCATTTGTTAGTTTTCAAAAATTAAAAAGAAAAATACAAAAATATGACAAAAACAGGAGGAAAAACAATGGAATGGTACAAAGTAGAATCTGCCTCAATGCCTGAAGAAGTGGATACAACATCTTCAAAAAGATATAACTATGTTCGGAAAGACATAGAGGAGTGCCAGAGAGAAGAAAACGGAGACACACTGACGATTTACGAGTATCTTGAATGCAAAGTTCCGAAGGACTCATGGAGCATTTACTCAGAACTTATCCAGGCAAGAGCCGATATCGACTATCTCACAATGATATCAGAATAGGAGGAAAAGCATGTATAGCGAACATTATGAGCTCGTCAAGAGCTATTACTGTAGAAAGCTCTGGAGTATCGAAAGAGTAAAAAAAGCAGTAGTCAAGGGCTGGATTACCAAAGAAGAATACAAAGAGATCACCGGTAACGAATACGGAGAATAGGAGGAAACATGAGTAACAGCGCTTTAGTGAATTACACAAGAATATCACCCAACAAGAATTCACCGAGAAATCACATCATCGATACGATTACAATTCATTGCTTTGTTGGCCAGGTAACAGCATATAGCGGATGTAACTGTAAGAATTTCATCAATTCCGGCGGAGGATCCTGTAATTATGTTGTAGGCCATGACGGATCCGTAGGACTTTGCGTAGAGGAAAAGGACCGCTCCTGGTGTTCCGACAGTCCCTCAAACGATCACAGAGCAGTGACGATAGAGTGCGCTTCCGATACAAAGAGCCCTTATGCAACAACAGCGGAGTGCTACAACAAGCTTCTCGATCTCGTAACGGATATATGCCAGAGGAATGGTATAAATCGTCTTATATGGTTCGGAGATAAAAGCAGAACACTCAGCTATCAGAGACAGAGCGGAGAAGCTTGTCTGACAGTACATAGATGGTTTGCAAATAAATCATGTCCTGGCGATTATCTTTATAATCTCATGGGGCAGATCGCTGATGAAGTGACAAGAAGGCTCTCAGGATCTTCCGAAAAAGAAAATCCCACATATATAGAATATACAGTAAAGCGCGGAGATACTCTCTCAGTTATTGCCGGAAAGTACGGAGTAACAGTAAGCGATATCCTCGCATTGAATCCCAGTATAAAAGATCCTAATAAGATATATGTTGGCCAGATCATCAAGATACCGGTAGCAACAAAAGCAGTACCGGCATATTATTTCTCACCATATAACGCAAAAGTGACCGCAAAGAGCGGACTTAATGTAAGAGCAGCCGCAGGAACCGGAAAGAACTGCAAAATTATAAAATGTCTTGTAAAAGGTACTGTATGCAGAATTGTTGATGAAAAGCTTGTTGGCCTTGTCAAATGGGGACAGATATCAACAGGTGGATGGATTTGCTTAACATATACTACTAGAGTGTGAGGATATAAAAATGTGCGAACAGATAAGAACCTTTGTTAATTGGATGGCTTTACTTGGAATTCCAGCGTTATTTACAATAATAGTCTTTCTATTTAAGACTTTATTCAGAACGATCAACAATATAGAAATTCTACAGAAAGCCCAGAAGGCTCAAATGAGGAGTCAGTTATTAAATCAATTTGATATCTATATAAGACAGGGATATATAGAGCAAATTTACTTAGACGACTGGATGAATCAATACAAGGCTTATCACACTTTAGTAGGAGATAACGAGGTGTTAGAAGTCAAAAAGACAGCCCTGTTGGAGCTGCCTAACCACAAATAAGGAGGAAAATATGAAACAGATTATTCCGGACAAATTGTATGATGTGTTAAAATGGATAGCAATAATAGTAACTCCGGCTATCTCAACCTTTATAGCTGTCATTTCCAAAATTTGGGGATGGGCTGATCTGGGCTCAATGATCGCTCAGACAATTACAGCTGTTGGAGTTTTGCTTGGCTCTCTTTTATGCTTATCATCAGTAGGCTATAATGCCTCTAATAAGTCATAAAACCCACGAAAACCCACGATATTTACAAAATGCTGATAAATACTAGGTTTTAACTATTATGTGGATGGGTTCGACTCCCGTCTACTCCACTTGACGAGACACTGGGCGAACCCGTTGGTTCGACTCCCACCGGATTGTCTCCACTATTACGTGTTTTGAAAAACACAAATAGAGCAGAGGAAATGATTCCTCTGCTCTATATTTTATCTATAAAATCTTATATGAATAATCGGATAAGTCTGCAAAAAGCGAAACCTGAGATTTATCGTTTTGCCATGTAATGATTAATGTGCTGCCTTCGCTTTTTACAGTGATTTTACTGTCTTTTGAAAATGCAGGATGTGTGGTCCGAAGGTTAAGCAGTAAAAGCTGGTTTTTAACTACATTCTTTTTTAGAGCATCATTGACATCGGATATTTTTAGGTTGGTGCGGTTTATCTCTTTATGTCCGTCTTTTCCGGCTCTTTTTACAGCTTCGTAATCATTATTTCCCGCAAAAAGGTCTAAGTACCATACCTGAGGTTTACCGGGCATAAACATTTGAATGGCTCTTGCGAGCAGCATCTTTTTGTCATCCTCGCCAAGAGCGCTGTAGTAGGTCGCATTTACCTGATAATACATATTCTTAGCTCCGTGCAGGTCTTTTACACGGCCGCCTCTTGATACTATTAAATCGATTAAGGACTGTATTTCGCTCTCGGGAAGCATTCCCTTTAGATCCAGCATGGGGATTCCGTCATGGCATCCAAGCATGTTTACAGTTTCGATTTTTTTGTCTATTATTTCATTTGCCCATTTTAAAAGAAGGGTAGGATCATTATTTTCAATCGAGTAAATCATAAGTCCCGGCAAAAAGAAATCGTAGGTAACATAGCCTTTTTCGGATATCGTCTCATAGATTTTTTCACCGTATGAAGCATGTATTTCAGGTAAAAGCTTAAGGCTGTATTTATCTGCAATTTTTTTAACTTTTTCAAGAACGTCCCAGGTGGCCGGCTCGTTTAGGAAATTTTTTTCGCCGGGTGCTTTGGGAGCGTAGGCAAAGGCATCAAGTCTGACGATTTTTGCGCCGTACCCGGAAAGCTTTTTTAAAGTGTCATCATAAAAATTCCATACCAGATTGGAATTTATATTTAAATCCATCTGACCCAAATAGGGGACACCTTCTTTTTCCATAAGCTCTTTATGAGGTGCATCGTCTGAAAGCACTTCCTGATAAAAAGTATTCCAATAGGGAACCTTTTTTCCGTCAGGCATTTTGACCATCAGAAGCGGAAGACCGGGCTTTCTGAAAAACATATTTTTGATATATTTTTCATCGGGTTTAATATAACCATCGGCAGTCATCTCGCCATAGCCATCCCAAAATTTGTTCCAGTTTATGAAAAAGTCAGCATATTCTGACTTTTCGCCGTTTTTTAAAAGGTCCCTAAACTGAGGCGAGAGTACTGAGGCGTGATTTAGGATAAAATCAAGCTTTAGATCGATGCCCAGTGACTTTAGATCGTCAATGTCTTTTTTGGTTGCGGTTTCGTTATTTATATCGTAATCAATAACAGAAAAGCCTCTGTCCAAATCAGTATTGTAGAGACTTGGTAAAATATAAAAGGAACCGAAAGTATCGGCAAATTCATCACGACTTAGAATTTGTACAATATCTGAAAGCTTTCCGCCCATGCTGTCGGGATAAGCGTTTAGCATAGGGGATAAGCTGCCATGATTCTTTTGATTAGACATATTTTTCTCCCCGCCGTTAATCGGCTGATGCATAGTTTTCGTAATCTATAAGTTTTCCGCTCTTTGTGAGTATGAGTTTTGCAAAAGGGGCTGATGAATCAAGCATTTTTTGCTCTATACCCAAAACCAAAGTGGTAAAAGGAGAGTCAACACCTGCATCCCTGCCTCTTTCCATGCGGTATTTTAAAGTCTCTTCGGGAGTGCTTTTTAAAAGAACCGGAATATCGCTGCCTTTAACAAATATAGAATTGGCATGAGTCCACTCGAGTATAAGTATTTTGATATTTCTCATATCGGTTTTTTCATAGTAAAGGCTATCGTTTGTACGGCCGAGTTTTTTAAACCATACATAATCGGTACCTTTTTTGAAGTTTTCGATTATATTGCACACCTCTGAAAAATCTAGCTCAGAAGGGCTCCCGAGATATTCGGAAAGCGCTCTTGTGGCATTTTTCAGATAGCAGGAAAACCATGAAAATTTTTCTAAATTTTTTAAATCGGCATCTTCATTGGCCCTTTGAAGTGATATAATACCTTTGGTTATTTCATCATCAAGCATATCGGCGTCGCGAAGTCCCTTGATTCCGCCCTGACGGAAGATACGAAGCCTTTCGGCATCGTTTTCGCCGGGAATCCTTAAAGGATAATTGTCGCCGCTCATAACATATGTACCGATACCGGCTTTGTTTAATACATAAGAGAGGATGGCGCTTATTGTGCTTTTTCCTACTCCTGAGCCACCGGATACAGTAATAACCGCTTTATCATTATTGGGAATACTTCCTAAGAGTTCGCATATTTTCGGTAATAATATTTTAGACTGACTGATTGTTCCCTCGTTTGGTTTTGCCGTAACACCGGGCATATCAATACAGGGAATCTCTTTCGGAAGATTTATGTCCGAAAAACTAAAGTCAATATTGTTTATAAACATGTTTTTTCCTCATTTATTATTTTGAGATTGTTAGTAATATTGACAACTTATGCGCATAAGTGATATCTTTGTTTTAAATTACTATAACTTTTAATTTTTGTAAAGAGGTTTTTAAAATGATTACCATTAAAGAAATTGCTCAGGCCTTAAATATGTCCACAACTACAGTATCTAATGTTATTCATGGAAAAACCGGTGAGGTTTCGGAGGAGAAAAGACAGATCATTCAGGATTATCTTGACAAGGTTGAGTATGTACCAAACATTAATGCACGAAATTTGGCACAAAACGAATCTAAGATAATAGGTGTTGCATTAAAAGCTCGCGCGGACAAATATGATAACCTTCTTAAGGATCCTTTTGTTTCCGAACTTATCGGTGCCATAGAGCAAACTATTAAAAATGCCGGATATTACATGATGCTTTATATATCCAGAGATATAGAAAAGATTATGAGAAGGGTATCCACCTGGAATGTGGACGGGCTTATTCTGTTCGGTATGATAGGTGATGACGGAATCAGAGTCAGCAAAAAATATAAAAAACCCATTGTTTGTGTGGATACTTATTCCATTGAAGGGCTTAAGCATTTTACAAATGTCGGACTTGATGATGAAAACGGCACCTATGAAATGGTTAAGCATATGATTTCTCAGGGACATAAAAAGATAGCTTTTCTTTCTGATAACTCTAACGGAGTTGATTTTGCAAGATTATCAGGCTATAAGAGAGCACTCAAAGAAGCGGGCATAAAATACAGCGAAAAAGATTTCTTTAAGCTTCGTCCCAGAGCGGAGGAAGTAAAGGAAAGTATAGATGAAATATGTGAGAGAGCAAGGGACTACACGGCTATCATGTGTGTTTCGGACCTTTATGCCGTTATGCTTATGGCTGCATTCTATGATAAAGGGATCAGAGTTCCGGAGGATATTTCCATAGCGGGATTTGATGACAACCAGCTCGGATTTTATCATAGACCTGCTCTTACCACCGTGCATCAGGACGTAACTCTTAAAGGAGTTACTGCCGCAACAACGCTTCTAAAACAGATAAATGGAGAGGAGACCGATAATGAGATCATTCTCCCTACATCACTTATTATCAGAGATACAGTTTCTATACCTCGAAAGAAATTATCTGATTTGGCACATACATCGTAAGTTTTCTTTTTTAAATTATTAAATACCCGCAAAGTAAGTAAATACAGTGATTAGAGCCTGCCCCTATGGGCAGGCTTTTTAAAAAAAATAAAAAAATTTTAAACTTATGCTTGACCTTATGCGCATAAGGTGATAATATTCATTACAACAACTTATGCGCAAAAGTTTTAATCTGTAATTTACAGAATTTGTGCAAGATGCACAAAATCTTACAATGTTTTTTTACAAAAAAGACAAAGAGAAGAATAAACGGAGGCAACAAAATGAAGAAAAAAGTGTTATCGGTTCTTTTAGCCGGTGCGATGGCAGCTTGTCTTGCAGGTTGTGGCAGCACAGCCGGCTCAGATAATGGAACAGCCGCATCATCAGACGGATCTGCAAAAGTCGGTGCTGTAAGACTTTTAAACGGAAAGCCTGAGATTGATTCTCAGCTCCAGGAGCTTGCAGCTCTTTATAAAGAGGAGACAGGAAATATTCTCACCGTTGAGACGATCGGTGGTGATACCAATGCTGCTGATGAACTTAAGAAAATGTATCAGGCAGACAATATGCCCGATATTTTCGTTATCGAAGCTAACCAGGCAGGAACCTGGGACGGACTCCTTGCAAACCTTGAGGGTGAAGCATGGACTAACAATACCGGATTTGAACTTGTAGACAGTTCAATGGGAACCATCGGTTTCCCTTATACTGTTGAAGCTACAGCACTCGGATACAACGCAGACGTTCTTAAAGCTGCAGGTATCGATGCTTCTACTCTCACTTCTTACGAAGCATACAAGACCTGCTTTGAGACCTTGGATGCAAAGAAGGATGAGCTTGGACTTACTGCAGTACTTGGATGGTGTGCAGAGCCCGCAAACCTTGGCTGGAGCTCAGGTACACACGTATTTGGTCAGTATCTTGATGCAGGTCTCGCTGCAGACGATACCACTTATATCGATCTTCTTAATGACGGCGGTAAGGTTGACGAAGCAAGAATGCTTAACTTTGCAAAGTTTATCGGTCTTATGAATGACTATTCAGATCCCGCACTTTTGGTTGACGGAACCTACGATCAGCAGGTTGCAGGTTTCAAGGAAGGAAAGTATGCATTTATTACCCAGGGTAACTGGTGCGTAACTTCTCCCGACGATGTTGCTTTTGAATGCGGATTTGCTCCTTATGCTTTTGAGGATGGAATTGATACCATCATCGCAGGTCCCCCCAGCTACTGGGTATCATACTCAGAGGGTAACGTAGCAGGCGCTAAGGCATTCTTTAACTGGTGTGCAGGCGATTCTGCTCAGAACATCCTTGTTAATAAAGCAGGACTTGTTTCTCCCTTTGATGATTGCCAGTATGAAGCTGTAAATCCTTTCTACAAGAGCATGAAGACATACATTGATGCCAACAAGTATTCAGGATGGCACACAATGCTCAAGAAGGACGGACTTCAGAATGTAACTTGTGTTGTATTCTCAGACTATGCACAGGGCAAGCTTGATGCAGAAGGATTTGCGACCACAATGGCACAGGTAATTTCTTCTTACTATGCAAACTAATTAATTTCATATGGGGCAGTGCAATTTGGTCACTGCCCCTGTTTTTTTAGAAGGTATCGGTTTTAAGCATTAATTTCAGTATTTTGAAGTACAGGCATTAAACTTTTTTGAAAGGGGATGTATTATGCGCGAATTTTCAACCGGCAGAAAAATTACATCTTTTGGGCTTATGGGATTGGGAGCCATACTTTCCGTTGGCGGCCTTGTCCTTGCGATAATGAAACTTTTGGATAACTTTAGAGGTGCCATGATTATCGGCGGGGTAGTGATGTTTTTTGTGGGCCTTTATCTGTTTCCTACTTTTAAACACCACAGATCGATAGTAAATGTTATTTTTTTGTTCCCGCTTTTATTTGCTTTTGCGGTGACAGTTATTGTTCCCTTGGTACTCGGTATCGGATATTCCTTTACGGATTGGGACGGTATCAGAGTAAGAGGATTTATTGGATTGGAAAATTACATAAGAATGTTTAAACAGCCGGGATTTTTATGGTCCGTTTTAATCACAGTCTTATTTGTTGTATTTAATATAATTCTTGTTAATCTGGTCGCATTTTTGTTGGCACTTCTTTGTACCAGCAAGATAAAGGGACTTGGATTTTTCAGAGCGGCTTATTTTCTTCCAAACCTTATTGGAGGAATCGTACTCGGTTATATTTGGCAGTTCATTTTTTCAAATGTTGTTACAAAGATCACCACAGCTATCATGCAGGAGCAGACATATTCAATGCTCTCCGAAACCAAGACCGCATTTATCGGAATTGTAATTGTTTATGTATGGCAGTATGCCGGATATATAATGCTTATCTATATCACCGGACTAAACACTATCCCCGGAGATGTACTTGAAGCATCTGCAATCGACGGAGCTTCACCTACGCAGACTTTATTTAATATAAAGATCCCTATGATAGCGCCTACGATAACAATCTGTACTTTCCTTACACTGACATCGGCATTTAAACAGTTTGATGTTAACCTCGCACTAACCAATGGCACCGGCTCGGTTCAGAATTTCTTCGGAAATTATCTGACAAACGGAACACAGATGCTCGCTTTAAATATTTATAACACAGCAGTTATTAATGATGAGTATGCGCTTGGACAGGCAAAGGCGGTATTCTTCTTTATCGTACTGGCCATCGTATCGATTGTTCAGGTTCGTGTATCCAATAAGAGGGAGGTGGAGTTGTAATGAAAAGAAAAGAAAAACTTCCTTCACTTATATTAAAAATGATAATAGCTGTTTTGGTCGCTGTTTATGTGCTTTTCCCGTTCTTTCTTGTGGTGATAAATTCCTGCAAGCAGACCGCGGATATCACAGCAAATCCCATAAGCTTTAACGGTGTGTCATTTATCAATCTGTTTACCAATTTAAAGGATGTAATAAACAATACACATTTCCGTTTTTGGTTTGCATTCTTTTTCTCAGTGATTATTACTTTATTGTCACTGGTACTTCTGGCACTTTTGGGCTCCATGGCCGCATGGGTTATATGCAGAAATAAAAAGAGATGGTCAACGGTTATTTATTTCACATTTATAGCATCAATGATCATTCCTTTTCAGGTTGTAATGCTCCCCCTTATCTCTACTTTCAGAGATGTGGGCAGATTTGTCGGAATACCTATGCTTCAGTCGGTTCCCGGGCTTGTGTTTGCTTATCTTGGTTTTGGCGGAGCGATGACGGTATTTATTTTAAACGGTTTTATAAAGGGAATACCTGTCGATCTTGAGGAAGCGGCTTCCATCGACGGATGCAGCCCCGAGCAGATTTTTTTTAGGATTATTTTCCCGCTTTTAAAGCCTGTTATAACGACGGTCACCATACTTAACGGTATGTGGATCTGGAACGATTACCTTTTGCCTTCAATGATGCTTGGACAAAACGGTGTGGTAAAGACACTTCCCGTAGCTGTACAGGCTTTTGTCGGATCGTATGTAAAGCAGTGGAACCTAATACTTGCGGCCGCGCTCCTCGCAATCATTCCTATCATCATTCTTTTCTTCTTTGCTCAAAAGCAGATTATGGAAGGTATGATAGAGGGCGCTGTAAAAGGTTGACTTATAAAATTATTTTTTCATTCAAACCTATCCTTTATTGCTGAGGGGAGTTTACCTTATAAGGTAAACTCTCTTTTGCTTTTCTGGTAGTTTTTTATATGCTTTCAAAGTTTATTTATCAGGCTGAAAAGTCTTTTTTATATGGTCTGCAAGTCTCTTATTATTAGGGCTTTAAGTCACTTTTTATAAGGTCTATGCATTAATTGACTCTGATTTTTATTAATGGTAAAATTGAGTATAAATATAGTCATTTATTATTTTATTTCGGAGTAATTATGGCAGATAATAAATCACCCGTAATTGTTGACGGGTATGCGTTTTATAATGAATCAGATGCTATCCTTGCCGAGGCAGAGAGGAAAAAGGTGGAGTATCTTCATACCCACTTAAATACTTCTGACCCGGATAAAGTTTTTGCGGTTTATTCAAAGGCTGTTTCCGACAGAATGTTTAAGACTCCAATAGGTGTCGATTTCCTTCGCGAGATGCAGACTTTTTTGATAGAGCAGTGTGATTTTGCTCCTGACGCTGTACCGCCCATTCCGCTGTTTGTGGAGTATGACAGGACGCTTAGAGACCGCGAGGTTATAGATCATAAAAAAATCACCGTCAAGAAAAAGAAAGCGCCCAAGGAAAGGGTGCCCTTTATGTTTATTTCCGTTGTATTAAATATTGCCCTTATCGCTGCGGTAATTGCAATGTTTTTTATCACTCTCAAATCAGACCAGCCCAATATTATTAACTTCGAGACGGCTCTTGTTAACAAGTATTCAGCTTGGGAACAGGAACTAAGTGAAAAAGACAGCGCTCTCAGGGCGAAGGAAAAAGAATTAAAGCTTTTGGAAGAGGACCGGAATAAATAGTATTTGTGTCAGGTCGGGAGGTAATATGGGTAGAGGAAAGATACTTGTTGTTGATGATGAAAGTCGTATGCGAAAGCTTGTAAAAGACTTTTTAATTAAAAGCGAATATGAAGTGCTGGAGGCCGAGGACGGCCAAAAAGCCGTTGATATATTTTTTGATAACAATGATATAGCGCTTGTGCTTTTGGATGTCATGATGCCAAATATGGACGGTTGGGAGACTTTAAAGGAAATCCGTCAGTATTCTCAGGTACCCATCATAATGCTTACGGCAAAAGGCGAAGAGCGCGATGAACTCCAGGGATTCAAATTAGGAGTAGATGAATATATTACGAAACCCTTTTCACCAAAGGTTCTTGTTGCGAGAGTAGACGCTGTGCTTAGAAGAACCGCTGCTGCGGAATCTGAGGAATCAATTGTTTGCGGTATTATTAAGATAGATACAGCAGCACACCAGGTGTATGTTGATGGGCAGCCTGTGGACCTTAGTTTTAAAGAGTTTGAGCTCCTTGAATATTTTGCAAGAAACAAAGGGATCGCTCTCTCAAGAGAAAAAATCCTCAATAATGTCTGGGACTATGATTATTTCGGTGAGGCCAGAACCATTGATACGCATGTAAAAAAGCTTCGTGCAAAGCTTGGTGACAAGGCCGGAGACATGATCAAGACTATTTGGGGCATGGGTTATAAATTTGAAGAGAACTGATAAGAAAAAGTTTATATCGATCAAAGTGCAATTCTCACTCATTTTCATAGGGTTAATGGTGGGAGTTGTTTTGCTGTGTATTTTTATAAATTCGTTCTTTTTAAGGACTTTCTATACTCGCGATAAGGTTAAGCTTTTAAAAGAGGTAAATGAGCAGATTGTAGATGCATATGCCGATGCGTCCATGGAAGAGAGCAGTTTTAACAATAAATTAAACGAAATCTCAAGGGCAAATAACCTTTCAATTGTTGTAGTCGATGCAAATTCCAATACTCTGTTTGCTACCATTACCGGAGAAAGAGACATGGAATTCAGACTTTTGGGATACATTCTCGGAAGAACGGAAGATTTTGAGACGAAGCATGTAGTTGAGGATGGCGGTGACTATGTTATAAGGCGCATTATGGGCGGAGGGCCGAACGGAGGCGAAAACCTTGAGCTTTTCGGGCGCTATGAGAGCGGTATTTCACTGCTTATGAGAATCCCTATAGCAAGTATCGAAGAAAGCACCAGATTCGCAAACAGATTCTTCATTTATGTCGGACTCATAGGAACAGTTATTGGTGCTGTTATCATATGGTTTGTTACAGGAAGGGTGACGAAGCCTATTCAGAACCTTAATGACATCTCATCAAAGATGGTAAATCTTGATTTTGATGCAAAGTACGAAGGCAATCATCATAATGAGATTGGTCTTCTTGGAGACAACATAAACAGGTTGTCGGATTCGCTCGAAAAGACTATTTCCGAACTTAAGAGCGCCAACCTTGAACTCAAAAAAGATATTGAGAGAAAAGAGCAACTCGACGAAATGAGGATGGAGTTTATCTCAAATGTCTCACACGAATTAAAGACACCTATAGCAATTATACAGGGGTATGCGGAAGGACTTAGAGACGGCGTGTCCGATGACCCCGAAAGTATCGCATATTATTGCGATGTAATAGTAGATGAGTCCGCCAAGATGAATTCGATGGTTAAGCAGTTCCTTAATCTAAATCAGCTTGAATTTGGTGGTGAGACTATTAATCTTGAACGGTTTAATCTTACCGAAATGATTAAGAATTATCTTGCTTCGGCTTCTGTTTTAGCCCAGCAAAATAATATAACGGTGGAGTTTGATGACACAGTGGCTGTTTCCGCATGGGGAGATGAATATAAAGCGGAAGAGGTTCTCACCAATTACTTTTCCAATGCTGTCCACTACTGTAAAGAGGGCAGTGATGGTAAAAAAGTGATCAGGATTACCACAGAAAACATAAATAATAATGTGAGAATATGTGTCTATAATTCCGGCGACAATATTCCAAAGGAATCCATAGAGAGACTTTGGGAAAAATTTTATAAAGTTGACAAAGCTCGCACCAGAGAATATGGTGGTAGTGGCGTCGGTTTATCCATTGTCAAGGCTATCCAGGAATCTCTTGGCAAGGATTACGGAGTCATGAATAATCCGGAAGGGGTTACCTTCTGGTATGAGCTTGAGGAGAGATGAGACATGAATATGACTTTTGGCACTTATTATGAACAGCTTTGTTACGAAGTGAATTCTTTAAAGAGATTCTCACGTGAAGCTGATTTTACCGCTTATCTGGATACGGTGGTTCAAAGAGCAAATCAGGCACCCGATAAATCATTAGAACTAAGGAACGAACTGATCAGAAATTATCTTGTATATTCCGGCAGGCAGTCGGCTGCAGGAGTTGCTATGCCTGCTACATATATGGAATGTATTTACCCCAATATGGACGTGCCGACCGTAATCGAAGCTGCCAAAAAGGCGGCATACGCACAGCCTCAGCAGGCAGCACAGCCTGTTCAGCAGCCTCAGCAGGCAGCACAGCCTCAGCAGACAGCACAGCCTGTTCAGCAGCCTCAGAAGACAGCTAAGACAAAGGTTAAGAAGCCCGGCGCAGAGTACGCGGTCGGAGGTATTGTGCTTAGTATCTTGGGTACCGCACTTATTCTTACAGGTTTTATAATGCTTGCGGTCAATTTCTTTGACAGCTTTTGGCAGGGTATGTGCCTTTATTTGGTATGCGCTGCTTTGCTTGCAGTTTCCGAATTTGTCATCAAAAGATTTGTTAAAAAGCTATCCTATGTATTTAGCGGACTGGGCATAGCCGGATTTTTTGTAGTGACATTGGTTAATTATTTCTCACTTCATCTGTTCGGCTTTTGGGTGACAATGGGCATTTTGCTTGCTCTTTCCGTCCTTGCCGCAGTTTTTGCGAGATATAAAAAAGCAGTACTGTTTACAATTATCGGATATGTTTCTGTATTTACTCAGCTTTCTCTTATTGCCAATATGGACAGTATAACAAAGCTTTACGTTTTATACGGGGTTATGTTTTGCGAACTTATTTTGTGGATACTTATACCCGCAGATAAAAACGGCGTGTGGTTTAGCTATGTTACGGCTGCAGGAAGCATTTTGTTTTTAATCTCCGTTGTCGGATGGAATGATTTTATCAGAGGAGACGTAGAAGAGCAGGGACTTATTGTAAGAAGCTCATTTGTCACTGTCAATTTTCTTGTTTTAATGCTTGGAGTACTTGTTTCAGGAATTAGATTCTTTTGCTATAAAACCGATGAAAACGGCAATAAGATAAAAAGAAATCCTGCAGGAATAATAGCGTCTCTCGAATTTGGGGCAGTATATCACGCGGCATTTAATATGATTTATTTGGATAGCATTGATATTGATATCCATAAAACCATTGTCATATGTGCATCGGCTGTTTTAACACTTGCGATGGCGGTTTTGAGCATCAGACTGCTTTACAAGAAAGAGAATGTTTTATGGCAGGCTGTTGCGGTAGCGGCGGCGGTTTACGGTATAGGCGTTACCACTTGCTTTACCCCTGTAATTGCAACTGTTTTGGGTATCTTTGTCTATGCTGTGGGCATCGCTGCTTTGGCAAGGATTACAAAGAAGAGATTCTTTAAGATTTTCGATCTTATTATAAAGATTTATTTTTCAATTATATGTATTACTGCCGGCGCAGTACACGGAGAAAGCTATAATATAGGTGTTATTGCGGCAGCGGTATGTCTTGTCGCGCTTATTGCGATAGGGTCCGGATATCTTGTACCTTCACATATTATCTTGACCGGTACATTTATTTTTGTAGTATGCTCGCTTGCACCTAATACATTGTATCTTATGCTTATATCAGGTGCTCTTGCGGTAGCTGTATTTGTATTCCACAATGTAAAGTGGCTAAAGGCTAAGAGGATTGTTATATTTGATATCTTTGCACTTGTTGCACTTGCATTTGTCCTTGGATTTTTGAATCATTTCTTATACAGAAACGATACAATTACCACGCTTATAGTATTTTGCTTTGGGCTTGCAATACTGGTACAGTATTCACTCAAAAGCTACGGAATGTTCTTTGCCGGAAATATGATGCCTATAGCAATCTATCTTTCTTATTTCGTATTTGTGCTTAGGCTTAAAGAGGCTTTTGTGACAAGTGCAATTCTTATGGGCGTTGCTCTTGTTTGTGTGTCTTTGGGATTTTTAATGAAGCAAAAAGCAGTCAGAATCTATGGGCTTGTGCTTGCACTTTTGGTGTGCATCAAGCTCGTATTCTTCGATTTTGCTTCTGCGGCATCATTGGTTAAAACTATCATGTATTTCGTCGTTGGATTTATTGCCCTTGCCATTTCAGGTGTTTACATCGTAATGGAAATGCTTATGTTAAAAAAAGCGCAAAACGAGGAAAATAAATCTGTACAAAATAACGATAATTTGCAATAAATGACATTAATTGTTTGACAATTTAACCAAAATTTAATAATATTTAAATATATATAATTTTGTTGATTTGGCTTTATCTTTGTATAAGAATTAACGGCAATCTGATACCAGATAACAGTAGTATTTATATCGTTAACTTGTAGTTTTTGCATCTGTGGCGATTTTCGCTACAATTAAAAAGGCGCTTTTATGAGACCCAAGATTTCCAAGGCATCAAAGATTTCAATTGTTATATGTACAGCTATTTGCGTTGCCATTTCTATTGCATCTGCTTTTTTTGCCAGACAAAGCAGTTATGACTTTGGCGGATTTTCCGTTCCGGTTTCGGCCGTAAACGGAACATTGCAGGCTATTTCATTTTTGTCATGCCTTATAATGGTAATCGTTGACTACAAGGTAGGCACAATTGTTTCATTTTGCGTTTTGGGTGTTAGTATTATAGGATCGCTTAGAACCATTCTTGTTACAAAGGATTTGGGATCGCTCCCCGGAACAATTAACAGCTTTATGTATGTGGCGACTTTGGCGATTATCGCTTCACAGCTTCGCAAAAGTAAGATTGCCGAGGTTACCGATAAACTTACCGGACAGATCAACAGATATGGATTTGAGACGATTATTCACAGGAAGATCAGGTCGTTTGAAAAAGGCTCGATAGTCTTTTTGCATCTCCAGGGACTTACAGACATAAATACAAATTTAGGCAGAAATTCCGGAGACTTTGTACTTAAAACCATTTCATCGAGAATTGATTCAGTCATCGGCGGCATAGGAGAGGCCTATAAGCTGGAGGGCTCTGAGTTTGCTATTTTTGTACGCGAAGGAAATGACTGCGAGGCAATAGTTAAAAAACTCATTTCCGATATTGAAGAAAAAATCGTAATGCATGGTGAAGACACTACATTTAACGTATATGTTACCTGCAAGGCCGGCATTGCCGATTGTATAAGTAAATATGTCAATCCCGATGCCCTCATGAAAAATGCCGATATTGCTATGAATCATGCTCTCAGGTCGGATGTTAAATATTGTTTCTTTAATGAAAAGATTAAAAAGCTTGCCGAGCGTGAGCATGATGTTGAAGGATATATTAAGGATGCCTTGGAGAACAAGTATTTTTACCTTGTATACCAGCCGCAGTTTAGACTTAACGGTAAAAAACTGAGAGGATTCGAAGCGCTTATCAGAATGAAACTGCCTGACGGAAGCTTTGTTTCACCTTCTGAGTTTATTGCCGTAGCAGAAAGAAGCGACCTTATTTTAAAAATCGATTGTTTTGTGCTTAGAAGAGCAATGGAGGAGTTTAAAGATATCCTCGAAAAATACGACAATAAGCTGATACTTTCCATCAACATATCAGCTAAAGATATAGCACTCCCCGGATTTGCGGACAGTTTAATCCACGTTATAGAAAGCATCGGATTTCCCAAGCATTGCCTGGAACTTGAGATAACGGAGTATTCTTTTGCAAAGTCGTCGGAAACTACTATATTAAATATAAATACGTTGCGTGAACATGATATTATGTTTGCAATAGACGATTTCGGAACCGGATATACTTCGCTTGCACAGCTGCTTAATCTTCCGGTTAACTTACTTAAGATTGACAAAAGCCTTATCGATAATATATGTTCTAATGAAGCAAACCGTGATTTTGTAAATGCGGTTATATATATGGGACACCTTATGAAATGCGAAGTTATTTCGGAAGGTGTTGAAGATGAAAAACAACTTGCTCTTTTAAGAGAGCTCGGTTGTGACTTTGTACAGGGATATGTCTGGAGCAAACCCATAGACTATACCTCTGTATTTGAAATGTGTAGGGATTATGCAAATGTTTGATAAATATAAGACTTTTAAGAGTTTAACAGCGATTCTTTTGTGTTCGGCTATGCTTACCGTTACCGGATGCTCATCAATTCCGGACCTGTCTGAGGAAACTGAGCGAAAGGTAGGAGAGTATGCCGGACTTGTTATGCTAAGATATGATGCAAACCACAGAAGCAGACTTGTTGAATTTACTGAGCCTGAGCCTCCTCTTCCGGAGATAGAGATCCCGGAGGAGACGGTTACTGAGGAAACCGTTACCGAAACTCCTGTTTCGAATGATCTAACCCAGGAGACTGAGGTTAATGACGTGACGGCAGAGGAAGAAGAGGAGGAACTCTTACCTGAGGAGTTTATGGAATTGCCGGAAGGAATGCACTTGATATATCAAGGCTACAGTGAAGGAAGCTCTTATCCGGAAAATTCTGAAGATTTTTTCAGCTTGGATGCGACAGCAGGAAAAAAGCTTCTTGTTTTAAACTTTATTTTGTATAACCAGTCCGGCGCTGATCAAAATGTTGACTTTTTGGGTGATGGATACGCTTTTAAGTGTACGGTTAACGGAACTGAGAGCCGCACTGCTCTTGTTACGATGCTTATGGATGATATGTCTACCTATAGAGGAACAATTGCCAACGGCTTTTCCGAAGAGTTGGTTCTTATTTTTGAGATAGATGATTCTATAGACATATCCGGAATTGAATTAAATATTAAGAGCGCGAACGGACAGTGCAATATGGAATTACAATAGTGAATATTATAAACCATCCCTTGTATACACCAGGTATACAGGGGATTTTTTTATGTATAAAAATTCATTTAAAAAATTTTGAAAAAAGCTGTTGACATTAATCTTTTAAGGTGGTATTCTAACAAAGCTGTCGCCGAGAACGGCACAGCAAGTTCCTTGATAACTGAACAGCAATGCAACCCTGAAGATTCCAAAATCTTAAAACTCCATCTGAGGTTTTAAGATAAGAATAATTCAGAGAACATGATCAGAAATGATCAACCCAAATAACAGTAAATGTTATGGATAAA
>JAIKXH010000020.1 GCA_024684215.1 Lachnospiraceae bacterium
AGCATCTTGTTTGAGAACTCAGAAAATGCCTTTATAAGCTCCCCTTCATCCTTTTTTCGTACTCTGACTTCAGCAAGCTGATACTCCGTATCTTCTGCTCCAAGTCCATCGTCATCAGTTATCTTAACCCTAAGACCATGCGATTCAAATATCCTATCTCCCATCCTATCCCATATATCAACATAATAAAAATAACTATAAACCCTGTTAGACTTATTTGATTATGCTGTTTCAGAAGTGTATGAGTTTTCAGAAATCAATTTGCTTGGACAATCAGCCTATACGGAACTTGAAAAAAGGATTTCTTACGAAGGAGCGACTGTTTTGGTCGGTATGTTAATCAAGGAATATGGCGCAGACACCGTACTCGAATATCTTCATACGGGAGGCAATTTTAAGAGACGATTTGGTATGACATCAGAGGAGTTTTATCAGAATGTCAGAGAAGAGGGGATAGATTACAGCGTTTTTTTTGAGTAGAAAATTATTGTTGTCTTGCTACATCTGGTTTTCGTGATTATTTGATATTTACTCCAAACCGGGCTGAATGACATTTCAGCCCCTTTTTTGTATAATTGAGAGAGATCGGGTTGCCGGTTAGAATAATTCTGTTATCATTGGGTCATAAAGAGATCAAGGAGGGGATTCTTTGGAAAACCAATCGGTTTATTTTCTTCTTTTGATAATATTACTTGTTGTATTGGTAGTAAGCCTGATAGTTGTGGTCAAGAACTATATGCGACTTGCTGAAAAAAATAAGATGCTCAGAGACAGCATAAAGGATTTAGGCGAGCTGAATGACAAACTCCGGTTGGAGAGACATGATTATCTGAATCATTTACAGATTATCTACGGGCTTATGGAACTTGGAGAATATGATGAAATGAATTCATATCTCAGGAAGATCTACAAAGAGTTTCTTAAGACCGGTAAGGCCATAAAAACGTCAAAACCCGCCATCAATGCGCTGCTTGCTGCAAAAATCGCAGAATGCGAATCGAAGGATATAGAGCTTATTGTTGAAGTAAAATCAGATCTCAAGAACATCCGGATCGAGGACTGGGAATTGTGTAAGATTCTTTCAAACCTTATGGACAATGCGATAAGAGCACTTGAAGAGACAGATAAATCCGAAAAGATAGTCAGGATCAATATTTCAGAGACAAAAGAAGATTATTTTTTTGAGGTGGAGGATAACGGGCCCGGTATTCCTAAGGAAGCTCAAGAACAGATTTTTAAAAAAGGATTCTCAACAAAGGAAGAAGAAGGTCACGGAATGGGGCTTTATATTGTATCATCCATCCTTGACGAAAACGGAGGAAAAATAAGTTTAAATTCTTCTGAGGGAATGACAGTGTTTGCCATAACATTTGAGAAAGGAGCGTGAACATGGGCGTAATACAGATATTGGGCATAATAGTACTGATAATAGGAATCGTCCTGATCGGAATTGAGTTCTATCTTCCCGGGTTTGGTGTACCCGGGGTTCTGGGAATAATCTGCACCGTATCAGGTATATTTTTAGCCGGAAAAACGATGTACGAAAGGATAATAGTCGGTGCGATATCCATAATAGTAATAGCGGTAATGCTGGTGGTGAGTATTATCATATTTAACTCGAAGAAGATCAAGTCGCCTATCAAGCTGGATGCGGATCTGCAGGGAAAGAACCTTTTTATAGATGAAAAGGATATGGAATACCTTATCGGTAAAAAGGGAACTGCAATTACAGATCTGAGACCATCGGGAAAAGGGGAATTTGACGGAGTGAAGCTGGATGTTATCACTTCCGGATATATTGCCAAAGGGACCGAGTTAAAAATCGTAGCTATAAAAAACAATAAAATATTCGTGGACGGTTAACGACAGAAATAGAATGTAGGAAATATTTCACTTTTTGAGGAGGAACAGAATATGAAGACACCGTTTATAATTGCAATAATAGTTGTCGTAGTGTTGATAGTATTTTTTTCAATAATACCCGTAGGTATTTGGATTTCTGCGGTAGCAAGCGGAGTGAAGATAGGTATTTTCTCTCTCGTTGGAATGAAACTCCGCAGAGTTAAACCCGCATACATTGTGAGACCTTTGATAAAAGCAACAAAAGCGGGATTAAAGATAAAAACAAATGAACTGGAAGCCCACTATCTTGCAGGAGGCAACGTTGATAATGTAGTAAACGCATTGATCGCTGCGGAACGTGCCGGAATGGATCTGTCATTTGAACAGGCTTCTGCTATAGATCTTGCCGGCCGAAATGTATTTGAAGCCGTAACTATGAGCGTTACCCCGAAGGTCATTGAAACACCGCAGATTTCCGCGGTTGCAAAAGACGGAATTGAACTACTTGTTAAGGCGCGCGTAACCGTGAGAACAAACATCAATCAGCTCATTGGTGGAGCGGGCGAAGCTACGGTACTGGCCAGAGTCGGTGAAGGAATCGTTACTACCGTTGGCTCAGCTCAGACCCACAGCAGCGTACTTGAAAATCCGGACGACATATCCAAGGTAGTGCTGGAAAAGGGACTGGATTCCGGTACTGCGTATGAAATCATTTCGATTGATATCGCGGATATCGACATAGGAAGAAATATCGGAGCTAATCTGCAGAGCCTTCAGGCGGAAGCCAATACTAAGATCGCACAGGCAAAAGCTGAAGAGAGAAGAGCTATGGCTGTAGCCCTTGAACAGGAGATGAGAGCTGAGGTAGTAAAGGCGGAAGCAGAAGTTCCCAGAGCAATGTCAGAGGCGCTTAGATCCGGTAATCTCGGAGTTTTTGACTATTACAAAATGCAGAATGTTCAGGCTGATACTAAAATGAAACAGGACATCGGCAACGGTGTGCTTGGGTATGTTGAAACCAAGAAAGAACAGGAAAAATCCTGAAAGAAAAATACAGAACAATAAAAAGACAGCTCCAAGAGGGACAAACATGATAAATGTAATGGTGGTTGAAGACGAAGAACAGATTCGCAACATTTTGAAAAAGATGATAGAAAAAAATGACGGGTGCCAGGTGGTTTCCGAATGCGGAACTTTTGCGACGGCAATAAGCGATTTTGTAAAGCTTCGTCCCGAAGTGGTCTTTATGGACATTGATCTTGGCGGAGAAAACGGTCTTGAATGTGCCAAAGCCATGACGGAGGTTGATCCCAAGGTAAAGATCGTTTTCGCCACCGCCCACAGCGAGTTTATGGCGAATGCATTTGAAATATACGCGTTTGATTATTTGGTTAAGCCATTCGATATGGAGAGGATTAATAAAACTCTTGACAGAATAAAAGCCTTGACTGATAAAACTGACAAAGCTGTCGCCAATGAGAATTCCTGTGAAAAACTCATCATCAGAGGTAAGGAAGAGATCAACCTTGTAGATGTAAATGACATCATCATGATAGAGAGAAACGACGGAATGACAAGGATGGTTACCGAGGAAGAAGTATTCCTTACGTCCCAATCCCTTACATCATTTGAAGAAAAGCTTGATCCTAATAAGTTTATCCGTTGTCATAAATCCTACATCATCAGAGTGGATGCTATCAAAAAGCTTGAAGTCTACGGAAGGTGGACATATATAGTCAGACTCCGGGATACCGATGAAACCGCTCTTATGACATTGGATAAATATGACGAGATAAAGCAGAGGTATAGGGGGTAGAATTAAGGGTAAAGAATTACAGGAAAATGCCTAAATAGGTGATAGCTAGGGATAGCGCTAAACTTAAGGTAAATGTTGATAATATCGGAGATATTTCAAAGGCCGCCGGAATGTTTACACCCGAGGATCTGGAAGCTATAATGCGTGCTATTCATCACGTTTGCAACTTCAGGGCAGGTTGCCTTTGCATTAAGGTACAGCATATTGCAAAAGGCATACGCACCGCTGCCTTCATTTCTCGTTTATAATGAGCAGATTTGAACCGGTTTCTTTATTTAAGATAGGTCTTGCGACACCATGCTCGACAGTGCAGCAGATTTTAATGTGTTTTTTATTCTTTTTATATACAAAACATCGTAATTGCCGTTACAGCAATCTGAAGTAAATTAAATGTGGTAGAATATAAAAATATAGGGAAGGCATACCTGATATCACATATTACGGAGGACAGGCAAGATGAAAATTGAAGTATACAACGATTGGGACCATATTCCTAAAGCAATCGTGCAGGGAGAAGAGATTGCGGTACTTGCGTGGGACGGAGAATACAGAAAAGGCGATAATATCGAATTTTCCGGTCTCGAACCGAACAAGTATTATTTTGTGAGAATAGACGGTGCGATGGCAGAAAGCTACGTTTATATAACTGAAAGCACAGTTAAGTTCCCGATTCCTTTTTATGAAAAAAAAGAGAGTTTAAATCCGCTGGCCTTTGCAGGAAACCGTCACTATGTTTCTATCAGAAAAGCAAAGGAAAAAGAAATCGGAGTATACAGAAATCTCGCGTTAAACCCCTTTGACAGACATGAAGAATTTGGCGTTTACCCGCATGCTTCTGCAAATGTTGAGACCAGGGGTGAGTCAGTGTTTGAGGCGAAAAATGCCACCGACGGAATATTGGCAACGCCTTCACACGGGGAATGGCCCTTTGAATCCTGGGGAATCAACAGACAGGATGATGCAGAGCTTACTATAGATTTTGGAAGAGAAGTAAATATCGACGAAATAAGGCTATATACCAGAGCGGATTTTCCTCATGACAATTGGTGGGTTCAGGGAACTTTAGAATTTTCAGACGGAAGCAGTGAAATCATAAAGATGGAGAAAAAGTGCGGAGAGCCGCATATTTTCGATATTAAGAAAACCGGAATAAGTAAGATAAAGCTTTGCAATCTGATTAAAGCAGACGATCCCAGTCCTTTTCCTGCGCTTACACAGATAGAGGTGTATGGAACAGACCTGTGAGAAAGCAGAGAGTGGAGTAAATTTTTAGGACCGGAGAGCTTTTTGCAAAAAAAAAACATAGATTTTGCAGATTAATATAAAGAAGTAATACTAAATAGCCGATAAAAAGATTGAGATATCCTTTTGTATCTCATGTAACAATGAAACGGATTTCGATTGTATCTACACGGAGGTAGAAAGCTATGACAGGTATTCAAGGATTTTCTGCTTATCAGCAGAGTCAAAAAGCCTGGCAGGCGGGAAAGACATCTATGGCGGAACAAAAAGCCGAGGCATACAAGGCAGGCTCGGCCGAAGATGCAAAAAGTACCACTGAACAGGTAAAAGGAGCATCCACAAAGATTGAGGCTAAAAAGTGGACTCCTATCAGCAGCAATTCGCTGATTCCTCAAAAGACGGATTACGGTTTTACAATTGGCGAGGTATCCCTTTCCGATAAGGCAAAGGAGTACTATGATGAGCTAAAGGCTAAATTCCATAACATGGAATTTATCGCCGTGAGCAAAGATATGATGGCGCAGGTAAAGCAAAATGCGGCAGCATACGGCAACGCAAATAAGATGGTAGTCCTTATAGATGAGGAAAAGCTTGAGCGCATGGCAACCGATGAGAACTTCAGGAAAAAATATGAAGGAATCATCGCAATGGCTCAGACAAAATTGACAGAGGCTAAAAATTCTCTGACCGGCAGCGGGGCATCTGTTAAAAACTTCGGAATTGAAGTAGACGAAAACGGAAATCAGAAGTTTTTTGCCACAGTTGAAAAATCTATGGACCTTCAAAAAGAGCGCATAGAAAGAAAGGCTGAGGAAAAGAGACAGCAGAAGGCTCACGATAAAAAGAAAGCCGAAAAAGAAGCTTTTGAAAAGCGTATACAAAAGGCTCGTACCGAAAAGAAGGACCGGGTTGAAGAAAGCGAAGATTCGGATGAAAATATCGAAGAAATCGCTGCAGACGACAAAGAATATATTACATTCGAGTCATCTTCCGTTGACGATTTGATCAAAAAGGTAAGTGATTACGTTTTAAAGAGTGCCTCATCAAGAGTTATGACCGATGCGGAACGTATGCTGGGAACCGCAATTGATTTCAAGGGATAATTTAATTTGTGAAAAAGGTCTGTACCTATATGGGTGCAGACCTTTTTTATGATATAATTTCGGGGAAAAGTAAAAAAGCAGACTGATCGGGAGAAGTATGGAAGAGAATAAGCATAAAAGAAGAGTACATTATTCCGGGAAATATCCTAAGAAATTCGAAGAAAAGTATAAAGAATTAAACCCTGAAAAATACGCGGAAATAGTTGAGCATGTAACGCAAAAAGGCTCTACACCTGCGGGCATGCATATATCTATTATGGTGCAGGAAATACTGGACTTTTTACAGATAAAGCCCGGGCAGCAGGGTTTGGACTGTACTTTGGGATACGGCGGACATACAAGAAAAATGCTTGAAAAGCTGGAGGGAAAAGGCTGTATATATGGCCTGGATATAGACCCGATAGAATCGAAAAAGACAGTTGAAAGAATAAGAAACGCAGGATTCGATGAAGAAATCTTTAAGTTTAAGCTTATAAATTTTGCAAATATAGATGAAGTTGCAAAGCAGGCAGGAAAATTTGATTTTGTCCTGGCGGATCTTGGGGTTTCATCAATGCAGATAGACAATCCCGAGAGAGGTTTTTCTTATAAAATCGATGGTCCTTTGGATTTAAGACTTGACCCTACGCACGGTCAAAGCGCCGCTGAGAGGTTGCAAAGCATTACGGAAAACGAATTTATCGGTATGATGATCGATAACTCCGATGAGCCCTACGCCGAGGAGATAGCGGGAAAAGTCTTTAGACTCATGAAAAAAGGAGAAAAGATAGAGACCACTACTGCGCTTAGAAATGCAATAGAACTGGCGTTATATAAGCTGCCAAAGGACGAGAAGGAACAGGCCGTAAAAAAGTCTTGCGCAAGAGTGTTCCAGGCACTAAGGATAGATGTAAACAGTGAATTTGAAGTATTGTATTCTTTCCTTGAAAAGCTACCCAATATCCTAAACCCGGGAGGAAGGGTGGCAATACTCACCTTTCATTCCGGGGAAGACAGACTTGTTAAAAAATCTTTTAAGCAACTTGCGAAAGATGGCGTATACTCGGAAGTATCTTCCGATGTGATAAGGCCGTCCGCCGAGGAGTGCAGGATAAATCCCAGAAGTAAATCCACGAAAATGAGGTGGGCCATAAAGGCATAGATTTCTTTAAAACAATAGAGGTGCAACACATGAATATTTTACAGCTTAAGTATGTTTTAGAAATGGCAGCTTCAAACTCTATGAGGGAGGCTGCTACAAAATTATATATATCACAGCCCGCTCTTTCCGAGAGCATAAAGGAACTTGAGGAAGAACTCGGAATTCTTATTTTTGAGAGAAACAATAAAGGAATTTCCTTGACTGATGAAGGCAGAGAGTTCATTTCCTACGCTAAAAAAGCCGTCAGCCAGTATGCGATGCTGGAAGAGAGATATATTTCAAAAGATGCGGATAAAGAGAGATTTTCTGTGTCGACACAGCATTATATTTTTGCAATAAATGCATTTACAAATGTTATAAAAAAATATGGTCCTGAAAAATACCATTTCTCGATACATGAAACCAAAACGCGAAGTGTATTGGAAGATGTTAGAATCCTCAAAAGCGAAGTTGGTGTAATATCTTTTTCCGGTTCAAATGAGAATGTCATAAAGAAACTCATAAAAGAATACGGATTAGAGTTCACTCCGTTGATGCAAAGAGATGCATATGCATACGTTTGGAAGGATCATGAGCTTGCGGGAAAAAAAGAAATATCGATTACAGAGCTTTCGGAATACCCCTGTGTATCCTTTGACCAGGCGGATGACAGTAACTTTTATTTAACAGAAGAAGCTATGGCTGACTACGATTTTAAGAAGCTGATAAAGTCCGATGACAGAGCCACATCAATGGAAATAATAGCAGCGCTTCATGGATATTCCATAGGATCGGGAATGCTTGCTGAAAAGGATGCGATACTAAAAGGTCTGGTATCAATCAAACTAAAGGAAGAAGATAGACTAACCATAGGTTATATAATCAGAAGAGGAAGCTTGCTTTCCAAGTATGGAAGCGCTTATATCGACGAACTGTCGAAGTATAAGGAAATATAGTTAAACTACAATGCACAGGATAAGAGGTCCCTGCCGATTAATAATGATCGGCAGGGATTTTTTTGTGTGATAGGGAAAGGTTATCGCAGGCGATTAATTCAAACGATTTTTCAAGAATTAAAACCTGGGCTAGGATATAACCAAGACAAGCGAACAAGTATATGCCTGATAAAAAGGCATATAAAAGCAAAAAACAAACTAAAGAATCATGTATAGCACATGAAATACCGCAGAAACCGGAGGAAAACAAAAATGAGCGAATACAAATTTGAAACCTTGCAATTACATGTAGGACAGGAAGAGGCTGATCCCGCTACCGACTCAAGAGCGGTTCCTATTTACCAGACAACATCATATGTATTTCACAACAGCAAGCATGCAGCCGACAGATTCGGACTTGCAGATGCGGGAAATATATATGGACGACTTACAAATACAACTCAGGATGTATTTGAAAAAAGAATTGCTGCTTTAGAAGGTGGCAGCGCTGCACTTGCGGTTGCATCGGGAGCCGCGGCTATAACCTATACCATAGAAGCACTTGCAGCAAACGGAGGCCATATAGTTGCTCAAAAGACAATATACGGAGGAAGCTTCAATCTCTTGGAGCACACACTGCCTCAGTACGGAGTAACTACCACTTTTGTAGATGCTCATAATCTTAAAGAGGTTGAGGATGCAATTGAAGATAATACAAGAGCTATCTATCTTGAAACCCTCGGCAACCCGAACAGTGATATCCCGGACATTGATGCTATATCCGAAATTGCACATAAGCACGGACTTCCTGTTGTGGTAGACAACACATTTGGCACCCCTTACCTTATAAGACCTATTGAGCATGGCGCAGATATCGTAGTGCATTCCGCTACAAAATTCATCGGAGGACACGGAACTACATTAGGCGGAATAATCGTTGAGTCCGGTAAGTTTAACTGGAAGGCAAGCGGAAAATATCCTAATATTGCCGATGCAAATCCCAGCTATCACGGAGTGTCATTCTATGATGTAGTAGGTCCTGCAGCTTTTGTAACATATATCAGAGCGATCCTGTTAAGAGATACGGGAGCAACCATTTCGCCTTTTAATGCATTTTTGCTGTTACAGGGAACTGAGACACTCTCGCTTAGAGTTGAAAGACATGCTGAAAACACTAAAAAGGTTGTAGAGTTTCTTAAAAACCATCCAAAGGTTGAGAGGGTAAACCATCCTTCGCTTGATTCTCATCCCGATCATGCTTTATACGAAAAGTATTTTAAAAACGGCGGCGGATCGATTTTCACTTTTGATATAAAGGGAGGAAAAGAGGAAGCATGGAAATTTATTGATAACTTAAAGATCTTTTCACTTCTTGCAAATGTTGCGGATGTAAAGAGCCTTGTTATACACCCAGCTTCAACCACTCATTCACAGCTTTCCGAAGAGGAATTAAAAGATCAGGGAATCAACCAAAACACTATCAGATTATCAATTGGAACAGAGCATATAGATGATATTATAGCGGATCTTGAAAACGGATTTGCAGCCATTTAGGAGGAATGATTATGGCAAACATATATAAAGGAACACTTGGATTAATAGGAAAAACACCTCTTGTGGAGGTAACCAATATAGAAAAAAAGCTTAATCTTGAGGCTACAGTGCTTGTTAAGCTTGAGTATTTAAATCCCGCAGGATCGGTCAAGGACAGAATTGCAAAATCCATGATAGAGGATGCGGAAAATAAAGGCTTATTAAAGAAGGACTCCGTAATAATAGAGCCAACCTCCGGAAACACAGGAATAGGCCTTGCATCTATCGCAGCAGCAAAGGGATACAGACTTATTGTTACCATGCCTGAGACTATGAGCGTAGAGAGAAGAAATATTATTAAGGCTTACGGCGCTGAAATCGTTTTGACAGAGGGTAGCAAGGGGATGAAGGGAGCCATAGCAAAGGCTCAGGAGTTATCAGAAGAGATTCCCGGCAGCTTTATTCCCGGACAGTTTGTAAATCCTGCAAATCCTGCGATTCACAGAGCCACGACAGGTCCTGAAATCTGGGAAGATACCGACGGTAAAGTAGATATTTTTATTGCAGGTGTCGGCACAGGCGGAACTGTCACAGGAGTAGGAGAATATTTAAAAGAGCAAAACAAAAACTTAAAAGTAGTAGCGGTTGAGCCCGAAGACTCTCCCGTACTTTCCGAGGGAAGAAGCGGATCGCATAAAATCCAGGGAATTGGAGCCGGCTTTGTGCCTGATACCTTAAACACTCAGATTTATGACGAGATTTTTAAGGTCTCCAATTCATATGCCTTTGACACAGCAAAATTACTTGCAAAAAACGAAGGAGTTCTGGTTGGAATATCTTCCGGAGCCGCTTTATACGGAGCAATAGAACTTGCAAAGCGCCCTGAAAATAAAGGAAAGGTCATAGTCGCACTTTTGCCTGACAGCGGGGACAGATATTATTCAACCGCGCTGTTTACAGAATAATCTATAAACCTACATATCCACAGGCCTCTATGAGGCGCTGCCCTTCATCGGATAATAGCCACTCTACGAGCTTTGCTACATTGGGGTTGCTATTATCCTTTTTATATACGGCGTAAAAATTTGCGGTAATAGGATAGGATCCGTTTCTGATGTTTTCCACATCGGGGTATGCGCCGTCTACAGAGAGCATTTTGACATTGTTATCTGCGACCATACCGCTTAAATAATACCTGAACGAGTAACCGATGGCACCTCCGAAAATTGCGAGAGGATGTCTTTTTGTGAGCATATCGTCCTGCATAAATCTATCCATCATAGTTTGACTTCCCGAGCCTTTAATCCTTGTGAGAGGATTGATCATCTTATTCGGGCCGCCAAGACTGCTCCAGTTTGTGATCTCACCTCTGTATATGGAACGGATTTCATCGGCCGAAAGAGAGTTTACCGGATTGTCCTTATTTACAAAAAACACGAAAGCTTCATAACCAATGGGGATTATTTCAAGTTCTGTTCCCTTTCCATCTGCGTAATTCATCTGATCCGGCGAAGGGTGAGCGGTGAAAAAGATATCTACAGAGCCGTCCACAACCGCATTAAATCCGCGTATGGTATTTTGATACTGCATCACGCTGTCTTCGGCAAAGTTTTCTCCGTATTTGTTATCGTCGGAAAATACTCCGCCTTCATAGGTAACGCATCCGACAGGATAGCACTCATCAATGACGGAAGCATAGATAGGCACAAGTGCTGCGGCACCGTCAAGAACCGGTAAATCGTCACCTTCATCAAATTTAAGAGAAGAACCGGTCCTTGCGAGAGTTGATGCTTCCTCGAACGGAAGGTATCTGGATACGTCAATCATTTTTAGTTTGGACACACCGCTGAAATTATTGGC
>JAIKXH010000030.1 GCA_024684215.1 Lachnospiraceae bacterium
TAGGAGAATGGGGATCGCTACGCAGCTCCTTGACAGAGTAGTAAAAGAGGCAAAGGACCGCGGCTGCGGAACGATTTATATTACTGCATCGGATATGGGTGTAAAGCTGTATGAGTCATATGGATTCAAGCACAACGGAAATTTTATGCAGTATAACTTTTGATAATGATAATTATAGCAGTCAGTTTCTTTGGGCTGCATTATGCTCCAAGACAGAATTAAAAGTCTGAAAAAAGGAGAATGTATGATAACAGTAAATCTTTATTATAAGGGAATAAACGGAAATGCTCGTGCGTTTGCCGAGGAGATGGAATCATCGGGTATCGCGGATGCCATTCGCGCTGAAGAAGGGAATTTGCGGTATCAGTATTTCCTGCCAATAAACGATCCTGAAACGGTTCTTCTTATAGATTCATGGACAAATCAGGCTGCTATTGATGCCCATCACGCATCGCCGATGATGAAACAACTGGCTGAGCTTCGAGATAAGTACGATCTCCATATGACGGTGGAGCGATTTATCAGTGATGAGTATGAAGCAGATGGAAAGTATATCAGAAAATAAGGTAAGAAGAAAGAATACCAACTCTCTTATTCATGCCATATTTTGATTGTTTTTAGAAGCTTTTCTTTTTCTGCGTCGCTGAGTTTATGTATTTCTTTCATCAGAGCATTATCTAGAGCATTATTCTTGTATTTCGGTTCGAGATTACCTATCAATTCGTCTAATGTAACTCCCATTAGTTTTGCATAATAAATCAGAATACGTAGAGACATGGCTGTTCTGCCGTTTTCAACATTGCTGATATATCCGGGCGTTACTTCCATTTCTTCTGCAACCTGACCTTGGGTAAGGCCAAGTTTTATTCTGTACGATTTTATCTGTTCTCCATAGTTATCATTCATTATAAGCCTCCGCAATACTTTTACTATATTAAGTATACTATAAATATTGACTAAATGCAAATGAAGATATAGTATATAAAATATATTTTTAGTATACAGGGAGGGTTAAAAGATTATGGAAAACGAAATAGTATTGTTTGAAACGGATGACAAGGCAATTAAACTAAAGGTGCCTATTGAAAATGAGACGGTGTGGTTATCTCAGGCTCAGTTGACGGAACTTTTTTCTATAGACAGGACTGTTATAACGCGTCATGTAAATAATGTCTTTAAAGAACGCGAGCTGGAAAGAGAAAGCAATGTGCAAAAAATGCACATTGCAAATTCAGATAGGCCTATTCAACTTTATAGTTTGGACGTTATTATTTCCGTCGGCTATCGCGTAAAATCTCAGCGTGGTATCGAATTCAGACGTTGGGCGAATAAGGTGCTGAAAGATTATATTATCAAAGGCTACGCTATTAATGACAAACGGCTCGAAGCTTTGCAGAAAACAGTTGAGATCCAGTCAAAAATGATCTCTTCTATTTTGGAAATAGACGGAGAAGATGTACTCAAGGCTGTAACTCAGTATACAAAAGCGCTGACACTACTCGATCAATACGATCATCAGTCTTTAGATAAACCTGAAGGCGAAAGTCCGGTTTACCGAATTACATATGCGGATTGCAGAAAAATGGTTAACAGTATGGAGGATACATTTAAATCTGCTGTTTTTGGCGTGGAAAAAGAGGTAGGTAAAGTCGAGGGAATTATAGCTGCCGTATATCAAAGCGTATTTGGCGGAGATGTATATCCGTCTCTGGAAGAAAAAGCAGCCAACCTTCTTTACTTTATGATCAAAGATCATCCTTTTGCGGATGGATGTAAGAGAATTGCGGCTTCACTGTTTCTGGAATTCCTGAATCGTAACAACGCATTATTTAGGAATGGAGAAAAGGTGATAAGTGACAGCGCACTTGTTGCTATTACGTTAATGATCGCAGAATCTGATCCCAAAGAAAAGGATATCATGACTACTCTGGTAATGAATTTATTGAAAATATAAGGAATCGGGGGAATATAATAGGCGATGAGCAATTTGATGCGTTAAACGTGGAGTCGGATAATATTACTGTCGCAAATTTTACGACTGTTTAAAGCGAAAGGACGGGGATTGTTATGAATGGTGATAAGGCTGTTAGGGAATATGTTGACGATTATGTGAAATATTATCCTGAACGCTGGCAATGGAGACTAAAGAATAGTCACGAACAAAATGAATTATATATGTCAACGAGGGCTCGGAGAAGTAAGGATATATACCAAAACAACGATTTGCTGCCAGACTTTTATTCTATAGAGCGTGATGCAGCACAGTTTGGATTTAGTTCTGCTGAATGGACTGATTTTTTTGGCCTTATATGGGAGGGTAAAAAAGGGGTTCATGCTTATGCTGGGGCTCCGGATTATAAAGGGAGTTTATATTATTATGCTTCTGATGACGAATACGATGAACCTGGATATAGGATTTCAGATTATTATGATGCCTACACAAACCAACCGCCGTCGGAGATATATACCCATATAAAATCTCGTGGAATTAGTCGATGGATTGATACTAAAAATGTAGTGGATATTAGGTACAGTTATATAGTCGAGAACCATTTATTCAAAGATACACATATAGATTTGATATATAAAGACAAAGAAAAAGTGACGGTGTATTCCGATTATGATGACTTAATACATGGGTTGGTAAGGCAGGGTAAAAAAACGCTTGTTAAGACCGTTTTTAATAGCATGAATGAACATTTTAACAGGTTGCGTGATTCTGAAAAAGAGGAGGAACGGAGGTTTTATCCGGGAAAGACCGCGGAAGAAATGTTTTTAGAAGGGTGAAGTATGAGAATTATTGATAAACAACGTGATTTTTATGATTATCTTCAGGATTCGTCGGATAGAATCGTGTTTGATAGGCGGGGGTCATTCTTGCTTACAAAGGAGATTTTTTGTGAGGGACTGAGATATCAAAAGAGTTGAAATTGCCCTAATATTGACAATCCAACTTCCCTCTGAATATGATATATAGGGAAGAAGTGCTGGAAGCGGATCAGGATAATGAGCCGGGTAACAAAAGATAATGTCGAAAAAGAGCATATTTGCTGCGCGATATCAAATAATAAGGATGTTCAGGTATCTTCAATGAAGGCATGGCTGTTCAGCTTAATGTGTTTCCTGAGAATTCAAGAGCCAAGAGATGCTATGAGGGTGTTGGATTTACCGAAAGGCATAATACTCCTGACGCATTCAAGTATAAAGACGAGTCTTGGGGCAGATGTAATATGATTATAAAACGTTCTATTGGAAGTTAACCCTTGGTATAGATAACTTTCAGTAAAATGCACTATGAGGCGTTTGATAATTAAGGAGGCTAGAAATAATATGAGTTTTTGTATAGAAAAGAATTACCGGAAAAACGAGAATCTCAGAGCATCATTCAATAGATTAGCTGAAAAGACCTTTGGACTTAACTTTGAGAACTGGTATCAGAATGGGTTTTGGCAGGATAACTACAATCCTTATTCGATTGTGATAGATGGAGAGGTTGTGTCTAATGTTTCGGTCAACTCCTGCAACATGAATTTTTTATGATATTTATTTGGATTTAATTGTCTATT
>JAIKXH010000062.1 GCA_024684215.1 Lachnospiraceae bacterium
GAAATGGGCATATAAGCGCCTACAGCTTTTAAGATATTTTCATCTTTGTCATACAGATATAAGTAATAGCTGGGTGCATCACACGCCGAGCTGTCGGACTTTACTACCATTTTATAGAGCTTTTTTTGATTTACAATGCTGTCTATAGTGGCATACTGATCTTCGGAAATAGTAAAAGTAGCTATTACTTCCTCTTCACCGGTGCGATAGTAAGCCGCCTTGGGTGTGGGCATTTTTACAAGCACTTCACGGTTTTCACATACAATCACCATTGCTCCGATACATTCATAGTATTCGCCGTATGTTGCTCCGCCGTAGTCGACGCCCACCAAATATTCATCGGAAAACTCGGGTATTTCTGTTTTTGCGCATCCTGCAAAGGTAAGTGCTGTTATTGTGATCAAAAATAAAACCAGCTTTTTCATAATGGTCTCCTGCTTGTAATAGTCTATATTTTTGCGTTTAGACACCTATGTCTAATATATCTTTTTTTATGATTTCATACAAGTTTTATGCGACTCTCGTTTTGTGTCGTGTCATTTTTTTGATTTTATTGTATGATAAGGTCACAAACTCATCGGTGAGACTCAAAGGAGTTAATTTATGGACCAAAAGAAAATCGGATCATTCCTTAAAATGCTCAGAAGCGAAAAAGGAATCACCCAGGAACAATTAGCTGAACATTTTCATATAAGCGGAAGAACTGTCTCAAGATGGGAAACCGGAACAAACATGCCCGATATTTCCATAATAACTGAACTGGCAGACTTCTATGATGTTGATGTTCGTGAGCTCATAGAGGGAGAACGCAAAAATATGAACGAAGAAATAAAAGATGTGGCCGAAAAGATGGCTGATTATGCAGGCGCGGAAAAAGGCAGGTTATTTAAATGGGTCAGAGTGATCAGTTTAATAGGAACGGCTCTGATGACAATTATCATAATCATACAGTTTTTTACGTATGAGCCAAATATTTTCAGAAGCATTCTGATCTTGCTCTCATTCCTTGCCCTCATCGCAATGGCCGTTACAACGCTCTACGCCAACGGAATTCTCGGGAAGGTTATTAAAAAGCGAGGATTTGTCATTGCAACCCGCATTATTGTAATCGCTCTTATTGTATTGAGCGCAAGATTTGTCATTGCAACCGCTCTTGTCGTGGGGATTGCTACCTACGATTACGTAAAACCATATTCGCAGGTAAAAGGCACGGACAACTACGATAAAAAAGCCATAATTAATGAATATGGCTCAGATTTGGACAGCGGATTATATGTATTTCCGGATAACGTAGATAACGCTTTAAGCACAGAATTCAGTTCATCGCTTAAAACCGGACTTTTTGATACAGACGGAAGCATCTTCCTCGAGGCAACCTACTCACCGGAAGATTATGATAAAGAGATAGAGCGTTTATCCAATATCAGCTACACCGTTTTTGATACATATTACGAAGACAGCGATTACCATATAGGAAAGATCATATATGATACGGATATGTACAATTACCCGGCTTATATCGCCTCGGACGGCTTTGATCACGTATATGAATATGCCCTTGCGGATAAGGAAAATGATAGAATCGTATATGTGCTTTTATCATATCCCGACGTTACAGATGTAAGCCTTGTAACTAAACTTGATTATTTAAAAAAGGACAAGACCGCTTATATCATCCATGAAAGTACCCTTGATAGATTTTCAATATATAGTTTTTCTTTTAGAGAAGGTATATGGAGCGACTATACATCCGACGACGAAGGAAGGACTCCGCTCGGCAAGGAAAGATAATAATTAAGATGGGTTAAGTCGCTTATCCCTATTGAAGGCGCGCAGGATCATCTCCTGTGCGCTTTTTTTGTCCACTAAGGATTTTCCGTCAAATATTATAAAGTCCTCGCCCTTAGAGTTTTCAAGTCCGTGCACTGACACATGCGTCATTATTCCCTTAAGGTATACCTGAGCTATATGATTTACGCAGCTTCTGCAATCATAGAGGTCTCTTAAAACTGCTGCCGGATTTATATCCTTTACATCATCCTCTTTTAAGGCCTTTTGTATAAAAGCGTGTATTATTCTGGCTGCAGATACTCTGTTTAATTCATCATCGGGAACCAGTCCGTCGTAGAGACAATCCTCACATTCTTTGTATTTATCTCCACAGAGAGATTTTATAAACTCATTTATTCTAACAGTTTCCATTCTAATCTATGGCTGTAACCAGATAGGTAATATTATCGTGGGCGTCTATTCCCGATACGGAAAACTCTTCGCCCTCCAGCCTCTTTACTTCTCCTGTCCAAAGATTCTTTACTTCAATTGCTTTTTCATTTTTTATGCAATCAAGATTGACAACTTTATCACCCAGATAAGACATTATCCTGTACTTATCTACGGATATGGGCTTTTCTCTTTTCTTATCACTAAGGTTAATAAAAGATAACGCCATTTTGCCGTCAGCAAGCGGCTTTGCAAGCACATCGACTCTGTCATTGTCCCTGATATAGGCTTTATCGGGGCGGCAAAGCTCCTCACATTCGTTATTCCAAAAATCGCTCTCCTCGTACGTGGTATAGACGCGCTTAGCCTGTATTCCCAAAGGATCCTGATTTAAGGCAATGATTTCCTTGTTTGCTATGATGTTATATATCTCATCTCCCTTACTTACTCTTCTTAGATCAAGTCCAAGCATCAGGGGTGAATTCATCATAGCCCACATGGTCATATGGGTTTTACACATGGTCATATCAAGTCCGTCCATGCCTATCATAAGCATATCGGGATCGTTCCATCCCTTATTAAGACCGGCAAATTCGTCCATGATAACGGCTTTGTTATACTGGGCGCAAACGCTTGTGGTATAATCGCTTGTCCATGCTCCGTGACCGGGATTTCCGTCCGCTCCTACCTGAAAGGTGATATCATTTAGAATCCTCCAGGAATCTCCTACCTTATACCCCCAGTTGTGTGGCCCTGTCTTACCCCATTCGCAGATGGACAGCACTATATCTCTGTCAGGGTCTGCCTCCATAAATCCGCGGTGCAACTCGCCATAGGAATTCAGAGTGTTTTCCTGTCTCCTATGATTCATAAGTCTGACGGTATTTGAGCCTTCTTTGAGCTTTATGATTATAGGCTTTGAGTCCCTGAAATCTTCTTTTCCGGGTGTTTCATCGAGAAAATCGTCGTAAAAAACCTTTGGAGTTTTAAGGCCAACAGCAACCTGCAACCATCTTCCGCAGCCGACTTCTCTTCCTGTAGCATAATCTGCAACAAGCTCATATTCTCCGCTTTCCGGTACTATTACGTTAAACAAAAGCTCACCGGATAAATCTCCGACAGGGGAGTGCTCCGGACCGGTTCCGTCAAAGGTTCCGATATTGGCGGCATACTCATCTCCCGATTCGGATTTTTCGATATGTATTCCTTTTCCTCTAAGCGCTCCCTCGGAGGCCTTTAACTTTGTCTCAAAATCCCGTCCTTTAATCTTTATCCCTTTTATATGCGGAGCATAGGTGTACCCGGCATTTTCTGCATCGGAAAATGTAGCATTGTCCCAAAGATAGTAGCAGTTATCTACCTTTATAAAATCGATATCCCAGTCAAAATATGTTTTGGCGTCAATCTTTTCATGGCCGCAGGTTCCAACAGCCGCGCCGGCACACAGGTTTGTTCCGATGTCATTGTACATTCCGAACTTTAATCCTTTGCCGTGGATATAATCGGCGAGTGACTTAAAGCCGCTCGGGAATTTGGTCTCCTCATTTGAAAGAAGGCCGTTTACTCTCTCCGGCTTATAGCATCCGTCGTCCAAAACAATATATTTATAGCCCAATTTATCAAGGCCAAGCTCTGCTATTTTGTCTGCCATAGCTTTGGTCAAGGCTTCTGTATTGCCGCTTCCGAAAGCGTTCCAGCTGTTCCATCCCATAGCGGGAAGGCGGCCTTTCTTTTTCCCCGGAAGTACTTCTCCGTTTTTAAAGGTATCAAATCTCTCTTCATCTAAAATAACCGATGGTTTGTTCATGCAATCCTCTTTTTGTACCAAATATCTCCAAATATTTTCAGTACTGCTTTATTGGTTCTTTATTTTTATTATTTGTTATCCTTATTTTTTCTGTTTTTGTTTTCTATTATTCCCGCCTAATAAAATACAGTGGCTACATCTCTGCAACCACTGTAATTATAAACCGTCAGTATTTTTCTAAAAACTCATTAAATGTTTTATAATGCTCAACTAATGCGTTTTTAATGTAATGATATAACCTTATCCGATTAGATATTTAAAAGGTCTGAGTACTCCTTTAAAGCACCGTCGGTTTCGTGAGCAAGCACTTTCTTTGCAAGTACTTTACCGAGCTGAACGCCTTCCTGGTCGAAGCTGTTGATGTTCCATACAAAGCCCTGGAACATAACCTTGTTCTCGAAGTGAGCAAGGAGTGCACCGAGAGATTCGGGAGTAAGCCGGTCTCCGATGATAATACTTGAAGGTCTGCCGCCTTCGAAGTTCTTGTTGCTGTTCTCGTCCTTTTTGCCGCAAGCAAATGCAACAATCTGAGCTGCAACGTTTGCACAAAGCTTCTGCTGGCTGGTTGATCCCTGGATATCTACATCAGTTCCGATCTGGCTGTTCTTAAATCCGATGAACTGAAGAGGGACAATGCTCTTTCCCTGGTGAAGAAGCTGATAGAATGAGTGCTGTCCGTTGGTTCCGGGCTCACCAAAGATAACGGGACCGGTTACATAGTCAACAGGCTCGCCAAAACGGTTAACGCTCTTTCCGTTTGACTCCATATCAAGCTGCTGTAAATGTGCAGGGAATCTTGAAAGTGCCTGTGAGTAGGGGAGAACTGCCGTTGAAGGATATCCGAGCACGTTTCTCTCATACACGCCGATGAGTGCATCAAGCATAGCAGGGTTCTTTAAAAGGTCCTTGTTTGTGCAAAGCTTGTCCTGCTCTGCAGCTCCGTTTAAAAATCTTGCAAATACATCGGGGCCGAAAGCGAGTGAAAGGATTGCTCCGCCTACGCCTGATGTAGATGAGAATCTACCGCCGATATAATCGTCCATGAAAAATGCCTGCAGATAATCAGAGCTCTTTGCAAGAGGTGAAGTCTCGCTGGTAACTGCGATCATGTGCTTAGAAGCGTCAAGTCCGGCTTTCTTTAATGCATCCTTAACGAAGGACTCGTTGGTAAGAGTCTCAAGGGTGGTTCCGGATTTTGATACGAGGATAAAGATTGAATGAGCAACATCAACAGATGCAAGAACTGCTGCCGCATCATCGGGATCTACGTTGCTTATAAACTTAGCTTCCATCTTGAAGCATCCGTTCTTCTTTGCCCAGTTCTCAAGAGCGAGGTACATAGCTCTGGGGCCTAAGTCACTTCCGCCGATTCCTATCTGAACAACAGTAGTGAATTTCTCACCCTTGGCATTGACGATCTCTCCGTTATGGACTTTGTTGGCAAAGTCGGCAATCTTTTTCTGCTCGCCGAGATAGAACTCTCTCTTGTCACCGCCGTCTGCATTTACTGCATTTCCAAGCTGTCCTCTGGTCATATGGTGAAGAACCATTCTCTTTTCACCGGTGTTAATTACCTCGCCGTTATAAAGCTCTTCAAATTTTTCTGCAAGCTGAGCCTCATCCGCGAGTTCTTTTAAAACAGTGATGATATCGTCATCAACTGCCTTTGCTGCGTAATTGTACTGCATATTACATGCCATAGGTACGCAGTAGGATGAAACACGCTTTTTTCCGCTCTCTCCGGCCATTACTTCCTGAAGCTTAACGGGCTTTACAGACTGAAGCTTTTTATAGGAAGATAATTTGTCCATATTATTCCATGCAACCATTATATATTCCTCCGTTTTCTTTGGGTTAAAAGATTTCTTTTAAACACTGTCCGCACTCAAAATGCGTGCATTAAAATTATACTTTAATGCTTCTGTATTTTCAAGAATGATTAATAATCCGTATTACTTAATAAGGCCGGGTTAAACATCCTGAAAATTTGTATTATTATGCTATAAAAATGCCTGTAAATACTTGTTTTAGGTGACATTAACAAAGTATAATAAAATTTGGTGTTTGGGCGCATATGTCTTACTTTTGGTTACACTTCGGGCGCTTTTGCCTCAAAGTAACAATACTTTTTGCCTAAACCGTGAGGATATAAATTTGACAGATATTATTAACGAAAACGAAGAATTACCCGGAGCTATTCTTGTCGGGCTCAAAACAGAAAATATAGAATTTCGCGAAATTAATTCAAGCTTTGAGCATTCCATGACCGAAATGAAAGCTCTCATCGAAGCTTGCGATATGGAGGTTGTGTCCACCCTCACGCAGGTATTGGAACACCCCGAGGCCGGAACTTATCTCGGAAAAGGAAAAGCAAGAGAGCTTGCCGAGATGGTGGAGGAATACAAAGCGCAGTATTGCGTGTTTGAAGGTAATCTTTCCCCTGCCCAGATGAAAAATCTCCAGGACATAACCGGCGTTCCCGTGTGGGATCGCACCAATCTCATTCTTGAGATATTTTCCAGAAGGGCTAAAACCAGAGAGGCAAAACTCCAGGTTGAATCCGCATATTTGCAGTTCATGCTTCCGAGGCTTACCGGAATGTGGCAGCACCTTGGACGTCAGGGCGGAAGCGGCTCCGGAGGCGGAGGCGGAAGACGTTCCTCCAAAGGTATCGGCGAAACTCAGCTTGAGCTGGACAGGCGCCAGATCAACCACAGAATCCACGAACTTTCAAAGGAACTCGAAACCCTTGATAAAACGAGAACTCTCCAAAGGAAGGGCAGAGAGCGCGGGCTTTTACCTTCGGTAGCGCTTGTAGGATATACCAACGCCGGAAAGAGCTCACTTATGAATCATCTGCTTTCTTTGTCGGAAGAAAACACTCCTCTCGGCGAAGAGAAAAACGCCGAGAAAAAAGTTTTTGAAAAGGATATGCTTTTTGCAACTCTCGATACTTCAATAAGGCGTATTTACACCCCCAATAAAAAAGACTTTTTATTGTCCGATACTGTAGGCTTTATCGAAAACCTCCCTCACGGACTTGTAAAAGCTTTTAGGTCAACGCTTGAGGAAACAAAGTACGCAGACCTGTTGCTTATCGTTTTGGACAGTGCGGATCCATATCACAAAAATCACAAAGCGGTTACGGAAAATACTTTAAAGGACCTCGAGGCCGGCGATGTTAAAAGACTTTACGTCATGAACAAATCGGACCTTTTGCCTCCCGACCCCTCCAGACCGATTGTTGCCAATGAAAATACAATTTATATATCTACCAAAACAGGAAGCGGTATAAGCGAGCTCCTTGAGAAAATCAATGAGCTTACCTACGGACAGTCAAAGCATATCGAAGCTTTGCTTCCCTTTAGCAGAGGCGACTTACTTAACAGCCTCCACAAGTGCGGTGCCATCGTCGCCGAGCAGTACGCTCCGGATGGCATCAAAATCACGGCAGACTGCCCTCCGCACTTTTATGACGAGTTATCTCAATACGCGATATAAAGAAAGGATTTACCGATGCTCCACTTCAACTCCTCGTCGCTATCCAGAAATCTAAAAGCAAAAAAATCAATGACATTTTACCGTATAATACAGGGCACAGTTCTGGTTTGCATTGCTTTTATAGTCGCCGTTTTTATATACGGTCAATTTATAAAACATGCACCTTCATACTATAACGCATATTGCGAAGAATATCTCGGGGAATGGCACTGGGACGGCGGCGACGGCGTAACGGAAAGCTTTGTTGCTCCCGGGCAGGTATCTGCTTCCCAGGGAGAAGTGGTAACGCTTTATACAACTCTCCCCGATAACATACATGAAGACACCTATATGTTCATAAGGACCGGCATATCTTTAAAGGTATTTGTCGGCGGAGAAGAGAGAAATGATTTCGACGTCTCCAAATCCACCCTTCCCGGCGGAAATGTAAAAAGCCTCTGGCTTCCAATAAAGCTTCACCCGAGCGATGCCGGAAAGACACTTTATTTATACCGCTACGATACCCACAGCTTTAACGGTGCAGTATCCGCTTGCCTAATCGGCAATATGCAGGGCTTCATGCGAAAGCAGCTTATCACCAATGGTTTTATTCTTCTTTTAGCTTTCTCTCTTGTAGTATTTGGCTCTCTTATTACTGTTTTTTCAGTCGTTTACAGGCTTAGAAGCAAGAGAAGCTTTAGCCTTATGTACCTTAGCATCTCCGTACTTACAGCTGCCCTTTGGTTTATTCTGGACAACTACACATATCCTTTCCTTTTTGGAAATTATAACGTTGACGGCGTTGTGGAATACATGCTCGTAATGCTTCTTCCGTTCCCTTTTTCATGTTATCTGAACCTCCTCCAAAAGCGCAGATACCAGTGGGTTTACAATATTTTAAACTGCATACTGCTGGTGAATTTTGTGCTATATACAGTCTTGCATTTTACAGGCATTGTAGACTATTCCGATTCAATGCCTATTATGAATATTCCTCTTGTAATCGTCATTGTGGTTGGATCGGGACTTATCATCTATGATGTCCTCCACAAGAAAAACAGAGACTATCAAATTATATCCATTGGTTTTGCCGTATTCTTACTGTTCGCTTTAATGGAGATTGTTTATTTAAATCTCCCCATTCATTCAAACGATGGTATCTTCGCCGCACTCGGACTTTTGGGAATACTGTTTTGCGCCGTTGTCCAGGAGCTTACAAACCTTAAAAAGCTGGAAGAGCAAACACTTGAAGCCACTGAATCAAACCGCGCAAAATCAACCTTCCTTGCAAATATGTCTCACGAAATACGTACCCCAATCAACGCTATTATGGGTATGAACGAACTTATCCTTAGGGAGAATTCCAGTGAGAGCATAAAAGGTTACTCCGAAAATATCAAAACCGCCAGCCAATCTCTTTTGGAAATCATCAATGATATTTTGGACTTTTCCAAAATCGAGCAGGGTAAAATGGATCTCATAAACGAGAACTATGACATACGCGAGCTTTTATCAAGCGTAATATCCATGATAAAAGTAAAAGCCGATGAAAAAGGCCTGCGCCTTAACTGTGAGATTGACGAAACTCTTCCTACGGTTCTACTCGGCGATTCAAAACGAATCCGCGAGATTATGATCAATCTTTTAAACAATGCTGTTAAATATACTCATAAGGGATCTGTTACATTGCAGGTGAATATGAATACTGCAGAAGATGACAAAAAACTACTTGTCATCATTGTAAAGGACACCGGCATCGGTATTAAAGAAGAAGACAGGGATAAACTTTTCCAGCAGTTTGAACGTCTGGATTTTGTCAGAAATAAGAGCATTGAGGGAAGCGGCCTCGGCCTTGCAATAACCGGAAATCTCGTTAATATGATGAACGGTACGATAGAATGTAACAGTGCCTACGGCGTGGGCAGCGAATTTATTGTTTGTCTCCCTCAAGAGATTGTTGACAATACGCCTATCGGAAGTCTTGATAATTATCGCCCTGACGAATATGAGGATGCCGAAAGCAACGAGTCCTCTTTTGTATGTCCGTCCGCGCAAATTCTTATTGTTGACGACAACGATATGAACCTAAAAGTAGCGGCGGGACTCATCGAGACTACAAAAGCGATTGTAACCACCTGTTCAAGCGGTTTTGAAATGTTAAAGCTTATTGTCAAAGAAAAATACGATATGATCCTGTTAGACCACATGATGCCCGACATGGACGGTATCGAGACCCTCGCCGCTTCAAAGACCACCCCGGGCAACCTTAACCTCCAGACACCCACCATTGCGCTTACGGCAAATGCTATTTTGGGCGCAAGAGAAATGTATTTGAACAACGGCTTCACCGATTATCTCTCAAAGCCTATGGATGTTAAACACCTTTCCGGAATGCTAAAGACTTATCTTCCTCAGGAAAAGATTATTTACATCCACGAAACAGAGCTTGAGCATAATAAGCGCCATAATGCATACAACTCCTCGGTTATCGATAAATCAACCGGTCTTCGCTACTGCGGCGAAATGGAGGATTTCTACCACGATGCATTAACTCTCTACGCCGAATCTCTTCCCGAGAAGGTTCAGCAGCTTAACGAATTGTATGATCAAAAGGACTTTAAGAATTATGAGGTGAATGTCCATTCCCTTAAATCTAACTCTATGACGATAGGCGCCACGGACCTTTCCGCTATGGCGAAGGATCTGGAATTTGCCTGCAAGGAAAGCAATTACGAATTCATTGACAAAAACCACAAGCGATTCATAGAAATGTGCGGTGTAGTTTTAGAAGAAGCAAATAAGATGTTAAATATTTAAATATCGTAATAACAAAAAACAGGTTGGTACTGTGTTTAATGTACCGACCTGTTTTATTATGGTTTACTATATTATACTTTTATTAGCTTATGTTTTTTAGGATTTTTATCGTCTTCCTCTCCTGCCCCTTCCGGCGCTTTCAAACTGCCTTCCGTATCTCGCACCGGGAATTCCCCTCAAGGCTTCAAAGGTTTTTCTGCAGCTGTCGCATCTTTCGTATCCATGACCCATAGGGAGCTGTCTTCCGCAGTCCTTACAACGTTTGATGAATTTATTTTTATTACCGGTAAGGTAATCTTCTATCATCATCTCCGTACTTTTTTTCTCTTCCATCAGCCATTCCTCGTCCATGATTTTGCCCATGTGTACCGAGAAAAGGTGATACAATTCCAAAAGCTTATAGTAAGTCTCCAGCTTTTCGAGCTCGTTATGTCCGCCCCTTGGATAAGAAGGCTTTTCGAGTGAAATATCGGCCGCATATGTTAGGCAATATTGCACCCACTGATCCAATACTCTTGGATTTCCCTCATCTATAGGGCACGATATCATATCGTAGATAACGTCTTTTTTATTGTCGGAATCACCGTATATCAGATCAAAATCAAGACTCTGATCCTTGAGCGTTCTGTAGAGAGTGAGCATCCTGTCAATCTTCATCTTCTCGTAGGGCTTTTGAGGATGAATATTGTACCACACTGTGAGGATTTCACTTAATGTCGCATCAAGATTTACAAGCATTCTGGGGAATCCCAGAATCGCAGAATGTATCTGAGGGAGCGGTTTTCCGATGGTCTTTTTAAGCACCGGTAAAAACTCGGGATCGGTAGTTGTCACATAACCAATGTCATATTTTCCGAATCTTCCCGCTCTTCCCGCTATCTGAAGTATCTCATCCGCCTTTAAATCTCGCCTTGTCTGGCCGTCAAATTTCCAGCTTTCCGCAAATACTATTCTTTGTATGGGGAGGTTTATTCCCATTCCGATAGCATCCGTAGAGATAACTATCTTTGTCTCTCCCGATGCAAATCTGCGCACTTCGGATTTACGTGTTTCAGGCGGAAGCTTTCCGTATATCACGCTTGCCTTTACTCCCATCATTTCAAACCTGGCCGCAAGGTCAAGCACACGCTTTTTTGAAAATAATATATAGCAATCTCCGGGTCTTATCTGATTTCTGGTAATCCTGTTGCTGTCACTGAGAATAAAAGGTTCATTTTCTACCACAAGACCGGTTTTTCTCTCATGTCTGGTGATATCGTAGGTATCTCCGCAGGTATCGATTATCTCCGTAAGGAGTTCCGTCACATTATCACTGGACAAAAGGTATATTTCCTTTGCTTTCACTCCGAGGATTGCACGTGACCAAGCCGCGCCTCTCTCAGGGTCGGAAATCATCTGGCACTCATCGATAACAGCAATATCGTACTCATTGTCCAAATCAAGAGTCTCGACTGTTTGCGATAATACTCTGCTGTTTTCGACAGTGATATGCTCCTCACCGGTCCTCATGGAGGTGGGCGTCCCCGCGTCATTTAAAGTATCATATACCTCAAGAGCAAGAAGTCTGAGCGGCGAGAGATAAACGCCTCTCTCAGCCCCCTTAAGCTGCTGAATCGCCTCATAGGTTTTACCGGAGTTGGTAGGGCCTACATGCAGATGGAAATTTCTCACCATCGCCCTGGTTTCGACATACTCTGCAGTAGGGTCAGTCTGAACAAGGCCCATTATCTGAACCTTTATCTTTCTGTCATAGAACTTTTTAAATTTGTCCTCTATGGGGGTTGCTTTGGTGATGATATGCCTGTTTGAAGGGTCAGTAAGAAAGTCCAGATAGCTTTCTATAGCATCATCGCTTCTTGTAAGGGCAAGTATCTCCCAATCCTTTTGTGCGACCAGGGTAATAAGCCTTTCCATCTCCTCCTCGCTGTGCTTACGCTGAGCAGGGGGCTGAAGTGATATTGATGCCTTCATGGCAAGTATTCTGGGATATAAATCCGAATATTGATATCCGTAATATGCGCTCTTTACAACATTTCCCGTGGAATTGATTTTCTTATCCAGCTTTTTCATGTTGGTGGGATTCTTTTTGTTGCAAAGTCTCTCGTATGTATCCGCGTATAGCTCTTCCATTCTTTGCCGGAGTAGCATTGCGCGCTGTAATTCCGCCTCTCTCTCTTCTTCTAAGCGGAGTTGTCTGTCTTGATCCATCTTGTACCTATTTTGTAATTCTATTCTAAAATCTGTGTCTTATAGTATCTTTTTGTTAATTCTGTGTCTTTAGTTGATTTTGTATCTTTAGATTTTGGTTTTTTAACTGTAAAACCCGCTTTATATATCAAGATCAAGCTCTACGGGGCAGTGGTCCGAGCCCATTATATCACAATGTATTTTCGCATCCTTAAGCTTGCTTTCAAGCTTTTGGGAAGCCACGAAATAATCTATACGCCAACCTGCATTCTTTTCCCTTGCGTGGAACATATATGACCACCATGAATAAATGTCTTTTTTATCAGGGTAAAAATGTCTGAATGTATCTATATATCCGCTCTCTAAGGTTTTAGTAAAGCACTGCCTCTCCTCGTCGGTAAATCCCGCATTGTGATGATTGGATGAAGGGTTTTTGAGGTCTATCTCCGCGTGAGCAACATTTAAATCCCCGCAGTAGACTACAGGCTTTTTAGCCTCAAGTCCGAGCACATAGTTTCTGAAATCCTCTTCCCACTTTTGTCTGTAATCAAGCCTTGTCAGCTCTCTCTGGGAATTCGGAACATAAACGGTTATAAAATAAAACTCAGGAAATTCAAGAGTGATGACCCTTCCCTCGTGGTCGTGCTCCTCAACGCCGATTCCGTAAGAAACCGAGATGGGCTCTATTTTTGTAAATACGGCCGTTCCGCTGTATCCTTTCTTTTCAGCATAATTCCAATACTGTTTATATCCGGGCAGTTCCATTTCTATCTGTCCCTCGGAAAGCTTTGTCTCCTGCAGACAAAAAATATCCGCGTCAAGAGCGTTAAAAGAGTCCATAAACCCTTTACCCATAACCGCTCTGAGGCCGTTTACATTCCATGATACTAATTTCATCCTAAAATCCTTTTCTCTATCCGAGTATTCTGGCTGCTATCTTGTTGCAATTTTCGTATATAACTTCCGGTCTCTCACCGATATTGTATATTCCGTTGTGGTATAAAATTTTTCCGCCTACCATCGTCATAAGCACATTGCTCTTACTTCCGCTGTATACAATATTTTTAACTATATTGTTTTCCGGCTGCATATTGGGCTGATGCAGATCCAAAAGAATAATATCTGCAAGTTTTCCGGCCGCAAGTATATCAGCATCCTCAAGTCCCATGGCTTTAGCTCCGCCTATGGTCGCCATTGCAAGCACTTTTCCGGCATCTACAGACACCGCATCGTTGTCCTTTATCTTTGCAAGCGTTGCCACAAGATACATCTCTCTGAACATATCAAGAGCGTTGTTGCTTGCCGGGCCGTCAGTACCTATTGCGATGTTGTATCCATTCATAAGGAGCTTACTTACAGGAGCAATGCCGCTTGCAAGTTTTAAATTTGAACCGGGATTTGTAATGACTGAGATATCTCTTTTTTCCAAGACGTTCATCTCTTCATCCGTCAAATGAACTCCGTGGAAAATGCCTCCTCCATAGTCAAACATTCCCATAGAATCCAGAAACATTCCGGGCGTCAGGCCGTATCTCTCCTTGCACCCCTCAACCTCTGAAGCAGTCTCGCTCATATGGCAGTAGAAAGGTGCCTTATATTCATGTACAACTTTATTTATCCTGTCAAGCAAGCTCTTGGAACAGGTGTATTCCGCATGCATACCCAATCTGTAACTGACAAGCGGATTAAAATCATTTAATCTCTCGTACTCATCCGCCATTTTTTCGGGGGATGATGTATGGTCGTTGACATTGCCGCAGAGCACACACCTCATACCGGTGTCCCTGCAGCTTTCCGCTAT
>JAIKXH010000069.1 GCA_024684215.1 Lachnospiraceae bacterium
CTGCATCTTTCCGTAATAATGCACAAGAAAAAATACCTTGGCTTCTCCGGCTGCTTTTTTACAAAAGTCATCCATATCTATGGAAAAATCCGCTTTAGTTCTATAGAAAACCACCTTATCCAGATCAAAGCACTTAATTACCGACTCGCAAATGTAATCAGGCAGTAACACAGCATTATATCCATCTACTTTTGCGGCTAAAGCTTTAATTGCACTTCTTCCGCTATCTAACAGAATAGAATTAGCAAAAGAATTCAGATACTCAATCAAATTATTGTCGACAGTTAACAATTCATTCAGCGTTAAATTATATTCGCTTCCTACTTCCATACACTATTCCTCAATCTGCGTGCCATAGTCGTAGATTACCTTGTACATCTTCACTTCACGCTCAAGTTTTGGAACGAAAACATTTTTGTACTCATCTAACACTTGTATTCCACATGAAGTATAAGCTTTCATAGATGCAATATTATCCTCTCGTATGCTTCCTACCATCTTCTTGAATCCATACTTTCTTCCTTCTTCAAGTCCCAGTTTTATTGCATTTCTGGCATACCCTTTGCCACAATAATCGCTGAGAATTGCGCACGCCAAATCATATTCCTCTCCATTTGGAATTATGTACAAGTGTCCCACTTTCTCACCGTTTTCATTTTCAATTATGTAGATTTTTCTGCACTCTTCCCTGTTCTGGTTTTCAATTGCACTATAAAAAAATGATTTTATGTTCTCAAGTATAGGTTTATCGGCGCCTCCTGTCCAAAAAACATTGAAATCCTCAGACTTGAGTTGAAAAAAGAAATCAAAATCGCTCTTTTCTGCCAGTCTAATTGATACCATTTTTATCCCTCCTATATTAATTGCTTTTACGTGAGATATATTACTGTACGCGGGTTTTTACCGTTCTTTTTATTCTTCGGCTTTCAATGGATGATGTTGCCCTTGCCTTAGCCTGCGGAACCCCGATTCTTATCTTTCTCTCACTAAACCAGTAAACCTTTAGTTTAGACGTCCTGTCCGAAGCCAGCATTCCCACTTCGTATTCACCAACCGGCAATGCATTCTTTCCGAATTCCACAGCAAAACCGCCTAAACCTACATTAATCTGATCAGGCATATTCTCTTCCAAATCTATTCTGTACTGCCTTGTATGGGCAAAGGCAAATGCTATGGAAGAATCCTTGGTATTTCTGAATATCAGCTCCATATCAAAGGCCGAATTATCAGAGCCAAGCACCACTCCATAACCATGAAGTACCACGTTAGGATAATCCCTGCACACCTCAAACCTCACATGCATGCAAGGGTCAAGGCGATATCTGTCAAGTTCACCCAGTTCCATAGGAAACAAATCCCTTGCTCCCACATGATCAGGAATCTCCATGCCCGTCTCAAATGCAGGTCTGATTCCGGTATCAAGGCCGTTTCTGTTTAAGTGTATGTTATAAAAGGGATCGAAACCATCCAAAACAGGATGAAGAGAGTAAAGAAGCTTTCTCTCCTGCATGAGTCTCTCCCACTTTTCCAATGATTCATCCGCTCCTCTGGAGGCCGATTCATGGTGAATCAAATGGTAATCCAAAGAAACTACATTATAGTAACCGGCATCATAAAGGCGGAAACATAATTCCACATCATTAAATGCCACCGCAAACTGCTCTTTAAATCCGCCGTACTCAACAAACAATGCTCGCCTCATCATAAGGCAGGCGCCTGTAACAGCAATCACGTCTCTGATTCCGTGATTATAGTTGTCATATGCCCTGTTATCATCTAAAAAGAACTGCAGCTTATGCACAGGTCCGATAGGCAGATTTGATATACCGCAATGTTGAATCCTGATTCTATCAGGGTATAAAAGCTTTAATCCTACGGCTCCTATACGAGGTTTCGCTGCCTCCTCCATCATGCTTCCAAGCCACCCTGATGAGGTACACTCGATGTCGTCATTTAGGAACAGCAGAAAGTCTTTTGACGCATTTTCAGCCCCAAGATTGCACATTTTCGCAAAATTGAATGGCTGA
>JAIKXH010000148.1 GCA_024684215.1 Lachnospiraceae bacterium
CAGTCCATAAGCAGATAATCAATATTTAGCGGAACCAGTTTATTTGCAAGCAAATTCATGGTAACTAATGCGACGACATATGCCGCAACGACGAGTGACGGAATGCTGCGCAGGAGAATCTTTGTCTCCGTAGCAAGTGATTTGATTCTAGATTTCATTGTTTTCTCCTTGGTTTTGTTATTTAACGAGGAGGATTTAGAGGCCGAACTCCTCGCAGAACTTTTGTATTATATAACCATCAACTGTTTAAGTCAACCATAAGCGCTATAAATATAAAAAGAAAAGGTATCAAGCGTATTTCTATATTGCTTATATTACATTTTGCCGTCAGCGATAGCTTTATCAACCCAGAGCTTTAAAGACTGAGTCATCAGAGATATCTGATCCAATTTCTCACGGATCGTTTCAAAATCTTCTACCTCGTCCTCATCAACCCTGCCGTTTGAAGTGATCTCTATCAAACGGTTCTTATATTTATCCATAGAGTTCAAAGAGGAAAGCATCGCAAGCGTAATCTCCGCTAAGCTTTTGTACTGAACCTCAGGCACATTTTCCTGTCCGATGGGACATTCATGTGAGCAAAAATAATTACAGAGATGTGGAGCCTTATATGCTTTTGCCATAAGAAGTATCTCGTCCGGATGAGGTAATGATTTCTCTGTCTCAATCTTTTCAATACGGTCATCCGATACATATTGCATAAGTTCACTGGCTGCTTCTCTTGTAAGATTAAGATTCTCTCTGGCAATCTGGTATTCGTTTTTATTTTCTCTGACTGACTTTTTACCCATATTCTCTCCCGATCAAAATAAATATTTCAGATTCTTATTTTATCATTATTTTTTCCCTATAACAAGAAAACATAGTAGAACCGAAGTCCTACTATGCTTCTTATGAGGGGGGGAGAATAGGTGACTCGCATCACCTATTTGTATGTATTGTATAGTATATTTGTGAACAATCTGTGTCTAAAATATGAACTTTTCATGTATATAAGCTGCTCTGTTTTTCCATGTATGGGACTGAAACGCCGTATTTAAGCCATTTGCCGCAATCGTTTTAAGTTTGTCCTCAATTATTATATTTTCATAAACTAATTTCGAAACTTCAAAAGCTGTTTCGTCAGGTGCTTTTAAATCGTATTTCAAATAGTCTTTTCCGCCCTCTATAACCTTATCCATATATTTTGACGAGTCTGATACAAGCGCACATCCAAAAAGCATCGAGCTAAAAACCCTGTCATGTGCTCCGTCTTTAAACCACGGCATCATATTAAGTGATATCTTGGCTCTAGAGAGCGCCTCCAGGCACTGAATGCTGACCACGCTGTCTCCTGTGTGTATAATGTTCTCCGGCCTTTTGCAGGGCGCTTTATCCCAATCCTTACCTGTGCAATGTACTTTTATTCCTCTGTCCGCTATGGCTGTAACTATTTTCCCTCTATAAAGATTTCTGACATACAGATCAACATATATTAACTGATAACATGCCTCTAAAAATTCATCCTTTGAGGCATCGGGGAATTCCTTAACCAGTCTGTCCATAAGTACATGTTCAAGCGGAAGGGAGGGATTAATCAGGAATTCATCCACTATGCTCATAACAAATTCTCTGTAATCAGGTCCGAGCTTTTTTATTGAAGGATCCAGACTCTCTAGCGGAACATAGTTTCCGATAAACAGTATGTCTAACCCCTTATTTGCCCAGCTTCTGTCAATTGCACTTTTAAAATCTACATCTGTTACATCTTCTCCGGGGATGAAGTTCTCTCCCATCCTAAAATATGATATATCCCCTTCTTTAAGTATTCCGGGCTTTGCCCAGAGACTGCAAACAGGCAGATTGCCCCCAAGCGGCATGAATCCCACCTCACCGTAGAAAGGGTAATACTTTTCCACAAATTCTTTATGGTATCCGTCAATACACACGAGCTTTGTGTTTAGCATTTCCGGAGATAAAAAGCGATAATAATACACGGGTGAGTCAACCATTATGCATATTTTTTCAATCCCGTATTCGTCGAATACGTTGGAAAATCCGCATTTAAACTGTCCTTCTGTCCCCAGTCCTATGAAATTAAAGGTAATGAGTACAGAATTACTCTTATCCGGCAAATCTTCAAAGGCTGTTATACTTTCCGCAGGCTTTCTCATATCCCACAAAAAAACTTCCCTGCGAAGCGCAAGGAAGTATTCTGCCATTTGTAAGGAGAAGTATTCCAGCGTTTCAGTTGAGCCAACTATAAAAATCAGTCTCTTCATCAGCTAAAGCTCTCCACTATTCCCTTTAATAGCATTGCCAAAAACATCAATATCTCCGCCCATGCAACAACCGGCATAGGTTCAAGGGATTTTCTTCTTCTGATTGCATCCCACAGTCTCCATATTCCACTGATCAGAATAAAGGTGATCACAAAGGATCCAATGTTTGCAAGGTTTCCGAATGGCAAGAGCAGCACTCCGACTGCAGCGGCAATTGCAACCCAAACCATATATTTAAACTTAAACAGTTTTATGTTTCCGAAATAATCACTCTCGGTTTTTACGGCCATTATAAGAAGTATTATGAAAGGTATCAAAAGCACAAGATATTTTGAAAGCTCCGGAAGCCAGAAAACAACGGCATTTTTTATCTTTCCGTTGGTCAAATCTTCCCTGATTTCAAATAATATCTTAAAGTCTGTAATTCTGGTCAAATACACATATTTAAGCCTCGGCATAAAAGCAAGGTACAAAATAACATATCTGGCAAGTTGCGACAGTCTTTGACCGCCCATCGATAAAAATGTAGCACCGATCAAAAGCTCTGTAAAAAACAAGCCGCCAAGTGCTATCTCTATAACGAACCCATCACCTGTACTGTTATTTGAGCCGAAAAGCCACGCCCTTATAAGTAAACAGCCGATAATAAGCACAGTAAAGATGGGCTTTTCGAATCTTTCAAACAATTCAAAGGGATTCTTTTTTAGGAAAGGAGGAAACTTTATCTTCATCAGCTTATTCCTCCTATATGCTCGAGCATAGCCGTAACAGTATATAAAAATGAACTACCGGCCAAAATATATGCCCAAATGGTAACCTTTTTGTTTTCCCTGATAAAGCTTCTAAGAAGGCTGCAAAACAGAATAATGGATACAAAAAGTGTAGCCAGCTGGATTCCGTTAAAGGAAACAAAAGGTATAGCCTGTATTATAAATCTCATTGCAACGCAAAAACACAACACACCTATCAGTAACAAATGAACCGCATTAAGCCATCCGCCGCATCTTAAAACCACCGCAAGTATTAAAAGTGCAAGCACAACTGCGGGGAAAACGCTGAACGATATGTACTGGCTGCTCATAACAGAAACTTTTTTAAAGTTACCGCTTACAAGCAGATAGAAAATACATCCGCTCACCGCACATCCCAAAGAGATATACAAATGAAGCCCGGGAGCCCTTCCGACAACCTTTCCGGAAAGGATAATTGCAAGTACAGCCACAAAAATAATGATAAGTCCGTATGCTGCATTTGCATAAGCCGCCACAAAGGCTGACAGACAGCATAATACGGCTCTGATTCGGGACTTTGTCAGTGCATTGTTAGCCTTTTCATTTCCAAAAGCCACTTCATAAATGATCATATATAAAAATACCAAAAAGGGGATGGCCGGAAATACATAATTTACAATGCCAAACTCCCACAGATAGGAATACTGCCAATCCGAATTAAGAGAAAGCATCAAAAAGAAAGGAAGTGCGATAAACAAAACATTTCCCTTTTTGGCGCCGCTGCACCTGCTGATAAGATAAGCTATCACAAGCATTGCAAAAACATTTAAAACATCCGCCGCTCTCTCACCGATTAGGAGCATAATCTGTAAAACCACCAGTGACAAAAGGCTTCCGCCGTTTTTCATCAGATATGGAATGCTCTGGAAAATATCTTTGATAGATTTAAGTTCCCCGCCTGTAGAAAGATTCTTATAGTAATCAACATCCTCCAAAACATAAGGGAATCTTACCTGCATGTAAAACACAAATGCTGTCATGCCTGCAAATAAAAGGCTTATAACTGTAGTATAAATAATTTTTTTCTTACTAAACGTATCTGACATATTACTCCAACGGGGCATTGGGTGTAGAAGAAAGTTTTACCATTGCTCTCGCAAGAGTCGCTCTGGAAAGATTATATTCCTGAATACTCTTGTCCTGGCGCAGCTGTTCCTTTGCCCGTTCCATGGCTTCACGGGATTTTACCGCTGCGACCTCATCAGCCCACTCGGCAAAATCAACCAACATAGTTACTTCGCCGTCACAGACATCCACAAACCCTATACCTGTAACAGCGTTTATCCATTCGCCATTATTCTCTGTTTTTATCTTGATATTACCCTCGCAGCAAGCCACCACAACATTTTCATGGTGAGCCATTACCTGGAACTCTCCGTCGGGTGCGGAAAAAATCAGTCCCACAGCCGCCCCCTCGTATAGGACGTGGTCCGTTGCGAGAATTTTAATATAAAAACTATCGCTCATATTTTATTCCTGTCCCAATAATTCAGCCTTCTTTATAACGTCGTCTATGGAACCGACATTGAAAAATGCTGCCTCAGGATACTTATCCATCTCTCCGTCAAGAATAGCCTTAAATCCCTTTATAGTCTCGGAAAGAGGCACATACACTCCCGGGATACCGGTAAAGTTCTCGGCTACATGGAATGGCTGTGAGAGGAATCTCTGTATCTTACGAGCTCTGTATACCGTAACCTTGTCCTCCTCGGATAGTTCATCCATACCGAGTATTGCAATGATATCCTGAAGCTCTTTATAATTCTGTAATGTCTGCTGAACTCTTCTGGCTACCTCATAGTGTTCCTCCCCCACAACATCGGGTTCAAGAAGTCTGGAGGTGGATTCAAGCGGATCAACGGCAGGATATATACCCTGTTCAACAATCTTTCTTGATAAAACCGTAGTGGCATCGAGATGTGCAAAGGTTGTGGCAGGAGCAGGGTCCGTAAGGTCATCCGCAGGCACATAAACGGCCTGAACCGAAGTAACGGAACCGTTCTTTGTAGAAGCGATTCTCTCCTGGAGCTGTCCGAGGTCGGTTGCAAGCGTAGGCTGATAACCCACAGCCGAAGGCATACGTCCCAAAAGCGCCGATACCTCAGAGCCTGCCTGTACAAAACGGAATATATTGTCTATAAACAAAAGTACATCTTTATTTTTAACGTCACGGAAATATTCTGCCATAGTAAGGCCTGTTTCCGCAACTCTCATACGTGATCCCGGCGGCTCGTTCATCTGTCCGAACACAAGCGCTGTCTTTGAAAGAACGCCTGATTCAGCCATTTCATTCCACAGATCGTTACCCTCTCTGGAACGCTCTCCCACACCGGTAAATATCGAGTATCCGCCATGCTCGGTAGCTATATTTGTAATAAGTTCCTGTATAAGCACGGTCTTTCCTACACCGGCGCCGCCGAAAAGTCCGATCTTACCACCCTTTGAATAGGGTGCCAAAAGGTCAATGACCTTGATTCCGGTCTCAAGTACTTCCTGTACCGGGCTCTGTTCCGAAAATTTAGGCGGATCTCTGTGAATGACCCACTTCTCTCCGGTGAGCTTTTCTCCGTCGTCTAAGGTATCCCCCAGTACGTTAAAAATTCTTCCCAAGGTCTGCTCTCCGACCGGAACTTTTATTCCGGATCCGGTGGCCTTAACTTCCATATCCCTTGCAAGTCCGTCGCTGGGTCCCAACATGATACATCTAACAAGGCCCTCACCTATGTGAGCAGCAACTTCCATAACAAGTCTTTTACCGTTTAAATCTACTTCAAGAGCATCCTGTATATAAGGGAGACAATCATCCCCGAATTCGACATCAACAACCGGTCCCGTTACGGATACAATTCGTCCCGTTCCTATATTTCCGATATTGTCCATCTTAAGAAGGTCTCCTTTCTATTTACCGCCCCTTGCGGCAAGTTCTCTCTGAGCTTTCTTTTTCTTTTGAGCTTTGGCTCCTGCGATAACCTCAGTTATCTCCTGCGTGATCATCGCCTGTCTTTCTCTGTTGTACTCTATTTGAAGCTCATGAATCATACTCGAAGCATTCTTATTGGCTTCATCCATGGCCATCATGCGGTCATTTTGCTCACTGCAAAAAGATTCGACAAGAGCACTGTACACATCTCCGACAACCATATCCGGAACTATATTGTCCAAAACACTCTCAACGGATGGCAGGAAATTAATCGAAGGCTTTTCGGGTATCTCTCCCGATTCCGGGTTAACCGGTACAAGCGATTCGTACATCAGCGGCAAAACTCTCATAGCTACCGCCTCACTTGCAATATTGTTTTTCATCTGAGTGAAAACCAATCTGGCCTCGTCAATCTCACCTGATAAATAGCTGTCCAAAATCACCTGGCTTATGAGCTTTGCCCTGTGAAGCGAAGGATTTTGAGCGCTGTACTTAAACTGACCGGCCATCTCCACTTTTTTGCCCGCAAAAGTCTGTCTGCCAACCTCGCCCACAACATAAAGCTTGGTTTTGCAGCCGCAGGTGCGCATAATCTCCTCCGCAAGCTTAACCACATTGTGATTATATGAACCTGCAAGCCCCTTATCCGCCGTAATGACTATAAGTGCAATAGTCCTGTCCATCCCCGCCTTTTCAGGTCTCTCATCGAGGTAAGGTATATTTTGAAGCTCAGAGGTGGACTGAATGATTCTGGCATACATCCTGTTAAGCTCTTTAAAATACGGCAGGTTGCCTTCCTGACCCCTCTTTGCCTTTTTGAGCTTTGTGGATGAGATCATGTACATGGCATTTGTAATTTTCATGGTATCGCGGATACTTCTGATACGTCCGCTAATCTCACGTATATTTGCCAAGATTACTCCTTTTTAAAGAGCTCTTTGTACTCATTTGCGGCATCTACTATCATGCTCTTTAACTCTTCGTCCAAAGCACCGGTATTTTTAATCTGAGTCATTATCTCCGAATGCTCCGAAGCCACAAATTTTAAAAGTCCCATCTGGAAATCCTTAATCTTATCGATGTATATATCTTCCATACATCTGGCATTTGCAGTCACCAAAGTGATGACCTGCTCCGCCATGCTAAGAGGCTGTCCGAGAGGCTGCTTTAAAAGCTCCAATAAAATGTTTCCGTGCAAAAGCTGTGCTTTTGTGGTTGCATCAAGGTCGGATGAAAACTGAGTAAAAACTTCCATCTCCCTGAACTGTGCAAGGTCAATACGTATTGAACCCGCCGCCTTTTTCATAGCTTTTGTCTGCGCCGCACCACCTACACGTGATACAGAAAGTCCTACATTTACCGCAGGTCTCACACCAAGGTTAAACAATGTACTCTCTAAATAAATCTGACCATCGGTTATCGATATAACATTGGTGGGAATATAGGCAGATACATCACCTGCCTGGGTTTCTATAATCGGCAGAGCGGTTATTGAGCCGCCGCCGTTTGCGTCATTTAATCTGGCACTTCTCTCAAGAAGTCTTGAATGGAGATAGAAAACATCTCCGGGGTATGCCTCACGTCCCGGCGGACGCTCAAGCAAAAGTGAAAGTGCTCTGTAAGCTACAGCATGCTTTGACAGATCGTCGTATACGATAAGCACATCCTTGCCCTTGTACATAAAGTACTCTGCAAGAGCACATCCTGCGTAAGGCGCTATATATTGCAAGGGTGCGGGCTCTGATGCGGTAGCGTTAACCACAATGGTATAATCCATGGCTTCATGCTTTTTTAAATTGCCCACAAGTTTTGCGATGGTTGACGCCTTCTGTCCTATTGCGACATAGACACAGACAACGTCCTTTCCCTTTTGGTTTATGATGGTATCAAGCGCTATCGAAGTCTTTCCGGTCTGACGGTCGCCTATGATGAGCTCACGCTGACCTCTTCCTATAGGGAACATTGAATCGATTGCAAGAATACCGGTCTCCATAGGTGTGCTTACAGACTTCCTGTCCACCACTCCGGGTGCCGGGCTTTCGACAGGTCTGTAAGCCGCCTCCTCTATGCTTCCGAGGCCGTCAATAGGCTCGCCGAGTGCATTGACAACTCTTCCGAGGAAACCTTCTCCCACAGGGACACCCGCGCTTCTGACTGTTCTCGCCACACGGCTTCCGACACGAATCTCTCTGTCGGAGCCAAACAAAATTGCGGCGATCTCGTTCGGTCTGATATCCTGTATCATACCTTTAATTCCGCACTCAAAAATAACTATCTCACCGTAAGCGGCATGAGGAAGTCCTTTGATGGTAGCGATTCCGTCTCCGACATAGGTTACATATCCCACATGCCTGTGAGCTGCAGCCAGTTCAAATTCCTCAACCGTAGTACGCAAAATAGACATGACGTCCATTCCGGGCACCATATCTTTTCTGATTTTGTCAATTGCTTCGGCAAACTGTCTGGTTCTGCCTTCGGTACTCCAGTTGTACTGCTCGTTGCCGCACTTTAAGATAAATCCGCCGCCGAGACTTTTATCCTCTATTAGGTCAAAAGTGATTATCTCCTTGGGGACATCTTCGCTGACATATTTTTTGTATATGAAATTCTTAATCTTCTCCAGCTGTTCGTCCGTAGGCTTTGTAACATACCGGAGAGTGCATTCGAAATTAGTCTTTTTCCTGCTCACTTTTACTCACCTGATTTGCTCAAAAACTCATCAAACAGCTTTAAATCTGCCTCGGGATTTTCCTTTGTAAGCGAAATCTTTGCGGCAGCCTTGGTTACAAGTTCGCCGATCTCGTCGTTGGCATTTTTCATGATACGCTCGGATTCTTCCTTCGCATCAGCCTTAGCCTTGTCAACAATATTTCCGGCTTCTAACTTGGCAGACTCGATAATCTTTTCATAATCGGATGATGCCTTTGCTCTGCCCTCTTTAAGAATGGCATTCTTTTCCTCTTCCGCCTTTTTAAGCTGCTCTTCGTACGAAGACTTTACCTCCTCGGCCTCGGCTTTTGCTTTGTCGGCCTCATCGTATACAGCTTTAACCTCTTCCTGTCTCTTTGCGATAATCTTTTTTACCGGTTTAAAGAGAAACTTCCAGATTACAAAAAAGAGTATAAAAAGATTTATAACCGTAAAAAGTAAATTAATATCAACCTTTAGCATAATTATCTCCTTGTAGAGATGCCTTATTAGCCACTAAATCTCTAAGGCAATTATTTCAACATGAAAATTATGAGAATACCGATTACGAAACCGTAAATTGCGGTAGCTTCTGCAAGTGCACCACCTAATATAAGAGTGGTCATGATCTTGCTGTTTGCTTCGGGCTGACGTGCGGTTGCATCAACAGCCTTTCCGGTTGCTATTCCTATTCCAAGTCCTGCTCCGATGCAGGCGAGTGCTGCGATTCCGGCTCCAATTGCTAACATATCTTTTTCCTCCGTTTTATAAAAAACTTAATGCCTATTCTATAGCTTCTTTTATGTACAAAGATGTAAGGAATACAAAAACGTACGCCTGTAATATACCGTCAAATAAATCAAAATAAAGAGAAAACACTGCAGGTACAACGACCGGGACAACGGATTTTAAAAGTTCCATGATAATAAATGCTCCCAGAACGTTACCGAAAAGTCGCATACACAGTGATAAAGGCTTTATGACAAGCTCCAGAATATTAATGGGAGTAACCAGCGCAAGCGGCTTTCCAAAGCTCTTTATCCATCCCAAAGGGTTATGGGCTTTAATATTTGCAAACTGTACAACCAAAATACTCATGATTGCCAACGCCGCCGTCACATTTAAATCCTTTGTAGGCGGTTTAAATCCAAATATACCCACGGTATTTGAAAAGATCAAAAAGATAAATACCGCCAGCATGTAAGGAACGTATCCTTTTCCTTCCTCTCCGAGCATGCCGCTCACGATGCCTTCAAGCTTTGTGACAACAAACTCAGAAACGGCCTGTCTTTTCGATATATTTTTCACCTTGAGATTTGTGCCAAGTATAAGACAAACAATAAGCACAACCCCTATAAGAATCCAGGTGACAACCGTAGATTCGCTGATCGGTATTTCAAGACCACCGATACGCGCCGTAAAGACAGTTTCTATTGTAAGCTGTTCTTGCAATTCGGCTGCAATATCTTTCATATCAGCACTTCCTTTCGTGTCAAAA